>NZ_JAGLBB010000012.1:12775-54518 GCF_018260555.1 Deinococcus sp. | reverse complement strand
GGAATGACGTGGGGGGCTGCGCAGCGGCAGGCAGCCCTGAATGCGGAAAAGTACGTCCTGACCGGGATGGAGCAGGACGGACCCCGCCTCAACGCCGCGTGACACATCGTCGGTAGGGCAGTGGAAACCCTTGATCATACGGACTGCGCTCCACTGCGCCACAGTCGGGAAGACACCGCCTGCGGCTCCATTGCGCGAAGGGGCGTCTGCTGTTCCTAAGTACACTGCGTTTATCCTGTAGATAAACCGCGCGGAGCGCGGAGCGGAAGAAAGTACGTTGGGGCGGGAATGGAGAGGTTCCGGCGCCTTCCCGGCATGGCGCAATGTTAGCTACAAGGTACTTGGTCGCGTCCGCTCGGATTGATTCAGAACTGCACCGAATCAATCGAAATCTGCTTCAGTCGTCGCCAGCCTGAACTGATGGTGCTGAGGCCATCAATAGAAGGCGGCGATGGGACTACTCCCGTCTCCGCTTAACGGCGGCCACCACGTCCACGGGGGCGCTGCGGTCCCACGCGGCCCGCGCCGGTTCCTGCGGCACCCTCGCTGCGGCCCTGACCGCCCTGGCTGCCGCGGGGGCGATCACCTTGCGCGCGCCCGCTGCGGCCAGCGGCGGAACTACCACTTCCCTGACCGGCCGCCTGACCGTGGTTGCTGGTGTCGTGGCTGCTGGTGCCGTGGCTGCCGCCCTGGCCGGCGCTCTGGGCGCGTGGCTGCCCCTGTCGGCCCCCGCCGGGGCCCTGCTGTCCACGGCCCTGGCCCTGCTTTTCCTGAATGTCCTTGTCGATCTGGCTTTCCTCGCGGGTCAGCGGGGGGTGCAGCGCGCCCGGCAGTTTGCGGCGCACGTTCTGCCACAGGGCGCGCTGTTCGGGAATCAGCAGGACAAGGTTCGTGCCGGGACGCCCGGCGCGCGCGGTACGGCCTGAACGGTGCACGTGATCTTCCGCGGTCGAGGCGATATCCATGTGAATCACCAGCCGCACTTCGGGCAGGTCGATGCCACGCCCGGCGATGTCGGTCGCGATCAGCACGCGGGACTTGCCTTCACGCAGGTTCGCCATGGTCCGCTCGCGTTTCTTCTGGTCCATGTTTCCTTCGAGTGGGCTGACGATCTCGCCGGTCAGCATCTCGTTCAGTTTCTCGGCGCGGCGTTTCACGAGGGATTTGGTACGGCTGAAGATCACGACGCATCCGCCCGGTTCGCGCAGCGCCTCGCGGACCTGTTCAGCCGCGAGGTCGAGCACCTGCTCACGGGTGGTGTTCACGATCAGGTGGGTCGCGCCGGTCGCGCCGCCCAGCACGTCCGCGGCGTTCGCGTCGGCGGCGTCCGAGCGGGCCGGGGCGATATCGATGCGTTCGGGGTTCACCATGAACCGCTCGGCGACCGCGCGGATCTCGGCCGGGAACGTCGCCGAGGCCATGGCGACTTGCAGGTGCCCGTTCGCGGAGCTCTGCTGCTGCGCGGCACGCAGGATGTCGCCCACGTCCCGCAGAAAGCCCAGGGACAGCAGTTCATCCGCTTCGTCGAGGACCACGTAGCGCAGACCTGCAAGGCTCAGTTCGTTGCGGTTGATCAGGTCCTTGAGGCGGCCCGGCGTGCCCGAGATCAGGCCCTTTCCGGTCGCCTCGCTGCGCGTCTGACCGGGCGTGATGCCGCCCGTGATGCGCCCGGCTGTCATGTTCAGCTCGCGCGCCACGTCACGGATCTGCACGGCCAGTTCGCGGGTGGGCGTGATGACCAGCACCTCGGGCCGCATACCGCGCACCGGGCTCATGCCGATGCCCCGCGCCGCGGCCGGAATCAGAAACGCCAGGGTCTTCCCGCTGCCGGTGCGGGCGGTCGTGATCACGTCACGGCCCGACAGCAGCGCCGGAATGGCGCCGATCTGTACGGGCGTCGGCGTGCGGTCACCGAGTAGGGCGCGCCAGTCGCGCACCGGAGCGGCACTGGAAGAAGAGTGAGCAGAGCTGCCAGACGAAGAATCAACCGGTGTACGCCGGGGTTTATCCTGAATTCGGGTCATGAACCATCCTGTCGACGCCCACATTGGGCGCGCCGCGAAACGCAGCTTGAACTAAAGGGGCGCCGTCACACGTCCGTCCAGGCGGACAGACCAGACATCCCAACGAAGCACTACTCGGAGCCCGGACGCCCACGGCGACCAGTCATCCCCCTATCATGCCCTATCCGCACGCAAAAACACAGTCTCCCCGGCCCTATTGCGCTACAGGGGCCCAGCGCGACATGAGGCGCAGGCGATGGGAAGCTCTGGCAGGTGCCCGGGCGCGGGTTGCAGGGAGAGTGGGCAGACGGGTGAGGGTCTTCCGTGAAGCGGGAAGGGGCCGTGAAGGTCAACCTGCCGACCAACATCCTTCCATCATCCATCTTGCTATCATATACACGTAAATATCGAGCTGGAGGTTCGCATGCCCACGCCGCACCCGGACGAACTCGCCCTCAAACTCACCCGCGCGCTCACCAAGTACGACCTCGACACCCTGGTCGCCACCCTTCAGGCCGGCGGGCACCTGACGCGGCCCGTGGCGCAGGCCCGCGCGAACCTCAAACCCATTCTGGAGCACGCCGCGCAGGATCACGTGAACCTGCTGCACCCACCAGCCGACTTTCATACGTGGCTGCGCACGCCCCTGCTGAGCAACGCGCGCGGCGGCGTCGCCAGCAACAACACCATCATCGCGCGCACGAGCACCCTGCGCGGCCTGTACACCACACTGCGCCGCGCGGGCCTGATCACCACAGACCCGCTGACCGACTTCCAGACGCCGCCCGCCGAGCACGCCCGCGACGCCCTCCCCCACCGCGACGCCCTGACGCGCCTGCTCCTGAACGCCACGGACCCGCACCTGCACGCCGCGTTGACCCTGATATACCGACACGCGCTTCAGGTCACGGAGATCCTGTCACTGCGCTGGGGCATGTACGACCACCCGCGCGCCCGCCTGCTGCGCCGCCGAACAGCCAGCACCCTGGACGCCATCAGCACCCGCGCCCTGGAACCCCTGCTCGCCGCGCAGGGGGGGCCGCTGCACGTGCAGGACGACACGCACATCTTTCCGTACCGCACGCAGGACGACCTGCGCCTGGCCCTCTTCCGGGTGTGCCAGCACGCGAACCTGCCGTTCATCGGCCCGGCCCAGATTCGCCGCGCCAGCCTGCGCGACTTTCCCCTCACGCAGACCGAGGCGGGCTTCACGGACCCGCGTTCTTTCGAACTCGCGCAGCAACTGGCGCGCACACTGGGCGTGCAGGACCCAACCGCACCGGGAGACAGTGCACCAGACCCCGCCTGACCCGGCGCGGCCAGAGGCAACTGGTCGCCATCAATTAAGGTGTTCGCCACCGTGCGGCGCGGCCAACACGCGCCTCCAGGCGCGGTAACGATTGTTGACCTCGTCGCGCCGCACCTGAACGGCCACCAATTTCACCTGCTGAATCACACAGACCTGCGCGCTGCTACGGCTTCCGGTTGCTTTGGTACCGTTCCGAATCAGTCCAAGCGGATGCGAGCAGGAACAACATACAGATTGGGCGGTACGCAGCCGCAGGCGGCGCTTTTCTGAATCTAAGTATACTGACATGTTGCAGTTTAAGAAAAGGACGTCTGGCACGACACTTTGGCCTCAGAATGAGGTGTGAACCCAAAGAATGCACGTGCCAGACGGCTCTATTCTGACATCCTCACCTGCTTCTCGCGCAAACAACATCGCGACTCTTTTCAGGTCTTCCTGGACCTCCTCCTCGACGGTTCCGGTCGTCCCCTGCCCACTCGCGCAACCGTCAAATCACCCTCCGCGATCAGTCGATTCCTCAACCACACGATCTGGGATCTCCGGACACTCTGCCGCTTCATGCGCCAGGCTGCACTCCAGCTCTTCAATGACACCTGGAAACATGCTCCACACCAGCGTCCCCGGGTCGAATTCCTGGTCGACCTGACCAGCCTCGAAAAAGCAGGAAAGTTCTCCGGACTCTCCGACTGGATGCACGTCCTGAACGCCGTGAACGGCGTTCACTTGGTCGTCCTGTATATCTGCTGTGGAGACCTGAAGCTCCCCTGGGCCTTTCAGATCTGGCGTGGGAAGGGCACGTCCTCACCTGCTGCGCTGGCCCTCAAACTGCTCCGCACTGTTCCACCCGTCATGCTTCAGGGGAAGCGCCGCCCCCGTCTGCATGCAGACGGAGGCTTCGAAAGTGCGGAGTTCATTGAGGCCGTCCTGGAAAGAGGAATAGACATCGTGATCGGTGTCCGGCGCAACAGAACACTCGCGAATGGGACACCCATTCACGAGCTGATGACCCGGGGGTACAGGGCGCAACTCCAGGGTCTGAAACCCACCATGTACGTCTCGTGGGCATGGCTGTACCGGAACAAAGAGCCAGAGCAGCGCTTCGTCATGTCGAACATCAACCTGGGTGGCAAATACCTGGCCAGAGTCGGGAAACGACGCTGGCGGATCGAGGGCTTCTTCAAGACCATCAAGGGGCGGTTCGGCCTAGAGCGGTTCGCGCAGCACAGCAAAACAGGTGTGATGCGGTGGTGGTGTCTCTCAGGGCTGGCGTATCTGCTCTGCCACCTGGCGGATCAGGATGTGCCGCCCAGACCACCGGGAACATGGCCGGATTGGGGAGCGTTAGCGAGAACCGTTCGGTTCTCGTTTATCCCAGAAGTGCGTCGTAGGGCGCTTCAACTGGAACTTTCCGAGCTTGATGCCTTCCAGGACGCACTTTCTGCTCCTGCTCCCTAAACTGCAACATGTCAGTTTATCTAGTCCATAAACCGCGCGGAGCACGGAGCAGAAGAAAGTACGTTGGAGCGGGAATAGAGAGGTTCCGGCGCTTTCCCGGCATGGCGCAATGTGAACTTCAACGTACTTAGCGGTATGGAGCGAAATCCGTATGATCCCTTCAGCCGGGAGCAAGGCGCCGCCGATGCCAAGGCGCCGTCCAGGCGAACGCACCTTCGCGCACAAGTACGTACCCATATTCGAGCAGAGTGCGGCGACCGTTCAAACCGGTCCACCCACTACCTGTCCCCGCTCAGCATTCATAAGAGCTACTCAATCAGTTCATTGATCAGAACATTCTCGTAAAAAAAATGTGAAAAACCCTGCTATAAACAGTATATGTACCCCATCAAGTTACATATTTTACTCTTGAGTCAGGACACCGTCAGATGACCCCATCCCTAGATACCAGATCACCCAACCTTAACCCGCTAGACTCGATACGGTATCACTGGCAACCAAAGTGATATCGGTCTTACCAATATACGGCAGATGATCTTGTTTTTATTAACAGACAATGAAAACATCAAGCGGAATCACATCTATGGGAATCATCTTGGCTTATTTGCGGCGAACCTAGAGGATCATTTGGAATAACATTCAGAATGAGAGAGACCCAGGAATACAGCAGTAAGGATCTCTCCCGTAGTCTGCTCTTGTTTTTACTGAAGATTCACAGTGTAAATTCCGTATAGCCTTCCAGATGGAGAGATAACACAAGATGTTCGAAAAAGCGATTCACGAATTAGAATTTAGTCATAGATTGGCAAGCTCAATAGACAGCATAAGCCTGGAATCTCTGCCAGACTGCCATGTAAAATACCTGGAAGGTATCGATCTAATAAATCATGGGAAAATTTCCGAGTCACAAGAAGCCTTTCAGTTGGCATATACCTTGTCAGTTCGGGCAAGGCAGTCTAATCTAGCTGCAAACTGTCTCGTTAAATTATCTCAGATTGCGTGTGTAAAGTTCGATAGCAAAGCGGCGCTTAATTATCTGGTATCGGTAGCTAAGATAAGCCTGAATCTTGAGGACGAGATTGGTTGCGCCGAGCTATATATTAACCTGGCGATTGTTAATCGATCACTTGATTTATCGAGCGAGTCTCTGAGGCTTCTGAATTTAGCCAGAGATATAGTATCATCCTTAAATGATTCTGCACCAGCTGAAAAATTACGGATCTTGATTATCATTCTAACAAGTCAGATATTAAGCGAATTAGAGAGACATGATGAGGCCCTACTAGAAGTTCAACAAGGTGTACAGTTATCGCAAAAAATAGAAGATTGTGAATCGTATTTCACATTCCGACTCATCTACCTTGAATTGCTCTTTAACGCAGACAGATGGCAAGAGATCGATCATACAATCGCCGAGCTTCTGGAAAGCCCCGAATTAATCAGGTGGCCCGATATTAGATCCCTGTTGGATCTTCTTAAGTCAAGGATGTTATTAAAAAGTGCAAGGTATGTAGAATCCTTACTTTATGCCGAAAAAGCTCACGCTTATTTTCGAATAAAACTTGATGAATCTAAATTGATGGACACTCTGATTGTAATATCACATACCCATCTACAAATGTCAGATCTGCTTATGGCGGCCAGTTATGCACAACAGGCGCTTGCTCTCGCCGAATCTAATCACCGCAAGCAGGTTCAGGTTGAGGCGCTTCAATTGCTGGCGGATGCATCGGAAGGGTCTGATCCAGTAGCAGCGGTGGGATACCTGCGTCAGCTGATGGCTGTGCAGGCACAGTTGCATGAGGCGGCGCGTGACCGACAAGTACAGGAGTTGACGGCCCAGGCAGAACTGGAGAGTGCACGGCGCAGGGTGGAATACGAGCAGGAGTTGCGGGCGCAGGCAGAGGAGACGATTCAGCATCAATTGCAGGAGCTAGAAAGGGGGCGTCTCTACGATCATCTGACGGGCCTACCAAACCGAGTGTTACTGCATGCGCAACTGGCACAGCGGGTATCACGGTCAAGTCGGCCATTTCTGCTGGTGTCGTTGGATCTGAACCGCTTTCAGTTAGTGAATGACACGTACGGGCATGACGCGGCGGATGAGTTGCTGCGCGTGATGGGGGTGCGGGCAGCAGCCCTGATGGGACCAAAGGAAATGGTGGCGCGAGTGGGTGGTGACGAGTTCGCGTTGATTCTGCTGAGTGATACGAAGTCAGTCGGGTTCGTTGACAACCCAGAATCCTATCGGGTTGCCACCTCTGCGCCCGGACCCCGTCCTCTTCAAGTCGGCTCGGCTCAGCTTGAAAGTGTCTGCAACCCTGCCCACCGGGGTCCACATGACTCGCTGCACGAACGGCTGTCTGCGGTACTCGCGGCATTGTCGGAGCCGGTGGTGCTGGGTGAGGAGCGGGTCCGGGTATCGTGGAGGGCCGGTGCGGCCTGCTGGCCAGCCCATGGTCAGGATGCAGAGGCGTTGCGCCAGGCCTCCGAGCTGGCGCTCAGTGACGCCAAGACGCAGGGAGAGTCCGTGGTGTTCTTCGACGCGAGTCTGCACCAGCATGCCGGGCTGGAGGGACCGCTGGCACGGGCACTGCAACGTGGGGAGTTCGAGTTGCATTTTCAGCCGCTGGTGGACGTGGTGGAACGGCGGGTGGTGTGCGCCGAGGCGCTGCTGCGCTGGAACAGTCCGGAGTATGGGTTGCAGATGCCACGAACGTTCATACCCAGTCTGGAACGCAGTGACGCGATCGTGGAGGTCGGCGCGTGGGTGCTGCGGGAGGCGTGCCGGGCCGCGGCCCTGTGGGGGGGCGTGCGGGTAGCGGTGAACCTGTCGGCGCGTCAGTTTGCGAGTCGGGACCTGCGCAGTGTGGTGCTCGGAGCGCTGCGGGACAGTGGATTGCCGCCAGCCTGCCTGGAACTGGAAATCACGGAGAGTCTGATGATGCAGTCGCCGGAGCGGGCGGCGCGGCTGCTGGCGGCTTTCCAGGAGGACGGCGTGCGGGTGGTTCTGGATGATTTCGGGACGGGCTACAGCAGCCTGGGGTACCTGGCGCGCTTTCCGTTGAGTGGCCTGAAGATCGACCGGAGTTTCGTGTCGGCGATGGAGGAGAAACCGGACGGGCATGACGTGGCGATCGTGCGGGCCATGGTGGGCCTGAGCCGTGACATGGGTCTGGAACTGGTGGCCGAGGGCGTGGAGACGCTGGGGCAGGTGAAATTACTGGAGAGCCTGGGCGTGCGGATCATGCAGGGGTATTACTTTGCGCGTCCGTCGGCGCAGTGGCGTCCGATGAACGTTCCGGGGGACCAGTGATACGGACTTCCGTCTGTTTCGCCAGCAATCCGGAACATCACCGGAGTGCCGGCTTCACGTCCGGAACCCGCCCTACTCCCACTCGCTTCGCTCCGATTGAATGATCTTTGAAGCCCATTCAATCGGAGTCCGTCTGATACGGACGGCCGCTCCACTGCGCCACAGTCGGAAAAGCACCACCTGCGGCTCCATACCGCGCAGGGGCGCATGTGGTTCCTACTCGCGTCTGCTCGGATTGATTCAGAACGGCACCGAATCAATCAGAATCCGTCTGATCACGTGAACAGGCTCCAACGCCGAAACACCGTCTGGAGAATCGCAGTGGGCTGTCCCACGGACGGCTGACGTGGCGAGGCCCACGGGCGGCGCGGTGGCGGTGACGATCCTGTGGGCAGTCCGGGTTGGGGTGGTGGTGCGGTTGCGCTGCTGCGGTTGCGGTTGCGCTGGGGTTGGGGCGGCGCCGCTCTAGGCGTGGGTGGCGAGGACGGTGCCGAGCAGGTGCAGCATGTGGGCTTTGAGGTCCAGGTACGTGTCGCTCTTGACGAGAGCGGCGCGGTCGCGGGGGCGGGGCAGGTCCACGGTGAGGACTTCGTGGATGTGGGCGCGCGGGCCGTTGCTCATGACGACTATGCGGTCGCTGAGGTAGATGGCCTCGTCGATGTCGTGCGTGACCATGACGACGTTACTGATGCCGCTCTCGCCCTCGGCGCTCCACATGCCCAGCAGTTCGTCCTGCAATTTGCCCTTGGTGATCGCGTCGAGCGCCCCGAACGGCTCGTCGAGCAGCAGCACTCGCGGGTGCACGGCGAACGCGCGGGCAATGGCGACCCGCTGGCGCTGCCCGCCGCTCAGGGCCGTGGGGCGCTTGTGCTGGTGGGGCCACAGGCCCACGGTTTTCAGGGCGTGATCGGTGGTCTGTTCGCGCTCGGTGCCGTTCATGTCGGGGCGGGCCGCTTTCAGGGCCTCGGTGACGTTGTGGCGGACGCTCAGCCACGGCAGCAGCGAGTAGTTCTGGAAGACCATGGAGCGGTCGGGGCCGGGGCCGGTGATGGTGCGCCCCAGAATCTGCACGTGGCCTTCCGTGGGGTGGTCGAGGCCCGCGATGAGGTTCAGCAGGGTGCTCTTGCCGCAGCCGGAGTGCCCGATGATGCTCACGAACTCGCCGGGCCAGATGTCCAGGTTCACGTCCTCCAGGGCCACGAAGCTGCCGTAGCGGCGGTGCACGCCCTGGATCGCCAGGGCCGGGGTCAGGGGCGAGGCGATGGCAGAGGATTTCTGCGGGAGGGTCAGGACTTCAGACATACGACACCTTCTTTTCGAGCACGTTGAACAGCTGGTCGAAGGTGAAGCCGGTCACGCCGATGATCAGGATGGCGCTCACGACGTTCGGGAGGTTCAGGGCGTTCCAGGCGTCCCACACGAAAAAGCCGATGCCGCTCTTGCCGCTCAGCATCTCGGCGGCCACGATGACCATCCACGCGATCCCGAACGAGATGCGCAGGCCGGTCACGATGTGCGGCAGCGCATACGGCAGCAGTACGCGCAGTACGTACTGGGTGGGCGTGAACTGGAACACGCGGGCCACGTTTTTGAAGTCCTGCGGCACGCCGCTGACGCCGAAGGCCGTGTTGATCACGGTGGGCCACAGCGCCGTGATGAAGATGATGAACACCGTGGCTGGTTCGGCGGACTTGAACAGCACCAGCCCAATCGGGAACCACGCCAGGGGCGAGACGGGGCGCAGCAGCTGCACGACCGGGTCGAGGGCGCGGCGCACGCCCGGCACGCTGCCCATCACAACGCCCATCGGAATGGCGATCAGGGCGCCCAGCGCGAAGCCGGAGAACACCCGCTTGAGGCTGGAGAGCAGCAGGTTCAGGATGCCCTGATCGTTCGGGCCGCGGTTGTACCACGGGTCTTTCAACAGCGTGCCCAGCGCCGCGCCGATCTCGGAGAGTTTCGGCAGGTCGCTGCGCAGCGCGCTGAGCAGCACATTACACCAGCGTCAGGAGGCCCAGGCCCAGCAGGAAGAAGCCCAGGGACTGCAAGGGGGCTTTCAGATTGGGGCGTGGCCGCGGGGTGGGGGCGGTCGTGGCGGGCTGGGTGATGGTCATGGGGTCTCCTGTGGGTGCGGCGACAGGGTCGTGGCGCAGGTTGCGGCGGTGGGTCAGTCGGACTCTCACCGAGTGGATGGTTTCAAGCGAAGCGCACCCGGAAAGCGGCGCCGCAAAGGCAGTGGCAGCAGAGGCAGGCTGGTCTGTCGTGCACGGCATGAGGAACCCGGTATGTTCCCGGGTTGCTCACGCATCAGACGGCCGTTCGTATCAGACCGGGATGGGGTGGGCCTTGACGAACTCGGCCGGGCGTTTGGGGTCAAAGGTCAGGCCGTCGAGGGTGGTCTTGATCTTGGCCATGTCGTCGGTGGGGACCTTCAGGCCAGCTTCCTTGGCGACCTCGCGGTACAGGTCGTCCATGATGAGTTTCTGCGCGACCGCCTGGTAGTCCGGGGCGGTCTTGAGCAGCCCGAAGCGCACGTACTGCGCCAGGAACCAGATGGCGTGCGCGTGGCGGGGCAGGTTGGTCTGCGCGGCGCGGGAGAACATCATCTGGTCGCCCAGGAACTGGCGGGTACCGAGCGCGGCGCCCATGTCGTACTTGCCTTCCAGGCGGCCCTGGATGACCTCGGCGGGCGCGTTCACGTACCGGCTGGCGCTGATGACCTTGGCTGCCTGACGGCGGTTGGCGATAGAGTCCAGCCAGGCGCTGGCGTCCAGAATGGCGCGCATGACGGCCTTGAGTTCATCCTTGCGGGCGCTGAAGTCCTTGTTGAGCACCAGGGCCTTTTCCGGGTGGTTGCGCCACATTTCCTGGGTGGTCAGGTGCGTGAAGCCGATGCCCTGCGCGACGGCCACGCCGCCCCAGGGTTCGCCGACGCAGAAGCCGTCCATGTTCCCGACTTTCATGTTGGCGACCATCTGCGGGGGCGGCACAGTGATGATGCCCACCTTGCCCTGGGGCACCCCGGCCTGCGCGAGCCAGTAGCGCAGCCAGATGTCGTGCGTGCCGCCGGGGAAGGTCATGGCGAAGGTGGGGGCCTTGCCCTGCGCGACCAGCTTGCGGATGATCTCCCCGGCGGCTTTCGGGTCGCCGCCAGCCGCCTTGAAGGTGTTTTCCAGCGTGATGGCCTGTCCGTTGTTGTTCAGAACCATGGCAATCGGCAGTTCCCGCCCGGCGGGTCCGCCGATGCCGGTGTAGACGCTCAGGGGCATGCTGAACAGGCAGTGCGCGGCGTGCAGGTCGCCGCTGAGCAGGCCGTCGCGGGTGGCGGCCCAGGACGCCTGCTTGATGACATTCACGTTCACGCCGTACTTCTTGAAGTACCCGAGTTCCTGCGCCATGACGATGCTGGCGCAGTCGGTCAGGGGAATGAAACCGATGTTGATGGGTTTACTCTGCGCCGACGCGATGTTCACGCGGGGCAGGGTGGTGCTGGCGGCGGTGACGGCGGCGGTCTTGGCGGCGAGTTTCAGGAAGGAACGTCGGTTAGTCATCAGGTCTCCAGGGAAAGTGGGGGCAAAAGCTTCGGGGGGTGAGGGTCAGAAGGAAGAAGCAGGGAGCGGGGTGCCAGGGAGCGCGGCTGTTCAAGGTTCTGGGGCCGCCCAGTGGTACGGGAGGAACTTACCGGCCATGGTGATCACGACGCGGTCGCCGTCCGGGTGGGGTTCGCGGCGCAGTTCCAGGCGGAAGTTGATGGCGCTCATGATGCCGTCGCCGAATTCCTCGTGAATCAGGGTTTTCAGGGCGGGGCCGTACACCTGTAGCACCTCGTACAGGCGGTACACGGTGGGGTCGGTGGGAGGCAGCGTCTGGAAGGCGCCGCGCATGGGCACGCACGTCAGGCTGACGGCGTGGGCCGGGTCGAGGCCCAACGTGCCGAGGAGCGTCTGCGCGAGCGGCAGCGAAAAGGGATGCTGTCCGTCCAGCGCGGCGGCCAGCCACACGCGGTCCGTGCCGATCCGCGCGGCCAGGTCGGCCAGGGTCAGCTGCTGTTCGTGCCGTGCGGCCTGCACCTGCCCGAGCAGGTCGTGGGGAAGCGGCACGCAGGGCGGTGGGGCGGTGTGGGTCATGGGTGTCTCCTGGAGGGCGGCGCCCGGGTGGGGGGTCGGGTGAGGCTGGGGGTGTTGAGCGGGTGTTCAGGGCGTGGCGTGCAGGGAAGCGGGGCCGGAGGCCACCACCGGCGCCGGGTGGAGTGCGGGGTCCTGGGCGGGCAGCAGCGTGACGGGCGTGATCTTGAATCCCGGCATGCGGGAGTGGGGGTCCAGGGCGGTGGGGTCGGTCAGCAGGTTGGCCGTGTCGGGCCAGTGGAACGGGATGAACAGGGTGTCGGGGCGGATGCCGGGCGTCAGGGTGATGGGCAGGGTGGCCTGTCCGTGCGCGGTGCGCAGCGTGACCGACTGACCGGCGCGCAGGCCGTACGCCAGGGCGGTGTCCGGGTGCATCTGCACGGTGTTCTCGGCTTTCAGGGCGGGGTTGCGGCGGGTCTGGGTGCCGCTCTGGTACTGCCCGGCCAGGCGGCCGGTGGTCAGGTGCAGGGCGCGCGGCGCGAGGTCCGGGGCGGGCACGCGCGGCACGTGCAGGGTGGCCAGTCCGTCGGCGGTGGGGTAGGTGGGCGCGTAGGCCAGCGGCGTGTCGGGGCCGTCGGCGCGCGGGACGGGCCACTGGGCGCTTGCACGGTCAAGGCGCTCGGCGCTCAGGCCGCTGTAATCGGCCTTGCCGCCCCGGGTGGCCAGAAAGAACTCGTCTTGCAGGTCGCGGAAGCTGGAGTACGTGAAGCCGTGGGGCCGGCCGATGGCGTGCGCGAGGTCGCACAGGATCTGCCAGTCCTCGCGGGCCGTGCCGGGCGCACTCACGGCGCGGCGGCGGCGCTGCACGCGGCCCTCCAGGTTGGTGGTGGTGCCTTCCTCCTCGCACCACATGCTGCCGGGCAGGACCAGCGTGGCGAGCTCCGCGGTTTCGCTGGGCAGGAAGTCAATGACGATCAGGTGCTTCAGGGCCTTTAAGCGCTCGGTGACCTGTCCGGCTCCGGCGGCGCTGACGACCGGGTTGCTGCCCAGCACGATCAGCGCGTCGATGCCGCCTTCGCCGCTCTCGCCGCAGGCGTTCAGGAGTTCCTGGGCGCTGTAGCCGGGCTGCGGCAGGTGGGATTCCGGGACGTTCCAGTGGGCGGCCATCTGCTCGCGGTGGCGGGGGTCGCGCAGGCTGCGCGCGCCGGGCAGCTGGTCGTTCTTCTGGCCGTGTTCGCGCCCGCCCTGGCCGTTGCCCTGGCCGGTCAGGGTGCCGAACCCGCCGCCCTGCTTGCCGACGTGCCCGGTCAGGAAGGCCAGGTTCAGCCAGGCCTGCACGGTGTCGGTGCCGTGCGTGTGCTGTTCAGGGCCGCGTCCGGTGAGGATCAGAGGGGTGCGGGCCTCGGCGTAGGCGCGGGCCAGGGTCATCAGGTCCGCTTCGGGGACGCCGCACTCGTGCGCCACGCGGGCCGGTGGGTAGTTGTCGGCGTGCCACAGGACGTCGGCCAGGCCGTGGGCAGGCGCGGTGGGGCGGATCTTGCCCCAGCTCTTCATGAGGTGCAGCAGGCCCAGGGCCAGGATGCCGTCCGTGCCGGGCCGGGGCGCGAGGTGCCGCCCGGCGACGCGGGCCGTGGTGGTGGCGCGCGGGTCGATGGCATAGATGGCGCCGCCGCGTTCGCGGGTGCCCTTGAGGTACTGCATGATCGGAGGCAGGGTCTCGGCGATGTTCGCGCCGACGAGCAGAATCAGGTCGCTGCGGGTCATGTCAGCGAGCGGGAAGCCCAGGCCCCGGTCGATGCCCAGGGTGCGGTTCAGGGCGGCGCTGGCCGAGGCCATGCAGTAGCGGCCGTTGTAATCGATGTTGGGGGTCTGGAGGGCCACGCGGGCGAACTTGCCCAGCAGGTACGTTTTCTCGTTGGTGAGGCTGCCGCTGCCGAACACGCCGACGCGTTGCGGGGCGCTGCTGATCAGAGGCGCCAGGGCCTCGCGGACGTAGGCCATGGCTTCGGGCCAGCTGACGGGGACGAGCTGGCCGTCACGGCGCAGCAGCGGCGTGGTCAGGCGGTCGGGGTGGCGCAGGTCGCTGAGTGCAGCGAGGCCTTTCTTGCAGACGGTGCCGTGCGCGACCGGGCATTCCTTGGTGGGTGTCACGCGGACGGCCAGACCCTGCTCGACGTGCAGGTCAAAGTTGCACTGCACCGCGCAGTAGGGGCAGGTGGTGCGGACGGTGCAGGAAGGGGCCGCGTTCATGAGGCGAGCCTGACGGCCATGAGACAGAATGTCAAGGCCCAATCTGCGAATTGTCAACAAAAATCTGCACAAGCTGCGCGATTCTAGACAGATAAACACATAAAATCCGATATATGTCCACACTTGTGGCGAAAAAATTTGACAAAACGTTCAGAATCCGGCTCAATTGCGGCAGCGGTCATCCCCGCTGCGCTGTAAATCGCGTAGCGACGACCCGCACGGAGGATCACATGACCCCAACCCAGGCTCCCAGCACCCCGCACGTCGTCATCATCGGTAGCGGCATGGTCGGTCACCGCCTGGTCGAGCAACTGCGCGCCCAGGCCAGCGCACAGGCGCTGAACATCACGGTTCTCAGCGAGGAAAGCCGACTCGCGTACGACCGCGTTCACCTGAGCAGCCACCTGGACGATCCGCAGCCCGACCTGTCCCTGGCCACCGACGCCGATTACGCCGCGCAGGGCGTGAACGTCGTGTACGGCCGCGCCACCGACGTGAACCTGGAGACCCGCGAGGTGACGGTCGCCGGGCGCACCCTGACGTACGACGCGCTGGTGTTCGCCACCGGCTCGGTGCCGTTCGTGCCGCCCGTGCCGGGTAAGGAGGCCAGCGGGTGCTTCGTGTACCGCACGCTGGACGACCTGGACGCCATCCGCGCGGCCGCCCGCGCGGCCCGGACCGGCGTGGTGATCGGCGGCGGCCTGCTGGGCCTGGAAGCCGCCGGGGCGCTGCGCAAGCTGGGCCTGGACACGCACGTCGTGGAGTTCGCGCCGCACCTGATGCCCGCCCAGCTCGACGCCGAGGGCGGAGCCACCCTGCGCCGCACCATCGAGGGCATGGGCATCGGCGTGCATACCGACAAAGCCACCGAAGCGATCACCGCCCATGAACACGGCCACGTGACCGGCCTGAACTTCACGGACGGCACCCGCCTGGAAACGGACCTCGTGGTCTTCAGTGCCGGAATCCGCCCGCGCGACGATCTGGCCCGGCAGACGGGCTTAGGGGTCGGAGAGCGCGGCGGCATTCAGATCGACGACACGGGCCGCACGGACGACCCACACGTGTACGCCGTGGGCGAGTGCGCCCTGCATGACGGGCGCATCTACGGACTGGTCGCGCCCGGCTACCAGATGGCCAAGGCCACGGCCACGAACGTCCTGCGGGACCTGGGCGTGCTGTCCGGTGAGCCGCTTCATTTCCGGGGCGCGGACCTCAGCACCAAACTGAAACTGCTGGGCGTGGAGGTCGGCTCGTTCGGCGACGCGCGGGGCGTGACGCCCGGGTGCCGCACCGTGAGCCTGAGCGACAACGTGCGCGGCACGTACAGCAAACTGGTCGTCAGCGCCGACGGCAGCCGCGTGCTGGGCGGGCTGCTGGTCGGGGATACCGCCCGCTACAGCGACCTGCTGGACCTGACCCTGTCCGGCACGCCGCTGACCGTGCCGCCCGAGACGCTGATCGTGCCGCCCCTGCCGGGCGGGGCCGTCATGACCAGCGCCGACGCGCTGATCTGCTCGTGCGAGAACGTCCGCGAAAGTGCCCTGTGCGCCGCCATCGGTGACGGCGCGCGCGACGTGGCCAGCCTGAAAAAATGCACCGGGGCCGGGACCGGCTGCGGCGGCTGCGTGCCGAGCATGCACGGCCTGCTCCAGACCGAACTGCGCCGCCTGGGCGAGGTGGTCACGAACCACCTGTGCGAGCACTTCCCGTACTCCCGCCAGGAGCTGTTCGACCTGATCCGCGTCCGGGACCTGGCCACCTGGGACGAGGTTCTGGCCGCGCACGGCACGGGCCTGGGCTGCGAAATCTGCAAACCCACCGTGGGCAGCATCCTGGCGAGCCTGCATAACGAACTGGTCGTAGCGCCCCCGCACGCGCCGCTGCAGGACACGAACGACGCCTTCCTGGCGAACATCCAGAAGAACGGCACCTACTCGGTCATGCCGCGCGTGCCGGGCGGCGAGATCACGGCCGACGGACTGATCGCCATCGGCGCGGTCGCCAAACGCTTTGGGCTGTACTGCAAGATCACGGGCGGGCAGCGCATCGACCTGCTCGGCGCGCACCGCGACGACCTGCCCGCCATCTGGGAGGACCTGATCGCCGCCGGTTTCGAGAGCGGGCACGCGTACGGCAAGAGCCTGCGCACCGTGAAAAGCTGCGTGGGCAGTACGTGGTGCCGCTACGGCGTACAGGACAGCACCAGCCTGGCCGTGCGCCTGGAACTGCGCTACCGGGGCCTGCGCAGCCCGCACAAACTGAAAAGTGGCGTCTCGGGCTGCACGCGCGAGTGCGCCGAGGCGCGCAGCAAGGACTTCGGGATCATCGCCACCGACCGCGGTTGGAACGTGTACGTCGGCGGGAACGGCGGCGTGACGCCCAGGCACGCCGTGCTGCTGGCCAGCGACCTGAGCGAGGACGAGGTCATCACGCTGCTCGACCGTTACCTGATGTACTACGTGCGCACCGCCGACCGCCTGCAACGCACGAGCACGTGGCTGGAGAACCTCGACGGCGGCCTGGAGTACCTGAAGGCCGTGATCATCGACGACCACCTGGGCATCTGCGCGGAACTGGAAGCCGGGATGGAGCGCCACGTCGGCACCTACCAGGACGAGTGGGCGGCCGCCGTGGCCGACCCGTCGATCCGGGCACGCTTCCGGACCTTCGTGAACAGCGACGCCCGCGACGAAGGGGTGCAGTGGGTGGATGAACGCGGGCAGATCCGCCCGGCCTTCGACCACGAACTCACGCCGCTGCCCATGGCGGGCGGCGACGACTGAGCGGAGCCCGCCTCCCCGGACCCACCCCCCAGACCCGGACCTCTGACCCACCCCTGACTCCCACCCCGCACCCTGCCTCCACGGCCTGCTACCCCTCAAGGAGCGACGATGACCCTCACCCCCGCCCCCGCTGCCGTCTCCCCCACCCTGCCCTGGACGCGTGTGTGCGCTGTCAGCGACATCCTGCCCGGCACGGGCGTGTGCGCCCTGATCGACGGACAGCAGGTCGCCGTGTTTCACGTGGCGGGCCGCGTGTTCGCCCTGGGGAACCTTGATCCGTTCACCGGTGTGGGCGCCCTGTCACGCGGCCTGACCGGCAGCTACACCCGCGACGGTCAGACCCGCCTGAAGGTCGCCTCACCGCTGCTGAAACACACCTTCGACCTGGAAACCGGCGAGAGCCTCGATACGCCCGGCGTACGCGTTCCCGTGTACGCCACCCGCACGGAAGGAGGTGACGTATGGACTGGTTCGCTGGCCTGAACGTACTGAGTCTGGAATCCCGCCGCAGTGAAGAGATGCACACCCTGATCTGCAAGTACGGCGGTGTACCCCAGGTGGCCCCCAGCATGCGCGAGATGAAACTCGACCTGACCGCCCCCCTGACGCAGTTCGAGCGCGACCTGAGCGCCGGGGACATTCACGCCGTCGCCTGCCTGACCGGCGTGGGCACCCGCATGTTCCTCAAGGAACTCGCCGCCCGGGACCCGCAGCACCTGGAGAAGCTGCGCGCCGTGCCGTTCGTGTCGCGCGGCAGCAAGCCCGCCCAGGCCCTCAAGACCTTCGGGCTGAGCGGCACCATCGTGCCCAAACCCAGCACCTGGCATGAAGTGCAGGAGCACCTGATCGCCACGCTGGAACGCGGTCAGCACGCCGTGATCCTCGAGTACGGCGAGGCCGTCCCGACCGCCATGCTGCGCGAACTTGGTTACGCGGGCATCCGCGTGACGAGCGTGCCCGTGTACCGCTGCGCGTTCCCGCAGGACCCGGGCCCGCTGGCGAAGGCCGTGCGGGACGTGATCCTGGGCGGCCCGGACATCCTGCTGCTCTCGAGCGGCACGCAGATCCTGCACTTCCTGAAGTACGCCGAGAAACTGGGCCTGCTGGAAGAGGCGCGCGAGGGCCTGAACCGCATGGTGGTGGTGTCCATCGGCCCGGCATGCAGCGAGGCCGCCGCCGACCTGGGCCTGCGCATCGACCTGGAAGCCAACCCGCACAAGATGGGCATCCTGGTCCGCACAGCTGCCGAGCACGGCCCGGCGATCCTGGCCGCGCGGCTGGGCCGCACCGGGTAAGCGCAGCGCGCACACGTATCACACAAGCGCAAACAGCGTACAGGGGGGAGGGTAGCCGGTGTGGCTCCCTCCCCCTTTGTTGTCGTACGGCCCGCCCTGTGCCTGATCCGGAGCCGGCCTGCTCGCAAGCATGCTCTGCATATCCGCAGCCGCAGGCCAGCTTGACCTAAAACAATTTTTAGGCAAGACTAAAAATATGAAGAGACTGCTCCTTTCCACTGCTCTGCTGTGCGTGGCAGGCACCCTGTCCGCCTGCCGCCCCAGTGAGCAGACCCCCACCCAGGCCAGCGCCGGGACCACCGACGCAGAGGCCAGCCCGGGCGCCCGCCCCCGCGTCCTGACCACCTTCACCATCCTGGCCGACATGGCCCGCAACGTCGCGGGCGACCGGGTCGAGGTCGTGTCCATCACCAGGCCCGGCGCGGAAATCCACGGATACCAGCCCACGCCCAGCGACCTGATCCGCGCGCAGGGCGCCGACCTGATCCTGAACAACGGCCTGAACCTCGAACGCTGGTTCACGCGTTTCACGCAAGGCAGCCGGGCGCCCACCGTCACCCTCACCGATGGGATCACCCCCGTGAACATCTCGGCCGACGCCTACGCCGGTAAAGCCAACCCGCACGCCTGGATGTCCCCAAAAAATGCGCTGATCTATGTCGAGAACATTCGCCGGGCACTGACGGACCTCGACCCGGCGGGAGCCGACACCTTCCGGGCCAATGCTGACGCCTACGCCGCCGAGATCCGCGAGGTTGACCGGCAACTCTCCACGCAACTGGGAAAGCTTCCCCCGAACCGCCGCGCCCTGGTCACCTGCGAGGGGGCCTTCAGTTACCTCGCGCGCGATTACGGCCTGAAGGAACTGTACCTGTGGCCCGTCAACGCCGAGGAAGGCCAGGGCACGCCCCGCCAGATCCGCGCCGTGATCGACGGCGTGCGCGCCCAGGGCATTCCGGCGGTGTTCTGCGAGAGCACCGTCCCGGACAAGGGGATGCGGCAGGTCGCTGCCGAGGCGGGCGCCAGATACGGCGGAGCCCTGCACGTGGACTCGCTGTCCGACGAGGTACCCACCTACCTTGACCTGCTGCGCCGGGACGCCGACACCATCCTCGCCGGGCTCACGGGGGAGCGGCCGTGAGTGCCCCCGCCCTGGACGTGCAGGGCGTGAGCGTGGCGTACGGCGGCGGGCGCCTCGCCCTGAGAAACGCCACGCTGACCCTGCAACCCGGCCGGATCTGCGGACTGGTCGGCATGAACGGCGCGGGCAAGAGCACGCTGTTCAAGACCATCATGGGCTTCCTGCCGCCCCTGCGCGGGCAGGTGCAGGTGTTCGGGCAGCCCGTCCGGCAGGCGCAGAAGGCAGGCATGATCGCCTACGTCCCCCAGACCGAGGATGTGGACTGGGACTTTCCGGTCAGCGTGCGTGACGTGGTCACCATGGGCCGCCAGGGCCGCATGGGCCTGCTGCGCCGCCCGTCCGCCGCCGACCGCGAAGCCGTGCAGGCCGCCCTGGCGCGCGTAACCATGACCGATTTCGCCGAGCGGCAGATCGGGGAACTGTCCGGCGGGCAGCGCAAACGCGCCTTTCTGGCCCGCGCGCTGGCGCAGGACGCCCGCCTGCTGCTGCTCGACGAACCCTTCGGCGGCGTGGACGTCGGCACCAGCGAGGACATCACGGGCCTGCTGCGCGACCTCGCGAGGGGTGGCCGCAGCGTCCTGGTCAGCACGCACGACCTGGGCGCCCTGGAAACCTTCTGCGACGACGTGGCCCTGATCGAAGGGCGCACGGTCCTGACCGCCGGGCCGACCGCGCAGACCCTCACCGCCGAGAACCTCGCCCTCACCTTCGGGGGCCGTTCGCCGCTGCACCACCCGGCCCGCACGCCCGCGCGCCCCACGGAGGTCCGCTGATGGACGCCCTGCTCACTGCCCTGCTGGCTCCCCTCGGGTACGACTTCATGCTGCGCGCCCTGCTGGTCTCCTCGCTGGTCGGCGCAGTCTGCGCGGTGCTGTCCTGCTTTATCACCCTCAAGGGCTGGTCCCTGATGGGCGACGCCATATCGCACGCCGTGCTGCCTGGCGTGGTCCTGGCCTACCTCATGAACCTGCCCTTCGTGGTCGGCGCGTTCGCGTCCGGGCTGATCAGCGTCAGCGCCATCGGTTTCATCCAGTCCCGCTCGCGCGTCAAGGAGGACACCGTGATCGGCGTGGTCTTCACGGCCCTGTTCTCACTGGGGCTGGTCATGATCTCGCGCGTGTCCAGCGACGTGCACCTGTCGCACATCCTGTTCGGGGACGTGCTGGGCATCAGCCAGGACGAGCTGTGGCAGACCGTCATCGCGGGCGCCGCCGCGCTCGCCGCCATCCTGATCCTGCGCCGCGACCTGCTGCTGTACGTGTTCGACCCCACGCACGCCCGCTCCATCGGCCTGAACACCGGCTTCCTGTACGCCGCGCTGCTGGTCATCCTGGCCCTGACCATCGTCAGCGCCCTGCAGACCGTCGGCGTGATCCTGGTCGTCGCGATGCTGATCACGCCCGGCGCGACCGCGTACCTGCTCACCGACCGCTTCAGCCGCATGATGGGGCTGGCCGTGGCGACCGGCGTGCTGTCCAGCCTGCTCGGCACGTACGCCAGTTACTTCCTGGACGGCGCGACCGGCGCCTGCATCGTCCTCACGCAGAGCGTCCTGTTCGGACTGGCATTCCTGTTCGCCCCGAAACACGGCCAGCTTGCCCGCCGCCGCCAGCAACGCCTGGAACGAGAGGCGGAATTGCAGGGCTGAAAGGACGCTGGTGGACCGTTTTGTAAACGTGAGCGCGGGCCGACATGGACCGTCGTACGGATTCCAGTTAAGTACCTTGAAGCTACCATTGCGAGATTCCGGGAAAGCGCCGCAACCTCTCCATTCCCGCTCCAACGTACTTTCTTCTGCTCCGCGCTCCGCGCGGTTTATCGTCAAGATAAACGCAGTGTCCTTAATTCGTTGCGATTGCGGATCAATCCGAGCGGACGCGAGTGGGAACAGCACACGCCCCTTCGCGCTATGGAGCCGCAGGCGGCGCTTGTCCGAGCGTGGCGCAGTGGAGCGGCAGTCCGTATGACCGGTTGTAACGAGGACCTGGGAAGAGGCCCGGAACATCACGTCCGGGCCTCCTTTCCTGTCTGTGGTCCTGGGTATGGCGGGATCGCTCAGCCTTCGAGTGAGGCGAGACCGCCGGGTTCCCCCTTGCCTTCGCCCCGGCGGGGAAGGCGCAGGTTTGGCATGGGGAGCGCGGCCAGCAGCGCCAGGAAGGCCACGAGGATGCTGACGAGGTAGATGCGGCTGACGGTCGTGGCGAACGCGACCTTGATGGCGCGGCCCACCTTGTCGAGCGTGCTATCAGCCTGCCTGATCGTGTCGGCCTGCGCGGTGTCCAGGCCCGATTTGATCTGCGCGACCACGGCCGCCCGGCCCTGCGGCGTGGCGATGGCCGCAGCGGGAATGTTCTTCAGTTGCGTGCCCAGTTCGGCCGGGAACTGCGGGTTTGCGGCGAGGGCCTGCACGGCAGCGATGTTACCGGTGTTCACGGCGCCGGTCACGGCCGTCAGGGTGCTGTCAAAGCCTTTCCTGATCTGGGCGGCGGTGTCGGCTTTCACGGCGGCCGCGTCGAAGCTGGCCTGCGGGCCGCGGCTCTCACTGGCACCGCCGGTGCCGCCGCCCAGGGCGTCAAGTTGCGCGCGGATGGCGGGGGGCGCGTCGGCCTTGACGGGCTCGAGCTGCCGACTGATCTGGCTGGGCAGCATGGACGTGAGAATCGCGCCGAACACGGCGGTGCCGATCACACTGCCGAACTGCTGGAAGAACTGCCCGCTGCTGGTGGCCACGCCGATCTCCCAGGGTTTCACGGCGTTCTGAATGGCCAGGTTAAACAGCGGCAGGGCGGGACCGAGGCCCAGGCCCAGGACGACCATGTACAGCACCACGCGCAGGTACGGCGTGTCGGCGTTCAGGGTGCTGAGCAGGCCGAAGCCGCCCATCATGAGCACCAGGCCGATGATGATCATGGTCTTGTAGTACCCGAGGCGGGAGGCCAGCTGGCCGCTGCCGATCGCGCCGGCGATCAGGCCCAGGGTCAGGGGGATCGTGGCGGTCCCGGCGGCCGTGGCGGACACGCCCTGCACGTTCACGAGGTACAGGCTCAGGAACAGGATGGCGCCCAGGAACGCCGCGCCGATAAAGAAACGCGCCAGGACGCCCCACGCGAACGTGGGATTCTGAAACAGGCTCAGCGGCAGGATGGGGCTTTCGTGCCGGGCCTCGACGAGCAGGAACAGAATCAGGGACACGACGCTGGTGGCAAACAGGCCCAGCACGGTGGGACTGGTCCAGGCGTACGTGCCGTCCGCGCCGAAGGTGAGGGCCAGCAGCAGTGGAACGCTGAACACGATGATGAGCAGCGCGCCCAGGTAGTCGATCTTGGGTTTCAGGCCGCTGGCGAGCAGAGGCATCTTCGTGAAGATGAACGCCAGGGCCACGAGGCCGATGGGCAGGTTCACGTAGAACACCCAGCGCCACGAGACGTTGTCGGTCAGGAACCCGCCCAGGAGCGGCCCGATCACGCTGCTCAGGCCAAAGACAGCGCCGAACAGACCCTGGTACTTGCCGCGCTCGGCCGGCGCGAAGATGTCAGCGATGATCGCGAAGGCCACGCTGGTCAGTGCGGCCGCGCCGAAACCCTGAAGGCCGCGGAACACGACCAGCTGCATCATGCCGCTGCCGAACACGTTGTTCAGGAACGGTTCGCCGGCCATGCCGCACAGGGCGCTGCCCAGCAGGAACACCACGATCCCGAACATCAGCACCGGCTTGCGGCCGTAGATGTCCGAGAGTTTCCCATAGATGGGCACCATGGCGGTGCTGGCGAGCAGGTAGGCGGTCGTTACCCAGGAGTACAGGGACAGTCCCTCGAGTTCCTGGGTGATACGTGGCAGGGCGGTCGAGACAATGGTCTGGTCGAGGGCGCTGAGGAACAATCCGAGGAGTGTCCCGATCAGGATCAGGCGCTTGGTAGGAAAATCCAGCGTCTCGGCGTAATCGATGCGGCCCTCTGGGGCCTGCTGGGCGTGGGTCATTCGGTGTTCTCCTGGGTGGATCGGGCGGGATGGGTCGGCGGGTGCCGGGTGTCCTGGGTATGCAGTTCGGCCATGATGGCGGCCAGGTTGTCGGCGGCCGCTTCGATCACATGGCGGTTGACGCGCCCGAACACCTGCTGGTAGGTCTCATTGAAGCGGCGGTCCATGCTGTCCAGGAAGGCGTGACCGTCTGCTGTGAGGGCCAGCAGTTTGGCGCGGCGGTCGTCCGGGTTCTCGCGGCGTTCCGCAAACCCGCGCTGCACGAGACGGTCGGTCAGGTGACTGGCGGCCGGGAGGCTCAGGCCGGTCAGGTCAGCCAGTCCTCCGATGCTCAGGGCGGCGTGGGCGCGCAGCTGGTGCAGGGCCGTCATCTGCGAGAAACTCATGTCGTCGCCCTGCAACTGGTCCTGCATGGCGCGCATGAGTTGCCCGGACACGTAGCGGTGAAGGCATTTCATCTGAGTGCCGAGGCGCTGGGCGGCGGCGGACGCCGGGTCGGGCGTGGGGGTGGGGTCTGGGGAATGCGGGTTCATCGCGTGGCTGATCTCCTCCTGCCTGCGGCCCCCGCGTGTGGGGGGGTCGGGCCTCCCTCTCGGCCTGAACGCCGGATGAATTGCTCTCAATCCTGAAACTATTTAGAGAATTAAATAGTGTCCTAAGCCACACCGATTGAGGGACGAAAGAAATCAGACGAACTCCGGTGAAGCGGTTTGCAAAAACCATTCAACCAGAGTTCGTCTCATCGTCTGTTTTCTTTACGGGCTGGGAGGGTGCCGGATGGTCAACACCATGCCCGGACTCTGCCCTGCGCCCACTCCCATCCGCCCGGAGTCAACGGACGACAGAAGGGCCTGTAGTCAAGGCGGATGTGGTCATGACAGATGCTTGAGTGGACTGATCCGACTGGACCCGATGGCGTGGGGGACGGCCGTGATCAGGCCGAGCGGAATGAGCAGCAGGGCGCGGGACGCCAGCGCCCAGGTCAGGACCGGCGGGGCCAGGGTAAAGCCAAGCTGCGCGCCCAGCACGCTGCCGCCGACCCTGCTGGCCAGCAGGGCAAGCGCCAGACCCAGCAGCACGCCGCCCGTGACGGTCAGGGCTGTTTCCAGGAGGACCAGCGTGAACACCGAGCTGCGCCCGGCACCCAGCGCGCGCAGCAGGGCCACGGTGCGCTGGCGTTCCAGGCTGGACGTGTACACGCTCAGGGCGACGGTCAACGCCGCGATGCCCAGCACCAGCACGGACAGACCCGCGTACGCCGCCTGGCCCTGCATCAGCACCTCGCGGGCCTGCGCGAACACCTGACCGGGAAAGACCGCCATGGCGTCCTTGCTTGCGTTCACGCGCTGCGCGGCCGTGTAGATCCCCGCGAGGTTATCGGCGGAGTACAGCACGGCGGTCACGGCCTGCGCCTGCGTGGCCTCCGAGCCGTGCACCTCCCAGACCGTTTCGATGGGGGTCAGCACGGCCCGGTCGATGGGCCCGCCGGTGGGGGCCAGCACGCCCGTGACCGTGTACGCCTCCCGGTGCCCGGCGTCGTCCTCGTGCGGCCCGGTTTCCAGGCCATGCGCGCCGGTGAACGTCCCGCCGACCTGGAGACCGGCGTCACGGGCGACGCGCGCGCCGATGACGGCGTCATGCTCCTTCGTAAAGACGCGCCCCTGCGCCAGCCGGAAGTACGGCGGCAGGCCCGGCTTGAGCCGCTGATCGAAGAAGGCGGCGGTGGTGCCCACGATGGGAAACCCGGCGAAGTTGTCTCCCAGGGCGATGGGAACGGCCCGCCGGGTGCCGGGCAGCCGCCGCAGGTCCTGATACACCCGGTTGGGCATGTTGCCGATCGGCACGTCAAGGTAGAAGAGCGTTGACATCACAGCCTGCGTGCCGCTGCCGGGCGCGGTGACGAGGAGATCGAACACCTGCGCGGCGTCCTGGGCGCCCCGCTCGACCTGCCGGGTGACCATGGGCACGATCAACGCCGTGGCCGTGGCCAGCGCCACCGCCAGGACGGTGATCAACAGGGCGCCCAGGCGGTGCCGGAGCGTGCGCAGGGCCGTCCAGAGGGCCAGTCTCACGCGGGCACCGGCGTGACGTGATAACGCAGCGGCAGGCTGGCGGCCACCGCCTCATCGTGCGTGACGACGATCAGGGTGGCGCCCAGCCCACCGGCCGCCTCTTGCAGCAGGGTCATGGCGGCCGCAGCCCGGTCGCGGTCGAGGTGGGCGGTCGGCTCGTCGACCAGCAGCAGGCCGGGGCGGTGCGCGACCGCGCGCGCAATGGCGACCCGCTGCCGCTCCCCGGTGGACAGCTGCGCCGGGCGGTGCTGCAGGCGCCCGCCCAGATCAAGGCGGGTCAGGGCGTCCCGCGCCCGCTCGGCTGCCCTGGCCGTTCCCGCGACGCGCAGGCCCAGCTCCACGTTCTCCAGCACAGTCAGGCCCGGCATGAGATGGAAATCCTGAAAGACGTACCCAACATTCCGGCGGCGAAAGGCGTCCCGCTGCGCTTCTCCCAGTTCTGTCAGGATCAGGTCCCCGTACATGACGCGCCCCGACTCGGGTTGAAGCAGTCCCGCAAGCACGTTGAGCAGGGACGTTTTCCCGGTGCCGCTCGGGCCGGTCACGGCGAGTTGCGTGCCGGCGGGCCAGGCGAAGGCCGGGTAGTCCAGCGTGACCTCCCGGGCGTGCCGGACCCGCAGACCCTCACCCGTCAGGAGCGCGGCGGTCAAGCGGACTGCACCCGGTCGGCGTAGAGACGCACGAGACTGACGAAGCCCGTCTCGTCGTCCTTCTTGACCCCGATGTCCAGGCGCCCGGTGACGGTCAGGCCCCGCACGGACGGTTCGAGTTCCTTACCGTCAGGCATGATCACGAGCACGATGTCGGCGGGCCAGTCGGCCGCGGTGGTGCAAAACGGGCAGGTGGACATGGGTTCGCGGGTCAGCACGAAGAAATCCAGTTTGGGCTTCAGAGGCGGGGCCATGTAGCCGCTCATGGTGACCTTCTGACCGCTGAGCGACTTGAGTTTGCTGCTGTACTCCACGCCACGCACGGTGACGCGGCCGTACAGCTCGCTGAATTTAACGGTGGCCGTCTGCGCGCTGGCGCGGCCCAGCCACCAGGAGACGGGCAGGGCGCCCAGCAGTTTGACTACGTTGCGGCGATTCATGCGTCCTCCAGAGGGAAGCGAAGTCCCTGCCGCCGCACAAGGGGGGGGCAGGGTCAAAGGGGGGGCGGGCGGGTGCGCGGCCCCCGGGGGCATGATACGGATTCCGGTCGATTCGGTGCGGTGGCGAATCAGTCCGAGCGGATACGAGGAGCAACAGACGCCCCTTCGCGGAATGCAGCCGCAGGCAATGTCTATCCGCCTGCGGCGCAGTGGAGCGCAGTCCGTCTTACTTGTTCTTGGTGGCGTCGAGGCCCATGGCGCGGGCAATCCCGAAGAAGATCTCGGTCTGGTCGATCACGCCGCTGAAGTTCTCGGCGCCGGGACCGAACGCGAACAGGGGCAGGGGGTCGGCGGTGTGCACGCCCTGCGAGCTGGCGGGGTCCAGGTTCCCGACGCGCTGCACGGCTCCTTCAGCGCAGATTTTGGGGTTCGGCACGTACGCCGCCTCGGCGCCGGACTTGCCGTTGCTGACCGTGGGATCCAGGAAGACGGGGCGGCCCAGGTAGGTTTCGCAGTAGTCGGGCGTGGCGGCGAAGCCCACGGCGTAGGTGCGGCTGGTCTCGGGCAGGGGGATGCCGTTGGCGTCACGCCGATCACCGTAGGTGGGGAAGCCGGCCTTGTCGTACGTGCCGACCGCCTCGCGCTTGCCCGGGCCTTTGGTGGCGTCGTACCCGCCGTACACACTCAGGGAGTGGGCGTGGTCGGCCGTGACGAGGACCAGGGTGTCCGGGTGCGTCTTGGCGTACTCCTTGGCCCACGCGACCGCCTTGTCCAGTTCGAGCACGTCCCACACGCCGCGCTGCCAGTCGAGCGGGTGCTCGTACTTGTCGATCATGCCCGCCTCGACCATCAGGAAGAAGCCGTTCGGGTTCTTGTCGAGGGTCTCGACGGCCTTCTTGGTGCTGTCCCACAGGAACGGCATGTCGGTGAAGTCGCCCAGCATTTCTTTGCTCTTGTACTGCGCGCGGTCCAGGTAGCTGGGGATGTTGTCGATGTTGAACAGCCCGAAGAGTTTGCTGCCGGTGGCGGCGTTCAGTTCGGTACGGTTGCTGACGAACTGGTAGCCGAGTTTCTGGCTGTCGTCGATCCAGTTGGTGGCGTCCTTGCGGCGACTGCCGGGGGCGGTGCTGGGAATGAAGTCACGGCTTCCGCCGATGAGCAGCACGTCGGGTTTCACGTCGCCCTTGAAATACTGATCGGCAATCGCCTGGTAGTCACCGCGGCGGCGCGTGTAGGCCGCGAACGCGGCGGGCGTCGCGTCGGTCCCGAACGCGCTGGAGACCAGGCCGACGCTCTTGCCCATGCTGCGCTTGAGCATGGCGGTGATGGTTTCCACACGCGGGTTGTCCAGCGTGTCGGCCGTGTTGTCCGGGTAGACGTTCAGGGCGTTCACCTGAATCTTCTGCCCGGTGGCGAGGCTGCTGGCGGTGTTGGCGCTGTCGGCCAGGGCGCTGTCGTAGCTGCTGGTCGTGACGGTGGCCATGCCGGACAGTCCCGTTTCCATGGCGAGCTTCCCGGTGGGGGTACCGTCGGCGGGATTATAGGGGTACGCGATCATCTTGGCGGCGTTCACGGTGTTCCAGCCCAGGCCGTCACCGATGAACAGGATGACGTTCTTGGCCTTGGGCTTGTAGAAGAGGGACCCGAAGCCCTCGGGACGCGTCGCGGCGACGGTCCACTTGGCGGTTTTGGTGACGGGACCACCCGCGTCGGTAAAGGCCACGTTGAGCGTGTGCGTGCCCACGCCAAGGCTCTGGGCGCGCACGGTCCACTCGACGCTGGTGTCCTTGCTGGTCGTCTTGACGAGTCCAGCAACAGGCTGTCCGTCGAGGGTGATCACAGCGTCTTTGAAGTCCTTGACGTCTTCTGCCTCGACGCGCAGATCGAAGTGTTGACCGGGAATGAACTGGGCACCGTCGTAGGGGTAAACCTGCAGTTTGGCTGCGGACGCCGAGGCGCTCAGCAGAAGGGCCGTCATCAGGAGTTTCTTCATACTTCTCAAGTTCACTGCGGCTTTGTCAACAGGGCGTCATGACGCCCACGCGGAGGACTGGAGCGGAAGCGGACGCGCCCCGATCTGGCGACCAGTCATACGGATTCCGATTGATTCGGTGCAGTCCCGAATCAATCCGAGCAGATGCGAGTGGGAACACCCTCCGGATTGGGCGGTATGGTGCCCCAGGCGGCGCTTTTTCGACTGTGGCGGAATGGAACGGCAGTCCATATCAGAGCCGCCCAGCATGGACGCGCCCCTGCCGGGATGTGCGTTCAACCCGCCTGCGCCCCCTCGTAGGGTCGCAGGCAGGGACTCTCGGGTTGCGGCAGGCGTTTTGACAGGGGTCCCCAATCTGGGTACGCTGGGGGTGTTATTCCTTAGTCGTCTAAATATCCTGCCGCCCTCTCCTGCGCCCGTTCCTGGAGGCTCCTCTTGACCCGACCCGACCGACTGTTAGGAATTCCGTCTGTTGCCTTCACCACGGGGCCAGCGTGCGTCTGAATCTGAGCGAACTGAACGCCCTGAGCCCCGACGCTTTCGCCGCGCATTTCGGCGGTGTGCTCGAGCACTCGCCGCGCTACGCCGCGCAGGTGGCCGCCGCCCGCCCCTTCACGGACGCGGAAGCCTGCGCGCAGGCCTTCATGACCGCCGCCCGCAGCGGCACGCCGCAGGAGCAACTCGCGCTGATCCGCGCGCACCCGGACCTCGCCGGGAAGGCCGCGCACGCCGGTGACCTGACCCCGGAAAGCGCCCGCGAGCAGGCCAGCGCCGGACTGAACCGTCTGAACGCCGACGAGTACGCCGAATTTCACCGCCTGAACGCCGCGTACCACGCGAAGTTCGGGCTGCCGTTCGTGGTGTGCGTGCGCGAACACGACAAGAGCAGCATCTTCCGCGCGGCCCGCGAACGACTGGCGAACACGCCAGAGCAGGAACGCGAGGCCGCCCTGCGAGAGATCGGCCGCATCGCGCGGCTGCGCGTGCTGGACCTGATCGCCCCCTCCCCCGCCCCCACCCACTCCACAGGAGCCGTCATGACCGACCCCATCCAGCCTGCACCCACCCAGCCTGCACCCACCCAACAGCCCGACACCCGTCCCGCGCCCGTGAAAGTGCGGCTGGGCAGCAACAACTACGGGAAGGCCGACGTGCGCCTGTTCAAGGTGTTCCGCGACGGGCCGGACCAGCCGCAGGGCCGCCACGACATCAAGGACGTGTGGGTGCGGGTCGGCATGCGCGGCGATTTCGATGCCGCGCACGAGGCCGGGGACAACACGGGACTGGTCGCCACCGATACCGTCCGGAACACCATCTACGCCCTGGCCAGGGATCACCTGACGGGCAGCGTGGAGGCGTTCGGGAAGGACCTGATCCGGCATTTCGTGAGCGGCGGCCCGCGCGTGAGCGGCGCGTACGCGACCTTCACCGAGCACCTGTGGGACCGCCTGCCCGACCCGGCCAGCAGCGGCGGGCATGACCACGCCTTCGTGCGGCAGATGCCCAAACGCACCGCCCGCGTGGACGGCGATGGGCAGACCTTCACGGTCGAGAGCGGCATCGACGAACTGTTCATCCTGAAAACCACGCAGAGCGGCTGGGAAGGCTTTCACCGCGACACCTTCACCACGCTGCCCGACACCACCGACCGCATCCTGGCGACCACCGTCACCGCCCGCTGGACGTACCTGAACGCCGAATGCGATTACGACGCCGTGTGGGCCGAGGTGTACCGCACGCTGCTGGCCGTGTTCCCGGACCATTACTCGCCCTCCATGCAGTACACCCTCTACCGGCTGGGCGAGGCCGTCCTGACCCGCTGCCCGGACATCGAGCGCATTCACTTCTCGTTCCCGAACCGGCATCATATTCCATACGATCTGGCGCGCTTCGGGATCGAGAACGGCGGCACGATCTTCCACGCGGACGCCGAACCGTATGGCGTGATCGAGGGCTGGGTGGAGCGCGCGTGAGCGGCCCGGGCAGCGCAGCCGACCCCGCAGCCAAGGGCGCGGGCCTCAGCACGCACGTGCTCGACACGGCGCGCGGCCGCCCCGCCGCTGGCATCCCACTGGAACTGCACACCCTGCAGGGCGAGACGCGCACACTGGTCACGCGCGCCGTCACCAACAGCGACGGCCGCACCGACGCGCCCCTGATTGCGCGCGGCGAACTGCGGCCCGGCACCTTTGAACTGGTGTTTCACGTCGCAGGGTACTTCGCAGCGCACAGCCCGCCCGATGCGGCTCAGCCAAACGCGACTCAGGCCCTCCCCTTCCTGGATGTGATCACGCTGCGCTTCACGGTCACCGATGCGGGCGCGCACTACCACGTGCCGCTGCTGGTCAGCCCGTGGTCGTACAGCACCTACCGGGGCAGCTGAGGGGCGCGTGCCCGCGGACTCCCCTCAGGTGCGGGCGGCGCAGACTTCCCGGCCCAGTCAGGCTTCCCGGCCCAGCACAGCCACGCTGCTGGAGTCCCTGCGCCGCGACTGGCAGGCCGCCCGGCCGGACCTGAACGCCCAGCCCATGCTGAGTGTGCTGCGACTGACCCGCCTGGGCGCGGCTCTGCAGGCCGAGGTGGACGCCCCGCTGCACGCTGAGGGCCTGAACGCCGCGGGCTGGGACCTGCTGCTCACGCTGTACCGCTCCGCGCCGCCGGGGGGCCTGAGCCCGGGACAGCTGAGCGAACTGAGCGCCGTCAGTGGCCCAACCACCACCAACCGTGTCGCCCGGCTCCTGGCCCGTGGGCTGATCACGCGCCGCGCCGACGACCGTGACCGCCGATCCGCCCGCGTCTCGCTGACGCCCGCCGGACGTGCGGCCGTCGAGCGCCTGCTGCCAGGACACCTGCACCGCGAAACCCGCGCCCTGGCGGCGCTGACCACCACCGAACTGGAGACCCTGGACCGGCTGGCCGCGCGGCTGCTCGGCGCTCTGGAAGGGGATTCCGGGGGGTAGAGCGTGGGCGCGTTGACACCCGGTCCTGCCACGAGGCACCGCCGTTGTGCCTGGCGTCCGCCTGCCTCGCTGCTTGCGGCCACGCCCTGCGCCTGGCCGCGCGGTGTTCCTGCGCCGGACACACCCGCGGACCTTCACAGGCCCCAGCTCTTTGCCGTACAGTGAAATTCAAGTTCACCGACTGAAAAACCCCCCTTCAGGAGACCACCATGACCCAGCCAAGCACCCCCGCCGACCTGCCCGCCGGAATGACCATCAGTGCGCCCGTCACCGACGCGCAGCGCGACATCCTGACCCCGGAAGCCCTGGCGTTCGTGGCGGACCTGCACCGCCGGTTCGAGGGCCGCCGCCAGGCGCTGCTGGCCGCCCGTGAGGCCCGCCAGCAGCGCCTGGACGCCGGGGAGCAGCCGGACTTCCTGCCGGAGACCGCGCACATCCGCGCGGGCGACTGGCGGATCGCGCCGCTGCCCGCCGACCTGCGCGACCGCCGGGTGGAAATCACGGGCCCGGTGGACCGCAAGATGATCATCAACGCGCTGAACAGCGGCGCGCGGATGTTCATGGCGGACTTCGAGGACGCGAGCAGCCCCACCTGGGAGAACTGCGTGGACGGCCAGATCAACCTGCGGGACGCCGTGCGGCGCACCATCCGCCTGGAGACGAACGGCAAGACGTACGCGCTGAACGAGAAGACGGCGGTGCTGCTGGTCCGTCCGCGCGGCTGGCACCTGCCGGAAAAGCACGTGCAGGTAGACGGCCAGACCGTGTTCGGCGCGCTGTTCGACTTCGGACTGTACGCGTTCCATAACGCGGCCGAACTGCTCTCGCGCGGGTCGGGGCCGTACTTCTACCTGCCGAAAATGGAGTCGCATCTGGAGGCGCGGCTGTGGAACGACGTGTTCACGCACGCCGAGGCGACCCTGGGCCTGGATCACGGCGTCATGAAAGGCACGGTGCTGATCGAGACGATCCTCGCGGCCTTCGAGATGGACGAGATCCTGTACGAACTGCGGGACCACTCGGCCGGGCTGAACTGCGGGCGCTGGGATTACATCTTCAGTTACATCAAGAAACTGCGCGCCCAGCCGGGCCACACGCTGCCGGACCGCGCGAAGGTCACGATGGCAGTGCCCATGATGCAGGCCTACAGCCGCCTCGCCATCCAGACCTGCCACAAACGCGGCGCGCCCGCCATCGGCGGCATGAGCGCCTTCATTCCGGTCAAGGGCGACGAGGCGAAAAACGCCGCCGCCTTCGAACAGGTCCGCCTGGACAAGGAACGCGAGGCGACGAACGGGCACGACGGCACCTGGGTCGCGCACCCGGGCATGGTGGCCCTGGCGACCGAGGTGTTCGACCGCCTGATGCCCGAAGCCAACCAGATCGGCAGCAGCAAACAGATGGACCTGACCGTCACCGCCCGCGACCTGCTGACCCCCCCGGACGGCACGGTGACCGAAGCGGGCGTGCGCGTGAACATGAACGTGGGCATCCAGTACCTCGCGGCGTGGCTGCGCGGCTCCGGCGCCGTGCCCATTCATAACCTGATGGAGGACGCCGCGACCGCCGAGATCAGCCGCGCGCAACTGTGGCAGTGGCGCAGCGGGCGCGTGACGCTCGAGGACGGCCGCACCCTGACCCCGGAGCTGTTCGACGCACTGTACGACGAGGAGAGCGGCAAGCTCGGCGCGGACTTCGCGGACGCCGCGCGCCTGTTCCGGCAGACCGCCACGCAGTCGCCGCTGATGGACTTCCTGACCCTTCCCGGCTACGAGGCCCTCGCCTGAAGCAGACACCGCCCGCTGCGTTGACATCCCGGGGAGGGCCCAGGCCGCCCATTTCACGCCCGGAACCTGCCAGGGCTCCGACCCGCCCTGCCCGGATTGAACGGTCTTTACAGCCCATTCAACCGGAGTCCGCATGAGCAGCGAGGAGCCGCGCAGCCGGGCGGGCCGGGCGCGCGGCACGGACGCGCCGGGCAGCGTGCGCACCCTGGAGCGCGGGCTGGGCGTGCTGTGGGCGCTGGCCGGGTTGCAAGGGGCGTCGCTGTCGCAGGTGGCGCGCGCCGCCGGACTGTCGCCCAGCACCGCCTCCCGGTTGCTGGAAACGCTGCGGCAGCAGGGCTTTGCGGACTGGGACGAGGCGTCCGGCCTGTACCGGGTGGGCCTGCGGGCCTATCAGGTGGGCATGGCCTTCGACGCGGCGCAGGCGCTGACCGGCGCGGCGGCCGCCGAGATGCGCGCCCTGGTCGCCGCGCTGGGTGAGAGTGCGAACCTCGCGGTGCTCCGCCCGCACGGCGAGGTGGGCCTGGAAGCCGCGTACGTGTACCAGGTGGAAGGTCCGCAACTGGTGCGGATGTTCACGCGCGTCGGAGCGAGCGCGCCGCTGCACGCCTCGGGCGTGGGTAAGGTGCTGCTCGCCCCGCGCGACCCGGCCGAGGTACGCGCCGCCCTGAGCGCCGTGACCCTCACGCCCTTCACGGCGCACACCCTGACCAGCCCGGACGATGTGCTGGCCGCCCTGACACGCGTGCAGGAACAGGGGTTCGCGCTGGACGATCAGGAACGCGAACTGGGCGTGCGCTGTGTGGCCGTCCCGGTACGCGGCGCGGGCGGCGAGGTCGCGGCGGCCCTGAGCGTCTCCGCGCCCACCTCACGCCTGTCGCCCGCAGACGTGCCGCGCTTCCTGGCGGCGGCGCAGGCCACCGCAGCGCGGATCGGAGCGCGCCTGGGCTGGCTGGGTTGAGGGGGCTGGCTGGGTTGACGGGACTGGCTGGCTTGAGGGGGCTGAATGGGTTGACCGGGCCAATCGGGTGGACTGGACTGGACGAGTGAACGCCGACCCACCGCGCGCGGCCTATGCTGCGGCGCATGGCGATTCCCCCCACCGGCGCGCGCACGTGAGTGCCGCGCCCCTCCTCTCCCCCGCCGCCCGCGAACTGGCCGGGCGGCTGCACGCAGCCCTGGCAGGGCGCTGCGCTGACCTGGACCCTGCTGATCGGCGCCCTGCCGCACCAACGGGCAGCGCGTCCCTGCCGGATTACCGCGCCGCGCCCGTTCCCGCTGACCTGCGGCCGGGCCGCGCGGAACTGATCGTGGAAGCCAGTGACCTGAACGCCCTGCGCGCAGCCCTGGCCAGCGGAGCGGACGCGGTCGTGGTGGACTTCGACGACACCTTCTCGCCGACCCGCGCGAACGTGGCGGCAGCCTACGCGGCGCTGCCGGAGTGGCTGTCGGCGGACAGGCCGCTGCTGGCGCGGCCCCGCGCGCTGTACGCGCTGGAGGCACACGAGCCTTTCGCCGGGCAGCCGGGACGCGCGGCGCTGTGTGACCTTGCGGCCCTTCTGACCGCCGGAGCAGGGCTGAAGGCCCGGCCGGGGCGCACGCCGCACCTGTACCTGCCGAAACTGGAATCGGTCGCGCAGGCGCAGGTCTGGGCCGACGCCCTGGCCCTGGCCGAGACGCACCTGGGCCTGGAGCGCGGCACGCTACGTGTCTGCCTGCAGATCGAGACGTTCCCAGGGCTGCTGGCCGCTGACGCGCTGCTGTTCACGCTGCGCGACTGGGCGTTCGGCTTGAACGCGGGCCGCTGGGATTACGTGTTCAGCCTCGTGAAGACGGTGGGCGCGGACCTGGGCCGCCCGGTCCCACCGCGCGCGGGCCTGGGCATGAACCTGGACGCCATGCAGGCCTACGCGCAGGCGCTGGTGGACGTGTGCCGGGCGCGCGGCGCGCAGGCGGTGGGGGGAACGGCGGCGGTCGCGCCGGACCCGCACGACCCTCAGCCCGCGCTCGACGCCGTGCGGGCCGACAAGGCCCGCGAGGCCGCGCAGGGCTTTCAGGGCGCCTGGGCGGGCCTGCCGGAACTGCTGGACGCCGTGCGTGAGGGGCTGCGCGCACCCTCGACCGTCCCAGAGACCGTGCCGGTCACGCGCGCGCGGCTGCTGGACCTGCCCCATCCTGGCCCGCTGGACGGAGCCGAGGTACTGGACACGGTCGGCCTCGCGCTGGACGTGTTCCGCGCGTGGCTGGCCGGGCAGGGCACTGTGACACGCGGCGGGCGTATCGAGGACACCGCCACGGCGGAACTCGCGCGCGCGCTGCTGTGGCAGTGGGTCACGGTCCGCGCGCCCCTGGGCGGCGGCGGTGTGCTCACGCCCGGGGCGTACCGGGCGCTGCGCCGCCGTCTCGCCCCGGACGACGCGCCCGAAGCGCGGCTGCTTGACCACCTCGTTCTGAGCGCCGCGCCGCCCGCGTACTTCCCAGCCGAGGCGGCGCGGCTGAACCTCACGCCCTGGCCCCAAAGGACTCCTCATGACTGACCCTGACCTCATCTCCGGGCTGGCCGCCCGCGCCCGCGCCGCCTGCCTGGATCTCGCGCGCCTGACCGAGGTGCCGGGCGAGACCACCCGCACGTTCCTATGCCCGCCCGCCCGGGACGTGACCGCGCACCTGAGTGCCTGGGCCGCCGAACTGGGCCTGAGCGTGCGCGTGGACGCCGCCGGGAACCTCCGCGCGCGCCGCGAGGGGCCGCTGCCGGACGCGCCGACGCTGTACCTGGGCTCCCACGTGGATACCGTGCCGAACGCCGGGGCGTTCGACGGCGTGCTGGGCGTCACGCTGGCCTTCGCGGTGGCGGCGGCGCTGCGGGACACGCCGCTGCCGTTCGCGCTGGAACTGCTGGCATTCAGCGAGGAAGAAGGCGTGCGCTTCGGCGTGCCGTTCATCGGGAGCCGCGCCCTGACCGGCACGCTGGAGCCGCTGTTGACCCTGGAAGACGCGCGCGGGGTGAGTGTGCGCGGCGCGCTCGAGGCGTACGGCCTGGACCCGGCGTGGCTGCCCGGCGCGCGGGTCAGCGGCCCGGGCGTGGGCTTCCTGGAATTCCACATCGAGCAGGGCCCGGTGCTTCAGGCGGCGGGCGCCCGCGTGGGCGTGGTCAGCGCCATCGCCGGGCAGGACCGGCTGCTGCTGGACTTCGTGGGGCAGGCGTCTCACGCCGGGACCACGCCCATGAACCTCCGCCGGGACGCACTGGCCGCTGCGGCGCGCTTCGCGGTGGCCGCCGAGGATCTCGCGCGGGCCACGCCCGGCCTGGTCGCCACGGTCGGCGTGATGACGGCCCGGCCCGGCGCGGTCAACGTGATCGCGGGCGAGGCGCACTGCACGCTGGATATCCGCCACGAGCACGACCCGGTGCGGGCCGGGGCGCTGGAGACGCTGCTGGAAGCGGCGCGGGGGTTCGCGCAGGAGCGCGGCGTGACCCTGACCGTCACGCACAAGCTGACGCAACCGGCGGTTCCGATGGACCCGGCCCTGCGTGACGGCCTGCGCCGCGCCGCCGCGCAGGTGGGCTACCTCGCGCCGGACGTCGTGAGCGGGGCCGGGCACGACGCCATGATCCTGGCGGACGTGATGCCGGCCGCGATGTTGTTCCTGCGCTCCCCGAACGCCCTGAGTCACCACCCGGACGAGATGGCCGAGCCTGAAGACGTGGAGGCGGCGCTGCGCGTGGGCGTGGCCTTCGTGCAGAACCTCGCGGCCCAGGGAGGACGCTGATGACGCTGGATCTACTGATCCGGGGCAGCACGCTCGTCACGCCGCACGGCCCGCTGCGCGCCGACCTGGGTGTGAAAGGCGGACAGATCGTGAGCCTGGCGCTGGAGGCGACTGTGGGCGCCCGCACCGAGATCGACGCGGCGGGCCTGCACGTGTTCCCCGGCGTCATCGACGCCCACGTGCACCTGAATGAACCGGGCCGAACCCACTGGGAGGGCTTCGACACCGGCACGCAGGCGCTCGCGGCGGGCGGCGCGACCAGCCTGCTGGACATGCCACTGAACTCCAGCCCGCCGCTGCTGAACCGCGCGGCCTTCGACGCGAAACGCGCGGCGGGCGAGGCCCACTCCCGGCTGGATTTCGGGCTGTGGGGGGGCCTGACCCCACTGAACCTGGGCGAACTGGACGACCTGGCCGCCTGCGGCGTGATTGGGTTCAAGGCCTTCATGAGTCACAGCGGCCTGGATGAATTCCCAGCCGCCGACGACGCCACGCTGTTCGAAGGGATGCGCGCCGCGCGCCGCCTGGGACTGGTGGTGGGCACCCACGCCGAGAGTGACGGCTTCACGCGCACGCTCTCGCAGGTGGCCCGCGCGCACGGACGCCTCGGCGTGCGCGACTACCTGGACTCCCGCCCGCCCGTCACGGAGGCCGAGGCGGTGGGGCGCGCCCTCCTGTTCGCCGAGGAGACCGGCGCGGCCCTGCACCTCGTGCACCTCAGCACGGCGCGCGGCGTGACCCTGGCCGCCGAGGCCCGCGCGCGCGGCGTGAACGTTACCGCCGAGACCTGCCCCCACTACCTGCACTGGACCGGTGAGGATGTCGAGCGCCTGGGCGCGCTGCTCAAGTGCGCGCCCCCCATCCGGGACGCCGCGACCCGCGAGGCCCTCTGGGCGGCGCTGAAAGCCGGTCTGATCGACACGGTCGGCAGTGACCACTCGCCCGCGCCGCACGACCTGAAGACCGGGGACGACTTCTTCGCCATCTGGGGCGGCATCAGCGGCGCGCAGTCCACCCTGAACGTCCTGCTGGACGGCGGATATCGGCAGCGGGATCTGCCCCTGGAACTGATCGCCGCAGTGAGCGCCCTGAACCCCGCGCGGCGCTTCCGGCTGGGCGGCAAGGGCGCGCTGGAGGTCGGTCTGGACGCCGATTTCGCCCTGATCGACCTGCAAGAAACCTTCCAGCTCACCGAACTGTTCGACCGCCACCAGGGCAACCCCTACCGTGGCCAGACCTTCCAGGGCCGCGTGCAGGCCACGTACCTGCGCGGCCAGCCGGTCTTCACGCAGACGCCTGGCGGCGCGCAGTTCAGCGACACCGTGCGCGGGCGGCTGCTGACGCCCGCTGCGGAGCAGACGGGAGCGGTCTGATGCGCTGGTCGAACGGCGACTTCCATCTGGATCTGTCGGTTGTCGGGTACGAGTTCCCGGAAGAAACGAACTGCTCGGAGGATTCTGATTGGCTGCTGATACAACTCAGGATTGAATGCCCCGCAGGCCCGTGGAATCACATCGACCCCTCTCTGACGGTGCGGGAGGTTCGGTGGTTAGCAAAGTGGCTGCGTGAGGCCGCGCGGTACGGAGCGGTCTTCTCGGAATGGCAGCGAGGGTTTGAACCTCTGACCACCACCATCACCTTCACGGAACCCAATCTTGCATTCGAGCTGCGCTCCGTGCCAGACCCTGCCCTGCCCTTTCAGTTCAGGGTGTACCTGTCGGCGGAATCCATGCCGCCATTCGATCTGAATACGCCCCACTTCGAAATGGGTGAACCCACCGAGAAGTGGGTAAATTTCATGGCGGCCCCCTCCGACCTCCACCAGATGGCCGACGAGCTGTCTGAGGCACTCACCCGCTTTCCGTCAAGGACGCCGCATGTCCGCCCCAACTGACCTGAAGGAGACCGCATGAAACACCTTGGTTCCACCCGTTCCGCGTTGCGTGAGGCGCACGCGGTCATCACACCCGAAACCTTTGTCCGCACGGGTCTGGCCGAGTGGCCGGGCAGCGCGGTCATTCTGCACATTGCCCCCGTGATGGGCCTGGGGGCGCGCTTCGTGCAGTTCACGGCCGAGATGCCCGCCGGAGCGCAGGCCCGCGAGTCCGCACACGGGTACCAGCGCTTCGTGTTCGTGCTGAGCGGCGAGGTGGACGTGCAGGTGGAGGGCGAGGCGCGCACGCTGCGCGGGTCGGATCACGTGTTCTTCCCGGCGGGCGTGGCGCACACCCTGACGGCACGCGAGGCCACGCGGCTGGCGGTGTTCGAGAAGCCGTACGAGGCCGCGCCGGGCGTGGACGCCCCCCCGGTCTGCTGGGGGAACGAGCGGCAGAATCCGGGTACGCCGTTCGAGGGCGATGAAGGGCTGATCGCCCGCCGGTTACTGCCGGACGACCCGCGCTTCGATTTCATGATGAGCACCATGAGTTTCGCGCCGGGCGCGACCCTGCCGTACCCGGAGATTCATTACATGGAGCACGGGTTGCTGATGCTGGAAGGCGAGGGCCTGTACAAGCTCCAGGAGGCGTACTACCCCGTGACGAGCGGCGACGTGATCTGGATGGGCGCGCACTGCCCGCAGTGGTACGGCGCGCTGGGGAAAGTCTGGAGTAAGTACCTGCTGTTCAAGGACATGAACCGCCACCCGCTGACCGTCCTGCCCGGAGGAACCCGATGAGCCGACGCACCCTGCCCCTGACCGACCATTACGACGTGACTCGCGGCGAGGACGGCCACCGCCGCCTGCATCCGCTGGTGCGCGGCTTTCCGCTGCTGCGTTACCCGCTGCTGAACAAGGGCACGGCGTTCACCGAGGAGGAGCGCGTGGCGCTGGGCCTCGACGGGCTGCTTGCGCCGCAGGTGGATTCGCTGGAGGCGCTGGTGGACCGCCAGTATGCCGAGTACCGCCTGATCGCGGACCCGCTGGACCGGCACGTGTTTCTGCGCAACCTGCAGGACCGCAACGAGGTGCTGTTCTACGCGCTGCTGTCCGCGCACGTCGAGGAGATGCTGCCCGTCGTGTACACACCGACCGTGGGGCTGGCCGTGCAGCGGTTCAGTCAGATCTACCGCTACCCGCGCGGCCTGACGCTCAGCACCCGCAACATCGACCGGGCCGCGCAGGCGCTGGCGAATGTGCCGCTGAACGACGTGCGGATCATCGTGGCGACCGACTCCAGCGCCATTCTGGGCATCGGGGATCAGGGCTTCGGGGGCATGGCCATCAGTATCGGCAAGCTCTCGCTGTACACCGTGGCGGGCGGCGTCGGGCCGGACAAGACCCTGCCGGTCGAACTGGATGTCGGAACCGGGCGCGCCGACCTGCGAGCCGACCCCGCGTACCTGGGCGTGAAACACGACCGCCTGACGGGAAGCGAGTACCTGGGGTTCATCGACCGCTTCGTGGAGGCCACCCTGGAACGCTACCCGAAGGCGATCATCCAGTGGGAGGACTTCTCGAAGGACGCCGCTTTCACCATCCTGCACCGCTACCGGCGGGTCGTGCCGAGCTTCAACGACGACATTCAGGGCACGGGCGCGGTCGTGCTGGCGGGCGTCCTGAACGCCTGCCGACTCAAGGGCGAAGCCCTGAAGGATCAGGTCATGGTCGTGCACGGGGCCGGGGCGGGCGGCGCGGGCGTGGCCGCCGCCATGCGCGAGGGCATGCGCCGCGAGGGCCTGAGCGCTGAGCAGCTGGCCGGGCGGGTGTTCGTGCTGGATTCACGCGGCCTGCTCACCGATGACCGCTCCATGGAGAACTACAAGAAGAGCCTCGCCACGCCCCGCGCCCTCACAGAAGGCTGGGCCGGACTGGACCTGGAAAGCGTGATCCGCGAAGGGAAAGCCACCGTGCTGCTGGGCCTGAGCGGCCAGGCGGGCATCTTCAGCGAGGCCGTCGTGCGGGCCGCGCACGCCAACACGCCCCGGCCGCTGGTGTTCCCGCTGAGCAACCCCACCGCCTCCGCAGAGGCGCTGCCGGCCGACATTCTCACCTGGACGGACGGGCAGGCCATCGTCGCCACCGGCAGCCCCTTCGACCCGGTCACGCACGGCGGGGTCACGCACGAGATCGGGCAGGGCAACAACGCCTTCATCTTCCCCGGAGTGGGTTTCGGGGCGATCCTGGCCCGCGTGCGCGAGATCACCGACGAGATGGTCACCGCCGCCGCCTACGCGCTGGCCGAGTATACGGCCGAACACTGGCCGGAGCGCACCTACCCGCCCGTGTCCGAACTCGGCGCGGCCAGCGTGCAGGTCGCCGTGGCCGTCATTAAACAGGCCCTTGCGGACGGCGTCGCCACGGAATTCAGCATCCGCGGCCTGGGGGACGCCGACCTGCTCGCGCTCGTGCAACGCAAATTCTGGCAACCCCGCTACCTGCCCTTTCGCACGGATGGCTGATGGCTGATGGCTGATGGCTGATGGCTGATGGCTGATGGCTGATGGCTGATGGCTGATGGCTGATGGCTGATGGCT
>NZ_JAGLBB010000012.1:0-12675 GCF_018260555.1 Deinococcus sp. | reverse complement strand
GATGGGCGGCCCCACTTGCGCGGGGCCGCCCATCGATTCGGTGACTTGGAGTTCGTATCAGGCCGTCAGGACCTGTTCGATGCGTTCCAGTGCCCAGTCGAGGTCCTCGCGGCTGGTGACCAGGGGCGGGGCGAGGCGCATGGTGGTCTCGTGGGTTTCCTTGCACAGCACGCCCAGGTCGCGCAGCGCCTCGCAGTACAGGCGGGCCGGTTCGTGCAGTTCCACGCCGATCAGCAGGCCGCGCCCCCGCACTTCCTTGACGCGGGGGCTGTTTATGGCGCGCAGGCGATCACGCAGGTACTCGCCGAGTTCGGCGGCGCGGGCGGGCAGGTTCTCGTCTTCGAGCACTTCCAGGCTGGCCTGCGCCACGGCGGCCGCCAGCGGATTCCCGCCGAAGGTGCTGCCGTGATCGCCCGGCTGGAACAGGTCCATCACGGCGCGGCTCGCCAGGACCGCGCTGACCGGGTACACGCCGCCGCCCAGCGCCTTGCCGAGAATGACCACGTCGGGCCGCGCGGGCTCGTGATCCCCGGCCAGCCACTGCCCGGTGCGGCCCAGGCCGGTCTGGATCTCGTCAGCGATCATCAGGGCGCCGTGACGGTCGCACACGCCGCGCAGCGCGGTCAGGAAGCCCTCGGGGGGCACGATCACGCCCGCCTCGCCCTGAATGGGTTCGTACAGCACGGCCGCCGTGTTCGGCGTGATGGCCGCCTCGATGGCCGCCGCGTCGCCGTACGGAACGCGCACGAAGCCGGGCGTCAGCGGACCGAAGGCGTCTTTGTACTGCCCCTCGCTGCTGAAGCTGACCAGGGTGGTGGTGCGCCCATGAAAGTTACCGTCCATGACGATGATCTCGGCCTGGTGGGGCGCTACGCCCTTGACCTCATACGCCCACTTGCGCGCCAGTTTGATGGCGGTCTCCACGGCTTCGGCTCCGGTGTTCATGGGAATCACGGCTTCGAAGTTCAGCAGGCGGGTGACGGTCTCGTAGAACGCGGCGAGGCGGTCGTTGCGGAACGCGCGGGAGGTCAGCGTGACCTGCTGCGCCTGTTCGGTCAGCGCGCCAATGATGCGCGGGTGGCAGTGCCCCTGGTTCACGGCACTGTACGCCGAGAGGCAGTCCAGGTAACGGCGGCCGTCGGTATCCCACACCCAGGACCCCTGGGCGCGCTGAATGACGACGTTCAGCGGCTTGTAGTTGTGCGCGCCGAGGGCGTCCTCGCGGCGGAGCAGGTCGGCGGCGGTGCCGGGTCGGGCGGGCGTCTGGGTCGGTTCGAGGGTACTGGTCATGGAGCTCCTTCGCGGCGCGCGGGCCACGGGACGGGTCGGTGGGCGGCCTCCAGGGAGGGCCGGTGCGGTTCTACACCCTGATGGTAACGGCTGAACTGGCTGGCGAAAAGAGCCACATTTTTCCAGAAACGACCAGCCAGTTCTACCTGAACCCGGCTTGGGCCCGAGCTGAGTGCGACTTGAAGGAAGCCGGGGGCAGCGCACGCTGATACGGACCCCGTGCGTTTCGTTCACAACCCGCAGGCACACTGGATTCAACGCGGCTATTCGCGGCTGGCCTGCTCGATGGCGCGCGCCAGCACCGCCGCGCTGCGCCGCAGGTCCGGGAGGCTCAGGCCGCCATATCCGAGCAGCAGGCCGTTGCGGTCCGGGGCGTTCAGGTAGTACGGGCGGAGGCTGGGAACCGTCACGCCCTGCGCGCGGGCCAGTTCGGTCACGCGCGACGCGTTCAGGTGCGGCGCGAGTTCCAGGTGGGCGTGCAGGCCGGCTTCCAGACCCATCAGCCGGGCGTGCCCGTCGGCAGGATGCAGGGCGTCGCTCAGGGCGGCGCGCCGCGCGGCGTAGGTTTTGCGCATGCGGCGGATGTGGCGTTCCAGGTGCCCGCCCGTGATCATCAGGGCCAGGGCCCGCTGCACCGGCCAGGACGTGTGGAAGTCCGCCTTGCTCTTGATACGCAGCAGCCGCTCGCGCAGCGGCCGCGGCGCCACGACGTACCCGACCCGCACGGACGGGGCCAGCACCTTCGAGAAGGTGCCCAGGTACACCACGTTCCCGCCGGTATCCAGGGACGCCAGCGACGGCAGCGGGCTGGCCCCGTAGCGGAATTCGCTGTCGTAATCGTCTTCGAGGATCAGGGCGTCGTGCGTCTGCGCCCAGTCGAGCAGCGCCAGCCGCCGGGCCACGGACAGGCGCACGCCCAGCGGGAACTGGTGGCTGGGCGTGGTGTACAGCAGGATCGGGGCGTGGGCGGGGCGCGCGGTCAGCAGCGGTTCCAGGCTCAGGCCGTCGTCGTCGACGGGCAGCGGCACGATCCGCGCGCCCGCCTCCTGAAAGATCTGCCGGGCCAGTCGGTAGCCGGGTTCCTCGAACGCCACGCGGTCACCGGCTTGCAGGGTCGCCTGCGCGATCAGGTTCACGCCCTGCACCGCGCCGCCCGTGATGAGCACGTCGTCCGCGCGGCACGCGAAGCCACGCGCCCGTTTCAGGTACGCGGCGACCGCCTCCCTGAGGGCCGGGTCGCCCGCCGGGTCCCCGTAATCGCCGGGGAGGGGCGTCAGGGCCGTCTCGCGCCACACGCGCCGCCAGCCGCTGCCTTCCAGCGCGGCCGTGTCGGTCTGCCCCACCCGGAATTCCAGCGTTCCAGCCGGACTGGGCGGCTCGATTTGCGGTTCAGGCACGGGCCGCTGCAACCAGCGTGCCCCGGTCGCCGGAGCGGGCCGCGCCGCCTGGGCTGCCTGGGCCGCCTGCGAACCGTCCGGCAGGTCCGGCGCGACGAAGGTGCCCGAGCGGTCCCGGCCGCTCAGGTACCCTTCGGCCAGCAGGTGCTCGAAGGCCTCGAACACCACGTTGCGGCCCACGCCCAGCGACGCGGCCAGCGCGCGGGTCGAGGGCAGACGCTGGCCGGGTTCCAACAGGCCGCCGCGCACCGCGCTCCGCAACTGATCGGCCAGTTGCCGCGACAAGCTGCCGGGGCGGGCGCGGTCCAGCGTGAGAATCAGGTCGGCAGGTAGCGCCGCGCCGCGCCGGGCCACGCCCATCAGCGGTCACCGAGCTGGCCCGTGTGGGCGGCGCGCAGTTCGCGCAGGACGGCCTGCGTGGCGGCGGGGAGTGGGCCGGGGCGGGTGACGGTGCCGTAGGTGCGGGTCACGGGCCAGGGCAGCGGGTGGCAGCTCACGCCGGGCGGCAGGGCGGGCAGCGCCATGCGGGGCAGCACCGCGAAGCCCAGGCTGCCCGCGACCATAGCGGCGATGGCGGTCTCGCTGTTCAGGCTCAGGTGCGGCGTGACGTGCAGGCCGTGACGGGCCAGTGCGTCTGGCACGCGGCGGTCGTGCGGGTCGCCCAGGTGAATGTAGGGACGCTGCCAGGCGCCGGGCAGCGTCCAGCCGGGCGGCAATAGCAGCAGGTAGGGGTCCTCACCCAGCGCCTGAGCGGTCAGGGAGGTGCCGGGCAGCAGTTGCGTCAGGCCGATCTCTGCCTGGGCGTCCTGCACAGCCTGAATGACGGCCTCGCGGCGCAGGTGGGCGTCGTCTACGAGCACGGTCAGGTCCGGGTGCTCGCGGCGCAGACGCCCGAGTGCGCCGGGCAGCAGGTGGCGCGCCAGACTGGGGAACGACGCGATCCGCACTGTGCCGCTCAGGGCGCCCAGGGTGCCCTGAGCGGAACCGGCGGCCCGCTGCAGGTTGCGCAGTGAGGCGACTAGCTGCTCGGCATGCGGCAGGGCGCGCTGCCCGGCGGGGCTGAGGGTCACGCCGCGACCGTGCCGGTCGAACAGAGCGGTGTTCAGGGTGCGTTCCAGCGCGCGCAGCGAGTGGCTCAGGGCGGACTGCGTGAGATTCAGTTCGATGGCGGCGGCACTCAGGCTGCCCCGGCGGGCGGCAGTCACGAAAGCCCGCAGCTGGGCAAGCGTCGGCTCTGGCATGAGCGTTATTCATACCACAGGGCCGCGCCCGCCGGATCACTCCCCACGCGCAGGGGCGCGCCTTCTACAGTGGGCACCGCAGGCCCTGGCAAGCTCTGGCCCCCCCTTCCCCCCGACCGTCCATTCCCAGCTCCATTCACGCTGCGCTCCGGCTGTTGCCCGGCGCGCCGAGGGGTACCCCATGTCCGCCAGCAACCCAACTGACCGAGCCCCAGCGGCCCACGACCTCCAGAACCACTCCAATCGGGCCGACTCCAGCCCATCCAGCGCTGATCTATCCAGTGTCAGCCAATCCAGTGCCGATCTGTCCGGTCCCGATTTGCCCCGCGCGGCAGACGCGCACGACTGGTTCCCGCGTACCCAGTCTCTGGCCCTCACCCTGACCCGCTGGCCCAGCGTGACCGGCACGGACGGCGAAGCCCGCTTCGGCGCGCGGCTGCGGGACTTGCTGGCCGGGTGGCCGCACTTCCGGCAGCACCCGCAGGATCTGTGGCTCAGTCCTGTCACAGGCCCTTCAGGCGGTGGGGGCGCGGCCCAGCCAGACGGCCCGGGTCAGCCGTTACCGGCCAACGTGTTCGCGCTGGTCCGCAGTGGGGGCGCGGCCGATACGGTGGTGCTGTCCGGGCATTACGACACGGTCGGCACCGGCCCGTACGGCCCATTGGCGGAACTGGCAACCGAACCCGAGGCCCTGACCCGCGCCCTGATCCAGGAACTGGAACGCCGCGCCGATCCGGCCCGCCTAACCGACGGCGCGCAGAGTGCGGCGCAGCCGCTCAGGCACGCCGAGGCGCTGGCCCTGGCCGACCTGCGCAGCGGTGATTTCCTGGCGGGTCGCGGCCTGCTGGACATGAAGGGCGGCCTGGCGGCGGGTCTGGCCGTCCTGGAACGCTACGCGGCCCTGCCCGACTGGCAGCGTCCGGTGAATCTGTTGCTGGTGGCCTCACCGGACGAGGAGAACCTGTCACGCGGAGCGCGGGGCGCCGCCTCTCAGCTGGGCGGCCTGTGCGCGGGACCGGACGGGCTGCGCGTCCGGCTGGGCATCAACCTGGACGCCACCAACGACGTTGGGACAGGCGCAGACGGGCAGGCCGCGTACCTGGGCACGGTCGGGAAGGTGCCGGTCACGGCGCTGGTGGTGGGCCGCGCCACGCACGCCTCGTACCCGTTCGACGGCACCAGCGCGGCGCTGATCGCGGCAGAACTGCTGCGCCGGGTGGAAGGCCACCCGGACCCAGAAGGGCCGCACCCAGAAGAGCCGGGGACCGGCGGCCCCGACACCCACACGGCTGACACGCGGGGCACGCAGGCCCCACCGCCGGTCTGCCTGGAACTGCGGGATGACCGCGACCGCTACGACGTGACCACGCCCGCGCAGGTGTGGTGCGCCTTTAACGTGCTGACCTACCGGCGTGGCCCGCAGGACGTGCTCGATCAGTTCATGACGCTGGCCGCGCACGCCGCGCAGGAGGCCCTGGGTACCCTGGCCGCGCAGGCCGCCCGCTGGGGCAGCGCCAGCGCCGCCGGACTGGCCGCGCAGCGCGCCCTGATCCTGAGCTTCGCGCAGCTGCGTGCCCTGGCGGCAGGGCGCGCCGGAGAGACCGCCGTGCAGAGCGTGATCACGGCCGTGCCCCCGGGACCGGACCCCCTGCGGGCCAGCCGGACCATCACGCAGCAACTGGTCGCCCTGGCGGCGCTGGAGGGACCGGCCGTGATCGTGGGGCTGGGAGCGGTGTACTACCCGCACACCCGCGTGAGCGACGAGCTGCACGCGTCCCTCAACGCAGAACTGACGCGCTTTTCGCAGCAGACCGGCTATGAGGTCCGGGTGCGGCCCGCCTTCGACGGCATCTCGGACATGAGTTTCCTGGGTCACGTCCTGACGCCCGCCGATCAGGCAGCCCTGGCCGCGCAGACGCCCCACCCGGACCACCTCGGCGGCCCGCACGGCACCGCCGCCGCGTTCCCGACCATCAACGTCGGACCCTGGGGACGCGACTACCACCAGAAGCTGGAACGCATTCACCGGCCCTACTCGTTCGGGGCGCTGCCGGAACTGCTGTGGCGACTGCTGCACTGTGCAGACTGGCCCTCGCAGACCGACCCCGCCTGAACGGACCGGGCGTCATCCTTCCGCAGGGCCCGCCCAACCTCTGGCGCGGCAAGCGGGTCGGTCCGCCTGCCGCGCCGGGAACCTCATGCGGACTGCGGTGAAACGGCGCGGAGTGAGCAACGCGGTGTCGTTGCGGGTTGCCAGTTCCACGTCCAGAACCCGCTTCCGTCCGGTTGAGTGGTCTTTGCAGCCCATTCAACCGGAGTCCGTCTCAGCCCTGCCCCCGGTAAGCCCAGCCGGTCAGACGGGCCTCGATCAGGGCGAAGATGGCGTACAGCACGACGCCCATGGCACTGACCAGCAGCACCCCGCCGAACACCAGCGGCACCTGGAAGGAACTGGCCGCCTGGTTCATCATCACGCCGATGCCCTTGTTACTGGCGGCCAGCTCGCTGATGATGGAGCCTACGAAGGCCAGCGTGACCGCGACTTTCAGGGACGCGAAGAAGTACGGCAGGGCGCGCGGCAGACTGACCTTGGAAAAGACCTCCCAGGGGGTCGCGCCCAGCGCGCGAAGCAACTCGCGCGGTTCGGGCTCCACCGTCGCGAGGCCGGTGGCGACGTTCACGACCACCGGGAAGAACGAGATCAGGAAGGCCGTCAGCACCGCCGGCACCGGACCCACCCCGAACCAGATGACCAGAACAGGCACCAGCGCCGCCTTCGGCACGGCATTGAAGCCGATCAGGAGTGGGTAGAGCGCCTGGTACGCCGTGCGGTTCAGGCCCACGAGCGCGCCCAGCGCCATGCCCAGCACGACGCTCAGCGCGAACCCGATCAGGGTGGTCGTCAGCGTCTGCGCGGCGTGTCCGGCCACGGCCGGCGCGAACTGGAACACCGACGCGATGGACGCGCTTGGCGTGGGCAGAATGAACGGCGGAATCTTCAGGATGCGGCACGCGAGTTCCCAGATCACGAAGAACCCCAGGATCGCCAGGGTGGGCGGCACCAGCGGGCGCAGGCGGGCCATCGCGGCGTGCGGCAGGGCGCGCGGCGCCGGGGCCACGCCCGGCGTGCGGGTGTCCAGACTCACGGCAGCACCTTCACGAGACAGCCTCCATGAGTTCCTCGGCGCGGATGGGCGAGCGCAGGCCGCCCACGCGGGCGCGCAGGTCATGGATCACGTCCGTGAATTCGGGCGTGAAGGTCAGTTCCAGCGTGCGGGGCCGCTCGAACGGTACCCCATGCTGCGCGGTGAACGTGCCGGGCCGGGGGCTCATCACGTAGACCGTGTCGGCCAGCAGTGTCGCCTCGCGCAGGTCGTGCGTGACCAGGATCACGGTGGGCCGCGCGCCCATCCACAGCGCCTGGAGGGCCATCCACAGTTCCTCGCGGGTGAAGGCGTCCAGCGCGCTGAACGGCTCGTCGAGCAGCAGGAACTCCGGCGCGTGAATCAGGGAGCGCACCAGGTTCACGCGCTGCTGCATGCCACCCGACAGTTCCCACGGGTGCTTGTCCACGAAGTCGCCCAGCCCCACCGCCGAGAGCAGCCGACGCGCGCTCCACGTACGGCGCGGGGTCGCGGCGGTACGCGGCCTTGTGCTTCGGCGAGACCTCCAGAGGCAGCAGCACGTTCTGCAACACCGTGCGCCACAGCAGCAGGCTGGGATTCTGGAACGCGATTCCGGTATTCCCGGTCGCTTTCGGTGCCGCGCCGCTGATCAGCGCCGTGCCGGACGCGGCGGGCATCAGCCCGGCCACCAGCCGCAGCAGCGTGCTCTTGCCACAGCCGGACGGGCCGACGATTGCCACGAACTCGCCCTTGTGGACGCACAGGTTCACGTCCTGCGCGGCCAGTGTGCCGCTGGCCCCGCCGTAGCGCATGGCCACGCCCCGCAGGTCAATGGCGGGTGGGAGGGTGCTTCCGGCCGTCACTTCACCTTCCGGTCGGCGGCGGAGGGCAGGTACGACGTGTCGAACACGTTCGTGGGTGTCAGGACTTTCGGCAGGTCGAAGGCGTTCTGCACGACCGTGATGCTGGACTTCAGGCGGTCCGGGCGCACCAGCCCCAGGCCCAGCGCGCGCGAGTCCTTGGTGAGGACGCTGCCGCTCAGCGCGAGTTTCAGGCGCTCGGTTTCCAGCGCCGGGTTGATCAGCGCGTTCTTCTTCTGCAATGCCGCGATGGCGGCCGCCGGATCCTTGATGGCGTCCTTGAGGCCCTGGTTAATGGCGACCAGCATACCCTTGACGACCTGCGGGTTCTTCTTGGCCCAGTCGGCCCGCACCATGATCGCGTTGCCGTACAGGCCGCTGATGCTCTGCGCGTACGGGAACACCGTGACCTCGTCGGCCTTCACGCCCAGCTGACCCAGGCTCAGCAGGGACGTGAACGTGAAGCCCGCGATGCCGTCCGCCTGTTTCCGGGCCAGCATGGGTTCGCGCAGACCGCCGTCCACGCTGACCCACTTGACCTTGCTCGCGTCGATGCCGTTCGCCTCGGCAAACGCCGGGAACAGGCGGCGCGACGCGTCTCCGGCGGGAGCAGCCAGCGTCTTGCCCTCCAGGTCTTTCGGGGTTTTGATCCCGCTGCTCCTCAGCACCAGGATCGAGTGCGGGGGCGCGTTGTACACCATGTACACCGCGACCAGCCGCTGCGCGGGATTGCGGGCATTGAATTCCATCATGGCGTTGATGTCGCCGAAGCCCATGTCGTACGTGCCGCTCGCGATCTTCGTCACGGCGTCCCCGGACCCGAAGCCCCGGTCGATGGTGACGTTCAGGCCCTGCTTCGCGAAGTACCCCCGGTCGGCCGCGAGCAGGTACGGTGAGCCGGGCCCTTCAAAGGCCCAGTCGAGCGTGAACCGTACGTTGGTACTCTGCGCGGCAGCCAGTGAGGAGAGCGTCAGGGCGAGGGTGGCGGTCAGGATCTTGTAGGTCATGGATCTCCTTGGGTGGTGGGCCTATCTGCCCTGAATGATCGGTGAACAACGGTCAATCCAGTCGGATTGCCGGGCGTGGGGTTCTCACTCCGGCCCAGTGCCGGATTGAGAAGGAACCGGACGGGAACCTGTCTCAGACGCCCAGGTAACGTTGCACGGCGTGGGTGGGCGTGTCGGCGGTGGTGCCGGTCTCGACCACGCGCCCTTTTTGCATGACGTAGTACCGGTCGGCGAACGACCACGCGAAATCCAGGTACTGCTCGACCAGCAGGACGGCCACGCGCAGTTCGGTGCGGACGCGCGTCAGGGCGTGTTCGATCTCCTGGACGATGCTCGGCTGGATGCCTTCGGTGGGTTCGTCGAGCAGCAGGTAACGTGGCTGCGTGACCAGGGCCCGGCCGATGGCGACCTGCTGCTGCTGCCCGCCGGACAGGTTCCCGGCCCGGCGCCCGGCCATGTCGCGGCAGATAGGAAAGAGGTCGTACACGAGTTCCGGGATCTCGCGTTTCGCTGTGGGGCGGCCTGACAGGGCGGGAAGGCCCATCAGCAGGTTCTCCTCGACGGTCAGGTGTCCGAACAGGCCGCGTCCCTGCGGTACATAGGCCAGGCCGCCGCGCGCCCGCGTGAACGCGGCTTCCTTCTCGACCTGCGCGCCGTTCAGGCGCACGCCGCCGCCCGTGACCGGGTGCAGGCCCGTGATGGTGCGCAGCAGGGTCGTCTTGCCCACGCCGTTGCGGCCGATGAGCGTGACGGCCTCGGCGTCCGCGACTTCCAGATCGATGCCAAACAGCACGGGGCTCTGCCCGTACGCAGCGGTGACGCCTTCAAGCTTGAGCATGTGCGGCCTCCTTGGGGCGTCCCAGGTAGATTTCCATGACGTCCGGGTCGGCGCGCAGGGTCTCCAGGTCGCCCTCGCGGAACACCTGCCCCTGGTGCAGCACCGTGATGGGTGCGTTCAGCAGTTCCACGAAGTGCATGTCGTGGTCGATGACCAGGACGGTGTGCCGCCCGGCGAGCGTGTGGATGAGTTCGGCGGTCTGCGCGGTCTCCTGCGCGGTCATGCCGGCGGTGGGTTCGTCGAGCAGCAGTAACTGTGGGTCGGCGGCGACGACCATGCCGATCTCCAGCCACTGCTTCTCGCCGTGCGCAAGCAGCGCCGCAGGCACGGCCGCCCGCTCCGTGAGGCCGGTCAGGCGCAGCAGCTCGTCGGCGCGTGAGTGCTCGGCGGCGGTGGGGGCCTTCAGGATGCCCAGCACGCCCTTGTGCCGGCGGGCCGTGAGCAGTAGGTTCTCGCGCACGCTCAGGCCTTCGAGCACGCCAGGGGCCTGGAATTTGCGGCAGATGCCCAGGCCCGCAATGCGGTGCTCGGGCAGACGCGAGATGACCTGCCCGGCAAAGCGGACCTCGCCCGTGTCGGGCCGCACCTTGCCGATGATGGTGTCGAGCAGCGTGCTCTTGCCCGCCCCGTTCGGCCCGATCAGCACGCGCAGGCTGCCCTTCGGGACGCTGAGGCTGAGGTTGGTGATGGCCTTGAAGCCGTCGAAGGACACCGTGATGTCCCGCACGTCCAGCAGCGGTTCAGGGGTCGCAATGGAAACGGTCTCAGACGGCATCGCTCACCTCGCGTGTCACGGGATTCTGGGGCGCGGGTGTCGGGCGCGGCGTGCGGCGGTTCTGGATCAGTCCGGCCACGCCCTGCGGCATGACCAGCACCACTAGCACGAACAGCGCGCCCATGACGTACAGCCACGCGTCCGGCGCGGCGCTTGAAATACGGTCCTTGGCGAGTTGCCCCAGCACCAGTCCGGCCGCCGCGCCGATCAGGCTCGCGCGGCCCCCCAGCGCCACCCACACGACGAGTTCGATGCTGAACGCCGTGCCGATCATGGCGGGAGAGATGGTGCCCAGGTGCAGCGTGTACAGCGCGCCGGACACGCCCGCAAGCAGGCCGCCCAGCATGAACGCCGCGATCTTGAACGCCGCCGGGTTGAAGCCCAGGAAGCGCGTGCGGTTCTCGTTGTCGCGGATGGCGGTCAGGATCGCCCCGAACGGCGTGCGGAGCAGGGCCGCCGTTCCGCCCAGTGCGAGCGCCACGAACAGCAGCGTCACCCAGTACAGGCCGTGCGCCACAGCGGGGCCGCGCAGGTTGATTCCCAGGAACGTCTGGTAGTCCGTGATGCCGTTCGTGCCGCTGGTCAGGCCCTGCGAGCCGTTCAGCCACGTCACGAACGCCAGGAGCAGCGCCTGCGTGATGATGCTGACGTAGACGCCCGTGATCCGGCGGCGGAACATCAGCCACGCGACCAGCCCCGCCACGGCCGCCGGCAGCAGCAGCACCATGAAGAGCGTGAACGGCGCACTCGCGAACGGCACCCAGAACCACGGGAGCTTTTCAACGCCGTTGTAGAGCATGAAATCCGGCAGCTCACCGCGGGGGGTCGCCACGAGTTTCAGGTGCATGGCGAGCGCGTACCCGCCCAGCCCGAAGAACAGCCCCTGCCCCAGCGACAGGATGCCGGCGCGGCCCCACACGACGCTGACGCCGATGGCCGCAATGGAGAGCGCCAGCACCCGCCCCAGCAGCGTCAGCGGGTAGGCACCCAGGTACAGCGGCGCGAACGCCAGCGCGATCAGCACGGTGATCACGGCGGTGGTAGAGCGTTTCATTACACGTCCTCCAGGGCCCGTGATTTCGTGGGGATCAGGCCGCGCGGTTTCCACTGCAAGAAGGCCACGACGAGCACCAGCAAGATCGCCTGGGCGAGGCTCACGCTCGTGAAGCCTTCAGCGAGCGCGGTCACGAAGCCCAGCAGCACGGCCGCGACCGCCGCGCCCAGCACGCTGCCCACGCCACCCACCACGACGACCAGGAAGGCGTTCACGATGTACGCCGCGCCGACCGTGGGGTTGACCGGGGCGATCAGGGCCAGGCCCACACCGGCCACGCCGGCCACGCCCGCGCCGAGCGCGAAGACCAGCATGTCCAGCGAGCGGGTGTTCACGCCGAGCGCGGCGGCCATCTCGCGGTTCTGGTTCACGGCGCGCACGTGCATGCCGAAACGCGAGCGGTTCAGCAGCCACCACATGCCCCCCAGCACGATCAGCGCCAGCGCGACGACGAACAGACGCACGAACGGCAGGGTCACGTCGCCCAGTTGCACCGCGCCGCTCAGCCACGCCGGAGCAGTCACAGGCACGCCGGTACTGCCGAACAGTTGCCGCGCGGCCTGCTGCAAGATCAGGCTGATTCCGAAGGTCGCCAGCAGCGTGTCAAGCGGGCGGCCGTACAGCCGGCGAATCACGGTGAATTCCATGAGGGCGCCCAGCAGTCCGGCGCCCAGGAACGCCAGCGGGAACGCCACCCACAGCCAGGCGTCTCCCAGGGTCGGCGCGGCCCACTGCGCGGCGAGGTACGTGAGGTACCCGCCGACCATCAGGAATTCGCCGTGCGCCATGTTGATCACGCGCATCAGCCCGAAGCTCAGGGCGAGGCCCAGCGCGGCGAGCAGCAGGATCGACGCGACCGACAGGCCCGTGAACAGCTGCCCGGAAATAAAAGTGAGGTCCATTGCATCCCTCCAGACGGTACAAAATGGTGATCAGGGTCAAGGGGACGCAGGAGTAGCGTACAACCGCTTCCCGCGTTCCAGTCAGCCGGGCCGTGTCATACAGAATCGGATTGGTAACTGCTCAGCACGATAAACACGGCAAAAAACGCTTGTTCCCGTTTTGTATGAGCATAATATTTACTGCAA
>NZ_JAGLBB010000129.1 GCF_018260555.1 Deinococcus sp. | reverse complement strand
GGGCGTCCACGCGCAGTGTGCCGCTGCCCAGCTGCGCGGCCAGCTGGCGGGCCAGAGCGGCGTGGTCACGCAGCAGCAGACCCCAGTCGGCGCCTTCCAGCGCGGCCAGCGCCCCGGCCAGCCGCGCCTGCGGGTCGCCGCGTTCGGCGTGCAGGCGCACGAGTCGGGCGTCAGGACGCAGGGAGGCAGAAGCATCAGTCATACCCTCCATTGTGACGCACCCGGCGCAGCGGTTGGAAGAGCGGGCGGGCGCAGCAACATTCACGCGCGTGAAAGGCCCAGACCCTTACAAAGTGCGGCCCGGAAACGCGCCATGCTGGGAGTGAACGGAGGTCTTCATGGCGCGCATTACCCGGTACAGCAAGTTCGAGGGGGAACTGGATCAGCTGGATTCCAGTGAACTGATGCAGATGATTCAGGAGGCGCTGCTGGGGCAGGGCATGAACGACCCGTACGACCCGGACCCGAACGCCCGGCCCAGCATGGACGACCTGTTCGACGCGATCCTGGAAGCGCTGGCCGAGCGCGGCATGATCCCCGAAGATCAGCTGCTGGAGGCCATGCAGGCCGACGACATCCGCGAGACGGGGCTGGGGCAGCAGATTCAGCAGTTGATGGACCGCCTGCAACAGGAAGGCTTTATCCGCAAGGAGTTCGAGGACGGCGAGGGCGGCGGCGCGGGCGAACCCGGCGACGCGAAATTCCAGTTGACCGACAAGAGCATCGACTTCCTGGGCTACAAGAGCCTGCGGGACCTGATGGGCGGCCTGGGGCGCAGCAGCGCGGGCGCGCACGACACCCGCGAGTACGCGTCGGGCGTCGAGATGACCGGCGAACTGAAACCCTACGAGTTCGGGGACACCATGAACCTCGACACGACCGCCACGCTGGGCAACGTGATGGGCAAGGGCTTCGAGAACCTCGAAGAGTCGGATCTGGTGATCCGGCAGGCCGAGTACAACTCGTCGGCGGCGACGGTGGTGCTGCTGGACTGCTCTCACTCCATGATCCTGTACGGCGAGGACCGCTTCACGCCGGCCAAGCAGGTGGCGCTGGCGCTGGCGCACCTGATCCGCACGCAGTACCCGGGCGACACCGTGAAATTCGTGCTGTTCCACGACAGCGCCGAGGAAGTGCCGGTATCCAAACTGGCGCAGGCGCAGATCGGGCCATACCACACGAACACGGCGGGCGGCCTGCGACTGGCGCAGCAGCTGCTCAAGCGTGAGAACAAAGACATGAAGCAGATTGTGATGATCACGGACGGGAAACCCAGCGCCCTGACCCTCCCGGACGGCCGCATCTACAAGAACGCGTACGGCCTGGACCCCTACGTGCTGGGCGCGACCCTGCGCGAGGTCGCCAACTGCCGCCGCAGCGGCATTCAGGTGAACACGTTCATGCTGGCCCGCGACCCGGAACTGGTGGGTTTCGTGCGCCGCGTCAGCGAGATGACGCGCGGCAAGGCGTACTTCACGACGCCGCAGAACATCGGACAGTACGTGCTGATGGACTTCGTGACGAACAAGACCAAACTGGTGAACTGAACGCCGGGACGCACAGAAAGCCGCTGGCAGCGTAAATCTGCCAGCGGCTCTTTCTGATGTACTGCCTGACGTGCTGTTCGGTGGCTGCCGGGTGCCTCAGCCCATCTTGACGAACATGGGCGGTTTGACGCCCACCATGCGGGCCATGACCCACACCTGTCCCTTGTGGTGCGCCTCGTGGGTGATGATCATGTCGAGCAGGGCGGTGACGGGCATCTCGCGGCCGCCGAAGGCCGGGACGCGGCGGGCGAGGTCGTCGTCGGTCAGGGCGCTGATGGCGGCCAGGGCCAGTTCGTTGGTGTCCCACAGGCGGCCGCGCGCCTCGGTGAGGGTCTGGCTGGGTTCCGGAGCCGCCTCGGGCGCCTGCCCCTGGATCATGCTCAGGAAACGGGTCGCGCTGATAGACAGGTGATCGGCCTGCGCCATGAAGTTCATGCCACCTTCCCAGGCGCTGAAGGTGCCCTGATCCTCCGGCAGCTGCTCGTAGAGGTCCATCAGGGCGGCGCGGTGCATCTGGAAGGCGCGGGCGTAGTTCGCGGATCGGCTCATGCCCAGCAGGATAAGGGCGCGGCCCCCACGTGTGTGAGGGCCGCGCTTCAGTCTGTGCTGGGACGGGGGTTCAGCGGGCGCGCAGGGCGTCGCGGATTTCGGTCAGGAGCTTCTCTTCGTTGCTGAGGTCGGGGGCGGCGTCGGCGGCCCTGGTCATGCGCTCACGCATGCGGTTGTAGGGCACGACGACAAGGGAGTAGAGGACGAACATGGTGAGCAGGAAGGTAATCAGGGCCGTGATGAACAGGCCGTAGTCGAAGTCCACACCGTTGACTGTGAATTTGCCGCCGACGGCGCCGCCGCCCGTAATGAGTTTGATGAGCGGGTTGATGAAGGCGTTCGAGAAGGCCGTGACGAGCGCCGCGAAGGCCGCGCCGGTGACGAAAGCAATGGCGAGGTCAACAATGTTGCCGCGCATGATGAAATCCCGGAATCCACTAATCATGCGGGAATTTTTTCATCCTATTCACCGGATAGCAACAAGGTTCACACACACTTGTCTAGATGACTGGCGAAATGATGTAGGGTGGATCAGATTAGAACGTCCCACTGTAACTGCTCAGCACGATAAACACGGCAAAAAACGCTTGTTCCCGTTTTGTATGAGCATAATATTTACTGCAAATCT
>NZ_JAGLBB010000128.1 GCF_018260555.1 Deinococcus sp. | reverse complement strand
GGACTGGTCAGCGTGTTCACGGGGGATATTCTCATGCCCAATTTCTCTGTCTGATCGTCCCCTGCTGAGCAGTTACCAACCCAAACTCTTTAAAGGCGTCCGCGATCTTGTGATTCGGCCTTCCTTCGGGGGGGCCGTGGATTGAAACCACACCATCCGGCAGGAGTGGTTGAAGCACACGACGATTCGGCCTTCCTTCGGGGGGGCCGTGGATTGAAACATGTGGGGTCCTCCCATTCGATGGTGATCTTCTTGATTCGGCCTTCCTTCGGGGGGGCCGTGGATTGAAACCTATTCACACGAAATCAGCCCTGCACGATGAACGCGGATTCGGCCTTCCTTCGGGGGGGCCGTGGATTGAAACGGACCCGACCCGAAAAAATCCGCCGCGTTCGCCGGATTCGGCCTTCCTTCGGGGGGGCCGTGGATTGAAACCTGAGCGCCCTGCTGAGCGCCCTGCGTCAGCCCGTCGATTCGGCCTTCCTTCGGGGGGGCCGTGGATTGAAACAACCCACTCATCCGCCAGCCCCACCGCCGCCAACACGATTCGGCCTTCCTTCGGGGGGGCCGTGGATTGAAACCGGTGGCGGCCGTACGCCTCGGGGGTGCGGGTGATGATTCGGCCTTCCTTCGGGGGGGCCGTGGATTGAAACCCCAGCAAAACGGAGTTCGACACATTCCGGGCGATTCGGCCTTCCTTCGGGGGGGCCGTGGATTGAAACACGACGCCGGTGGTGGTGTCGCTTGGGATGATCTCGATTCGGCCTTCCTTCGGGGGGGCCGTGGATTGAAACAGCAGATCGAAACGGTACGCGAGGCGCTCAAGCAAGATTCGGCCTTCCTTCGGGGGGGCCGTGGATTGAAGTGCGTCAGGGCCGGGGGTAAAGGCAACTATTTTAATGATGGGGGTGTAGTCATGGTCCTCGCGGTGCTATGGGCTCCGGTTAAATATCTTATAATCTTCGCATGAGACGGACACTCCTGACAGCTCCACTGGGGCATGACGCTGATACGTTCTGGCACCTGTACAAGACCAGCACGTCCGCCGTCGAACGGCGCAGGGCCCAGTTTTTTGCTCTGCTTGCTGAGGGACAGCCCCTGCCTGAAATCCTTCAGGTGACCCGGTATAGCCGAGTCACTGCCTACGATCTGGTGAGAAATTACCGCGAGCAGGGACTCGCTGGGCTGCGTGACGGGCGGCACTCCAATCAGGGCGCGCCTCGGCTGCTCAGTCCTGAGCAACAGCAGGCCCTGGCCGCCCGACTGCACGCCGACTTCGAACAGGGCATCGTGTGGTCTGGCAAAGACGTTCAGGACTGGCTTCAGGAGCAGTACGGGTTGTCGGTCTATCTTGGGCGAACCTATGAATTTCTGCGGGCGGCTGGCTTTACTCCCCAACGCTCGCGGGCCCGGCAGGTCGTTGGCAATGAGGCCGTGAAGGAAGCGGATAAATCCAGGTCCTCGTAGATCGGGACTGCACCGAAGCAACCGCAGTCCGTAGCATATGGACTGCGATTGAATGGGCTGCAAGGACCATTCAATCCGAGCGAAGCGAGTGGCAGTGGAGCGGGTTCCGGTCGTGGAGCTGGCAATCCGGTGATGTTCCGGACCTGTCGGCGAAACAAACGGAAGTCCGTATCAGATGAGGTTCAAGCGGAGGCCTTCATCACTTCAGTCACGTCGTCCCAGCCGAGGCTGAGGCCGTGCAACTGCATGAACTCCAGTTCTTGCATGGTGGCCCGTAGCTGCGCGGTCCACGCGGCGACTTTTTCCTGCTCCTCGTGCGCGGTGGGTATGGTGGGCGCGCGCCACAGGCGGAACGCCTTCGCTGGGCGGCTCCGGGCACGGTGCAGGTCGTCCAGTGCGCCTGCCAGTCCCCGGGTGTCGCTGCTGACGCGGTCTTCCATTCCCTGATACTGAAGTTCGTGGGCGTGTCCCGATTCGGTCAACTGCTGAAGGGTGGTGGGGTCCGCGCCCAACGGGGAGGCGCAGCGGGTGTGTAGGTGCTGCACGTGCCCCAGTTCTGTGTTCAGTCCGATGCTGGCACCCGGCCGGAGCAGACGCGAGCCACGCACGGCGAGCAGGTCGGCGCCGGTGCCGTCCAGGCCGATCAGTCGCAGCCAGGACCCCGCAGTCCAGTGTGCGTGGATGACGGTCACGGCCTGGGCCGCAGGGTACATGACGTCGTCACTGACCAGCAATTGATCGAGATACATATCTGACGGTAGCGGGCTTACTAAGTACACTGCGTTTATCTTGTCCATAAACCGCGCGGAGCAGAAGAAAGTACGTTGGAGCGGGAATGGAGAGGTTCCGGTGCTTTGCCGGCATGGCGCAATGTGAGCTTCAAGGTACTTAGCACAAAGCTCTTATCGGCGCTTCCCGCAGTGCGTGCTGTCCCGTGTGCGTGGCCCGGTGGGCGCAGGGGGCCAGCGGCCGGTCAGGGCAGCGGGCACGGGGGGCGAGGAAGGTGTGGTGCTCCGGGCGGATGCGAGGAAGAACAGCAGACGGGTTTCGCGGTATGCAGCGCCATCCGTATCAGGCCCTGTCCAGTCTGCGTTGATGCCCGGCAGGGGTTCCGCACGTCCCCTTGTCGTCATACCCCCCTGGGGTTTACATTCAGGGAGCCCACGGAGGGACCCGTATGTTCTTCAAACGTAACTGCTCAGCAGGGGGGTGGGGTGCGGCGCAAAGTGTAGAGTCTGGGTATCGCTGACGATGCCTGCCCAAAC
>NZ_JAGLBB010000127.1 GCF_018260555.1 Deinococcus sp. | reverse complement strand
TTTACGCGTCAACCTCATTGCGGCGGTGTGTAATCGCACCGTTGTCAACGTGGCGTGACTTTCGCAGGAGGTCTATTCAAACCGGTCAACTCCACGGGCGTCCCCTGCCGCATGAATTTCAGCATCACCTTATCCAGGGCCGCCACGGCGGAACCATCCCAGAAATGCGCTTCAGAAAGATCAATGAGCACCCTGCGAGCCGGGTGGCTGAACTCAAACTGATGCAGGAAGTCGTGCGTACTGACGAAAAACAGCTGCCCCCGCACCTGGTATGTCCGTATGTTCCCGTCATCGACGTGCGTTACCTCCGAAAGCTGCGAAACGTTCCGCGCGAAGAACAGGGCGCTGAGCACCACACCTACGAGCACGCCTAAGCTCAGGTCATGCGTGGCCACAGTGACCGCCACCGTCGTCAGCATCACGATCGTCTCGCCTTTCGGGAAAACGGTGAGGGTCCTCAGGCTCCCCCAGTCGAAGGTACTGATGGCGACCACGATCATCACTGCGACGAGGGCTGCCATCGGAATCTGCACCAGCAGCGGTTGCAGCAGCAGGATCAGCACCAGCAGGAATGCCCCGGCCACGAAGGTGGAGAGCCGCCCACGCCCCCCGTTCGTGACGTTGATCATGCTCTGGCCGATCATCGCGCAACCCGCCATGCCGCCGAAGAACCCGGTTACGATGTTTGCCACACCCTGACCCCGCGATTCCACATTCTTATCGCTCGTCGTATCGGTCCGCTCATCGATCAGCTGCGCCGTCAGGAGGCTCTCCAGGATTCCTACGAGCGAGAGGGTCAGTGCAATCGGGAAGATGATTCGGAGCGTTTCGAATGTCAGCGGCACTTGCGGCACCTGGAACGGTGGCAGTGCAGTCGGCAGCGCACCCATATCCCCGACCGTCTTGACGTCGGCTCCGGTAAACACGGCTACCAGTGTCAGGGCCACGATGGCGACCAGGGCGCTCGGAATGGCTTTAAATACGCGTGGAAGCAGATAAATGATCGCGAGACCAGCGGCCACCATTGCGTACATCTGCCAGTTCGCGCCGGCAAACTGAGGCAGCTGCGCCATGAAGATCAGAATGGCCAGCGCATTCACGAAGCCCACCATGACACTGCGCGGCACGAATTTGAGATACCGGGCCAGTTTCGCCCAGCCGAACACCATCTGGAGCACGCCGGTCAACACGGTAGCCGCAAACAGGTATTGAAGGCCGTGGTCTTTGACGAGGCCGATCATCAGCAGGGCCATCGCACCGGTTGCGGCACTGATCATGCCTGGGCGGCCGCCCAGAAACGCGGTGACAATCGCGATGATGAACGAGGCATACAAACCAATCTGCGGGTCGACACCGGCAATAATGGAGAAAGCGATGGCTTCAGGAATCAGCGCCAGCGCCACCACCATGCCGGCCAGCAGGTCTGTGCGGGGCGTGGCAAACCATTCGCGCTGGTACTGCTTGAGATCGAACCTCGTTGGATGGGTAGTCATATGCACCTCATGGGGTGCCGTGATAACCGCCAGCGGCCGTGAGGCCTACTGGAAAGGAAGATGCGCAGGAAGCGCACTGCAGATTCGGTCATCGTCGGGGGCGTCACTCAGGGCGGGACGCCGCACCCGCGGCCCGGCTAGTATGCCACGCCCGGGCAAGCGGTGTGCGGGTTCTGTCAGGGTAGGTGCTCAGCGGGGCGAGTCCAGCGCGTGAAGTCGGGCATGAGCAGGTCACCCGTGAACACACTGACCAGACCCTCCCAGACGCCGAAACGCTGCTTGTGCAGCGTGGAAATATAGCTCCTGATCCGAGCAAATACCGGCATGCAGCACGGGTTGCCGTGTCAGTGCCGCTCGGAGGTGCGACTCCACGTCATGACGGCCGATCGGCGGCGAGACAGAGGGCGATGGTGCCATCACCGGACAACGTGCCCCAGCGACACCTTTGTCGGCGCTGCGCGTGTCGGTGCTGTGCGTGTCGGCCCTGCACGTGTCGGCCCTGTGCAGTCGGTCGCGGCGTGCTGGAGACGAGCATGGCGCTGTGCCCTGGATGTTCTACGGCGAGAAGAGCGTGATACCGAGGCGGACGGGACGTTCTGTAAACAGGAGGTTCTTTCATACTTCGCTTGGCATGTATGTCGTGAACCGCCCGAACTTCGTGGTGCTGATTCTGCCCTGACGGGCCGGACCTACAGTCAACGCCGGGAGAACCCCGTGAATGACCTGAAAAGACTGGGCCTGGCCCTGCTGCATCCCGAGCTGGAAAAACACGCCGACTGGCTAAGCGCTGAGGGGCGCGACATTGAGTTGCAAGACCTTTGCGAGAGCTGTGACCTGATGGAGGGCGACTGGCATACCCTGGCCCGTGAGCAGGCGCGTCTGTTGCAACACCACCGGGGCCGCATCGGCGTGCACGCACCCTTTCTCAACATGCAGCTCGCCGCCGCCGACCCACGTATTCGCCGGGTGGTGCAGGAGCGCTACTTCCAGGGCCTGGATTTCGCGCAGGCGGTGGGCGGGCAGTGGCTCGTCATTCATAGCCCCTTTCACTTCTGGGGTGGGCTGACGACCGCACACCGGGCGAGTCTGGCGCAGGAAATGGCTGTCGCGCAGCTCACCCTGGAACCCGTGTTGGAGCGGGCCGCCTCGCAGGGCGTGAGTCTGGTCATCGAGAACATCACCGACCGCGACACGGGGCCGCTGCTGGAGCTGGTGCGTTCCTTCGATTCGCCGCATGTGCGCCTGAGCGTGGATGTGGGGCACGCGCACGTCGGCGCGGTGTCGGGCGGGGGCCTGAGCGCCCACGGCTGGCTCTCGCAGGGAAGTGAGCTGCTG
>NZ_JAGLBB010000126.1 GCF_018260555.1 Deinococcus sp. | reverse complement strand
TTGGAGCGTTCTCGCTGGTCCAGGACGATTTCCATCTCGGCGAAGGTTTCGGGGTAGATCCCGGTATGCCGTTTGAAGCGCTTGCGGTTCAGTTTTCGGAGGCGTTCCAGGCGGTCGTGGCTCACTCACGCAGGGTAGCGGGGGACTTTCGCAGGAGGTCTAATCCGAGCCGATACGAGTCGGAACAATATATGGATTGGGCGGTATGCAGCCGCAGTCCGTATGAGGCCAGAAATGAGCGGTCTGAGCGCGATTCTGAAGTCCAGCCTTAGCGGGAATTGGCGGGACATCCATCCCGCCTTCGCCCGCCCTTGAGAAAGTAAGACCCTCTACATTTGGGGGGTTTGATGGGTTTCATGCTGCAACCACAACGAGAGCAGCACACGTTGATATCACTCGAATCAAGTTCCATACAGGAGGTAGAAATCATGGGTTGGATCATTACTATTCTGGTCGGTGCACTGTGCGGTTGGCTCGCTAGCCTCATCATGAAGACGGACGCCCAGCAGGGCGCCATTGCTAACATCCTGATCGGTATCGTCGGCAGCATCCTCGCGCAGTTCGTGTTCGGCAACCTGCTGAACATCGGCGGCGACGTGGCCGGCAGCAGCTTTAACTTCTGGAGCATCATCTGGGGTGTGGTCGGCAGCGTCGTTCTGATCGCCATCCTCAAAGCCCTGCGCGTCCTGCGTTAATCACCGCATCCTCAATCTGCGGTTTCTCGCGCTGCCCGGACGGTCTTCCCAGACCTGTCCGGGTTTCTGCTGTACGGCGTCGCGGTTTCCTCAGGGGTGCGCCCTGCACCGCCCCATCTGTACGGTCTCCGTTCATCTGCACGGCCTCGGTGCTGTTCTGGTCCGGATTGCGCTCCACTGCGCCATAGTCGGAGAAGCACCGCCTGCGGCTCCATACCGCGAAGGGGCGGATGCTGTTCCTAGCGGCGTCCGCTCAGGTTGATTCAGAAGTGCAGCGAATCAATCGGAATCCGCATCAATCTCCTCTGCGTGACTGGTGAACTGGCTTTTGCGTGGGCCTTGGCCCTGTGGTACAGTTGGACGGCTTGTCTGATTCAGGTCGGCGTGGCAGGGAACCCAGAACGGGTCACAGCCCCCGGTCAGTTACGAAGGATCAGGCTCAAGAAGGAGAGTCATCATGGCGAAAGTGTGCGAAGTGTGCGGTAAAGGACCGATCGTGGTGAACTCGGTCATCCGCCGTGGTAAGGCCCGCGCTGCGGGCGGCGTGGGCCGCAAGGTCACCGGCGTGAGCAAGCGAGTTCAGAAACCTAACCTGCAGCCCCTCACGGTCACCCGTGGCGGAGTCAGCCTGCGCCTGCGCGTGTGCAACAAGTGCCGCAAGGCCGTGGCCTGAGCGCACCAGTTCAACCCGGCCGCCCCTGTCCACCCCGGACGGGGGCGACTTCTTTGAGGTTGCCTCCAGTCGTCCCTGCACCACGCTCCTGAAAACCCGTATTCACAGAAGATCAGAAGGAAGTAGGAGGCGGCGCACCGGGCATTCCCTGGGCACCGCTGTTGCGTTCTTCATCCGCTCTCGCAGCGCGAGTCGTTCTTACTTGGCTTTGCTTGCTGGGGTCATTTGGCGGTGCGTTTCGACTTCTGGTCGCCCATGAAGCTGGTGATCAGTAGCGCCAGGGTACCCAGCACCACGCAGCTGTCGGCCACGTTAAAGATCGGGAAGTCCCCGGCGTTCAGGGCGCGGGTCACGCTGCTGAGCAGCGGCGAGTGAATCATGTCCGTCACCTTGCCCTGCCGCAGACCGTCGATGGCGTTCCCGATGGCCCCGGCCGAGATCATCGCCAGGATGATGCTCAGGGCACGCGGCTGCGGTTTCCAGGTCACGTATCCCAGGATGCCCAGCCCAACCAGCAGACGAACCAGGGCCAGTGGGGCGGCGCTGCCACTGAACAGACTCCAGGCGGCACCGGTATTGAAGGTCAGGAGCCACTCGATCAGTCCGGGAATGAACACCCGCGGTGGCTGGCCTTCTTGCAGGTTGGCCAGCGCCCAGGCTTTCAGGGCCTGATCGGCGGCGACCAGCAGCGCGGCCAGCACGAGGGGCAGCCACACGGGCGCGCGGCGGAATCGGTCGGTCAGGGTCGGCACGCTGCGCAGTATATGGAGTGCCCGCGAGTCCATGCAGCCCGCAAGCTCGGTAGAGCACAGGGGCGGCGAGACACAAGTGGTCAGGAGCCATGGGGAGTCAGGAGGTGTCTGGCTGTGTTCACGTTTGTCCGCCGTGCTGCGGCGCAGAATCTGGGCATGGCGAACGTTGAATCCTTCGATCTCGACCACACCAAGGTCAAAGCCCCTTACGTGCGACTGGCAGGCGTGAAGACCACGCCGCGCGGCGACTCGATCAGCAAGTACGACCTGCGGCTGTTGCAACCCAATCAGGCGGCCATCGATCCGGCCGCCATTCACACACTTGAGCATCTGCTGGCGGGTTACCTGCGTGACCACCTGAAGGACGTGGTGGATGTCTCGCCGATGGGCTGCCGCACGGGCATGTACATGGCAGTCATCGGTGAACCCGATGAGCAGGGCGTCCTCAATGCTTTCGAGGCAGCCCTGAAGGACACGGCGGCGCATGACCGGCCCATTCCCGGTGTCAGCGAGCTGGAATGCGGTAACTACCGCGATCATGACCTCGAAGCCGCGCGCGGTCACGCCCGCGACGCGTTGGCACAGGGCCTGAAGGTGCAGGAGACGGTCCTGTTGCAACGCTGAGTGATCCGGACTCCCATTGGCTGGTCTGCAAAACCGTTCAAGTCGAGCAGATACAAGTGGTATTAAGGCGGGTCCCGGACGTGGGGCTGGCAATTCGGTGACCGTCGCGGTTAGCACCGAAACAGATGGCAGTCGTAATGAGGTGAGACAGCCTGGAGTAACAGCCGCCTCAGGGTGGCTGTTTTGCGTTCAGGGCGCGATTTATGGGCATTTCGGTTCGTCAGTGAAGGGTGGGCGCGGCGGGGGGTGTTGACAGATGGGCCGGGGACCTGTATCTTTTCTGAGCCTCAAGCGAGGCGCGATGCATGACAAGCG
>NZ_JAGLBB010000125.1 GCF_018260555.1 Deinococcus sp. | reverse complement strand
TCGCGTTTGGACGCTGCGAGCGTGGCTGTCACGGCCTCAAGGCGTTTCCTGTCGGGCATAGTTCCAGCCAACTACCGATGAGCGCCGCCTCGTCTGTTTGCTCTCTGTCGTCGTGCGTGTGGGCGCGTAAACTCTTCAGGTGACTGTTGCCGCGCCCAATCTTTCCAAGTTGCTGCCTGCCGCTCCGGCAGGGAATCTTCTCTTGTTGCCGCAGGTGGCGCGGGCGGCGCTGTTCGCGGCGTTTCCTGGCCCGGCGGTGCTGCTGACCACCCCAGACCGCCTGGGGAGTTACGTCACGGCGGGCGCGCTGGGTGCGCCGGTCAGCGTGAACCCAGGCCTGCGCGACTGGGACGCCCGGCACGAGCACGTGGTACTGGACGTGAACACGGCGCTCGACCTGTTCCCGGCCCGCCCGGAAGACCACGCCCTGACCCTGCGGGTCGGCTCGAACTACCCCCGTGAGGAGTTGCTGTCGCGCCTGGAACGCCTGGGCTACGAACGTGGCGACTGGACCAGCCGCGAGGAGGGAGAGGCGGGATTCGAGATTCAGGGCGACACGCTGGAACTGCGGCTCACGCCGGGTTTCGGCCTGCCTGCCGAGGCGCAGGAGGGCGTGTGGGTGCGCGCGGAGTTCTTCGGGGACGAGCTGGACACCCTGAGATTCCTGAAATCGGGCGCACTGACGGGCGAGAAGGCGCAGAGCTTCACGCTGGAACCCACCGCCGAGTACCTGACGGCAACGAAGTGGGACGCCACGCGCCTGGAACTGCTGCCCGGGCGGGTATTCCTGGATTCCCCGGAGTTCTATGCGAGCAGTCTGGGCGTGCTGATCGACACGCTGTGGCCGAAACTGGCGGCGCGGGACATCACCAGTTTCGGGCGCACGGCGCTGGACCTGCCGGACCTGGAGACCGGCCTGATCACCCTGCCGTTCTACCGCGCCCGCCTGGGCGATCTGGAACGAGACGTGCAGGAGTGGCGAGCAGCGAACTACCGCGTGCTGATCCTCGTGCGGCACGACCGCACGGCCGCGTACCTCGCGGATAAACTGCTCGGCACCCACGAGATTCCGTGGCTGAACGTTCCGCGTGTGCCTCAGGGCGGCCTGGGCTTCCTGCGCGCGGCCGGTGAGGGCGGGTTCGTCATTCCCGAGCACAACACGGTCGTCATCACCGAGGACCTGATCTACGGCTTCCAGGGAGGCAGCGCCCTGCGTGGCAAGCGCCTGAACGGTAAACCCGTCACGGACGCACTGGGCCTGCACGTCGGGGATTACCTGATTCACCCCGAGCACGGCATCGGGCAGTTCGAGGGCCTGGAAACCCTGAAGGTGCTGGGTGTCACGCGGGACTACCTGAACCTCACGTACCGGGGCGGCGCGACCCTGCGCGTTCCCATCGAGCAACTGCCGGTCCTGCGCCGCCACCCGGGCACCACGGACGACCCGCCCAGCCTGAGTTCCTTCGACAAGAAAGACTGGGCGAAAGCCAAGGAGAAAGCCCGCAAGAACGCCGAGGAGGTCGCCGGGAAACTGCTCGTGCAGTACGCGGCGCGGCAGGTCACGCCCGGCAACGCCTTCCCCGCGCAGCCCGAATGGGACGAGCAGATCGAGAAGAACTTCCAGTTCGAACTGACCGCCGACCAGAAAACCGCCCTGAAAGAAACCATGCGCGACCTCGAAAAACCCAACCCCGCTGACCGCCTCATTTCCGGCGACGTGGGCTTCGGGAAAACCGAGGTGGCCCTGCGCGCCGCGCACCGCGTCGTCGGGCACGGCAAGCAGGTCGCGGTCCTCGTGCCTACCACGCTGCTGGCCGAGCAGCACGCCAGCACCTTCGTGGAACGGTTCAGGGGCATGCCGGTGCGGGTCGAGGGCCTGTCACGCTTCACGACCCCGCAGCAGGCGCGCAGCATCCTCGCGGACGCCGCCGCCGGCAAGGTGGACATCCTGATCGGCACGCACCGCCTCCTGAGTGGCGACGTGCAATTCCGCGACCTGGGCCTGATCATCGTCGATGAGGAACACCGCTTCGGCGTGGGCCAGAAAGAGAAACTCCGCGCGCTGCGGGGCCTGCCGCCCACCGCCAAGGACGGCAAGATCGACATTCCGCAGGACGCCCGCGCCGTGGACACCCTCGCCCTGTCCGCCACGCCCATCCCCCGCACGCTGTACATGAGCATGGTCGGCCTGCGCGACATGAGCTCCATCCAGACGCCACCCAAAGGCCGCAAACCCATCCAGACCGTCCTGGCGCCCTTCGATCCCATCACGGTACGCGACGCGATCCTCACGGAAATCGAACGGGGCGGCAAGGTCTTCTACATTCACGACCGCGTCGCCAGCATCGGCGCGCGCAGCCTGTACCTGCGCAACCTCGTCCCCGAGGCCCGCATCGGCGTCGCGCACGGCCGCATGAACGAGGAAGAACTCGAGGAGATCATGCTCGGCTTCGAACAGGGCGCCTTCGACGTGCTGCTCGCCACCACCATCGTCGAAACCGGCCTGGACATCCCCGAAGCGAACACCATCCTGATCGAACGCAGCGACCGCCTGGGCCTCGCCCAGCTGTACCAACTGCGTGGCCGCGTCGGCCGCCGCGCCCAGACCGCGTACGCGTACCTGTTCTACCCGCCCCGCATGACCGAGAACGCCCAGCGCCGCCTGTGGGCCATCGCGGACCTCCAGGACCTCGGCAGCGGGCACCTGCTCGCCGAGAAAGACATGGAAATTCGCGGCGTGGGCAACATCCTCGGCGAGGAACAGCACGGGCACGTACAGGCCGTCAGTATCGACGTGTACACCGAACTGCTCGCCGAAGCCGTCGCCAAACTCAAAGGCGAGAAGATCGAAGGGCCCGTCAACATCAGCATCGACCTGCCCATCGACGCCCGCCTGTCACCCGAGTACTTCCTGAACGCCGACGGCAACAGCGACGAGGAAGCCCGCATCGCCACCTACGGCCGCCTCAGCGAAAGCCGCACCCTGCAAGCCATCAGCCGCGTCGAACGCGATCTGCGCAAAAAGTACGGCCCGCCCACCCCCGAAGTGCAGAACTTCATCGACCTCGCCAAACTGCGCCTCACCGCCGCCGCCCGCCGCGTCCTGAGCATCGGCGAGACCATGACCCAGATCCAGATCACCTTCGCGTACAAGACCCTGGACTACGACGCCCCCGGCCTGCGCGCCTTCCCCTACAAGACCGAGGTCGTGACCTTCCCGCCCAGCGTGAAACTCGAAAAACGTGGCATTAAACCCAACGACTACGCCCGCACGCTGATCGACCTGCTCGGGTACTTCGGGTAGATGACCTGCAAGGTGGGCGCCTGGCGGCGGGCTGCCCCACCCCCCAGCCCCCTACCCCAGGGGGGCAGGGGGAGCCGTCGTTGCACTGGGCAAGAGTTTCTACTCGT
>NZ_JAGLBB010000124.1 GCF_018260555.1 Deinococcus sp. | reverse complement strand
GGTTCAGCTGTCGGAGGCGTTCAAGGCGGTCGTGGCTCACTCACGCAGCGTAGCTGGGGACTTTCGCAGGAGGTCTAATGAGGCGTCGGCGACGTTGATTGACCGGTTGGCAGTGTATGACAAGCCGGGTGCGCTCGGTCAGGTGGCGGAGCATTAAGGACCTCGGTACCCGACACTTTCCAGGGCGTTCGTCCGGGACGACATCAACAGGTCGATCAAGTCACACAGGCGTGCTGACTCCCGGCTGAACGACCGGACGAGGTCCCGCAAGCCCATCTTCGCCACGCTCCACGCCCGGCGACCCTGTGCCTTCTTCGGGCAGTCCAATGTGACCTCGACCAGCACAGACCATGTTTAGGTCAGCGTCAACAGGCACAGCAGGCGCTTCGCGAGTGTTCTGTTGCGCCGGACACTGAAAGATCAGAACGGACCGGTACCCGCATCTCAGCCGGTGGAAGGCCAACCGGGCATATTTCCGGAGCGGACTGAGCGACTCACCACCCGCGGTGGGAACCGCGTTGACACCCCGGCGGTCTGATGACCGCGCCATGCTGGAACGCGGCCTCACGGAGCTGCTCAGGCAGCGCGGCTACTCGTATGTTCAGCCGGGTGGTCCCTTCCGTCAGGCCTGCCAGCAGGGTCAGCTGGGCGTGACCGTGACGCGTCCGTCACGGCTCAGGGTATGGGCCCGGGATGAGGTGCAGGCGGGAGAGATCCTCGTGCGCCTGTTGACCTAGAAAAGCCCGGAAGCCGCATGCAGGCCCAGCCGGATCACCCGTCATCGGCGAGGAGCCGGGGCGGCTACGCTCTGCTGCGGGTGAAGGTCACTGATCCACTGCAGCGCCTGTGCCAGCGATTCCGCCACCCGCCACGCCGAGTGCGCCAGCATCAGGTTGCAGACACTGGCATACACCGGACCGTCCTGGATACCCAGTGGGGCGCTGCGCAGCAGTACGGTCGGGCGACCCAGCGCCGTCCGTGCGCCCTGAATGGCCGCGACCTCCGCGTCCACGTCCGCACCGTCCCCGAAATTCAGGACGACCTGCGCGGCCAGCGCGGTCTCCACGTCACGCGCCGCCCGGTCAACCAGCGACTCGCCGGGGGACGTGTCCCAGCGGGCAGCGGTCGTCACGGTCCACCCCTGCGCCCGCAACGCAGTCCGCGCATGCGCGATCAACAGGTCCGTTCCTGCGTGCGGAACGCCGCCCTCGAGATGCACCGTGCCGAGTCGCAACGGTCGTTCCGGGCGCGGGCTGACCGGCGGAACAGGATCGGCATACACCGCCTCCCTGACGAGCGACGCCATCCGCGAGAGCGAGGCGAGCACCTGCTCCTGATAGGTGCTCGCCTCGCTGGACAGTCCCGACAACGGGAACGCACCCGCGTCAATGACCGTGCCGCTCATCATGGACAGCACCGGCAGGGCACGCAGGGGCTCCCCGGACGGTCGGTGCTGCAGGCTGACGCTGTTGAGCAGCACCGTGAGGGTCGGAATCCCCAGACCCCACGCCAGGCCAAGTTCGAACGCGATTCCGCTGTCCACCTGCAGGTCATCGAGTGGAATCACCATGCGCCCGGCACGGCGCACCTGCGCGGCGTCCAGCAGGTAGATGTCCCGCGTGAACTCATGCCCGGCGCGGGGCGTGATGGCACCGTTCGAATCGCGGTACGGCAGGAAGGTCACCGGTCCGGTGGCGGTGAGGTGGGCGTCCGTGAGAGCGGCACTCAGGCCTGCCCGGACTCCTCCTTCCAGAAACGTCCCCAGCAACCGACCCGACGGGTGAAACAGTCGCGTGCACACGTAGGTCGGACGCTGCCCGGCCGCCAACTCGACGAGGGTCGTCACGTTCCGGCCTGCAGGGTCAGGAGGGCCCCGCCGAGCACCAGCAGCAGTCCGGCGATCCGGCCCGGGTTCAGCGGCAGGACCGGACGGCCGAACAGGCCGAACGTGTCGATCAGGGCCGCTCCGACCAGCTCGGCCAGAATGATCAGCAGCACGGCCCGGACCGCTCCGAGGACCCCGATCGCCTGCACGGTGCCGACCACCACCAGCAGGCCGAGGGCGCCCCCCCACCACGCGAAGGCCGGCAGGGTACTGCCCACAGACCGCGCCAGCAGCAGCAACGCGCCGAGCACCCCGACGAGCAGGACAAGCAGCAGGGGACGCGTCCAGTCTCCCGGCGTTCCAAAGGGGCTGGGCGGGGCCAGGCAGAAGCCCACGATCGCCACGCCCAGGCCGAGCAGATGAACGACCGTCAGCATGGACCACGTGCCGACCCTGGCCTGCAGCAGGCTGTTGACGGGACCCAGGCAGGCGATCATCAGTCCGGTCAGCAGGGCCGTCATGACCGCGGCGGGGAGCGTGAAACTGGACATGCCCGCACTGTAGGGTACCCGTCGCGGCGCAGATGCCTCACATCAGAGCAGTGGGTCGAGTCAGGGCAGGGGCACGTGACTGGCACCGCAGCGAATTGGCAAGAAGGCGCCTAAACTGCCAGCCATGACCGCGCATCTGGAGATCGACCGCTTCGGCCGCATCCTCATTCCCAAGGCCCTGCGTGACGCGCTGGCCCTCCAGCCCGGCGCGCAGCTCGAAGTCGAACTCGAAGGCGGAGCCCTTCACCTGCGGCCTGCCGCGCGGGACGTGCAGGTCACCCGGCATCACGGCCGCCTGATCCTCAGCGCGGAGGGCGCCATCACTGGCGATCCCGTGCAGGACCTGCGGGACGAGCGGCTGAACGAGGTTCTCGGTTCGTGGTGACCCTGTTCGACACCAGCGCCCTGGTCGCTGCGCTGGTCGGGAACCACCCGCAGTTCACCTGGGCGGACGCGCAGGTGCAGGCCGCGCAGGAACGCGGACCCCTGGCCGTAGCGGCAGTCGGGCGTACCAGGAGACGCTGCGAACCCAGACCTTCCTGCACCTGCTGCTGATCGGGAGCCTGCTGACTGCAGCGGGCGCGTCCCCCACACCATCCAAAGGGTCGTGCCCGGGCGCCGTTTCATCCCAAGGGTCGTGCCCGGCAGCGCGACTCTTTGGAGGAAAGAGCCCCTTGAGCACACGACTCTTTGGATGGTCTGCCCTCTCCGACTGCCAGCAAGAAACCGGGCAGCACGACCCTTTGGAGCGTCTCCTCCTCGCCGGGCGCGACTCTTTGGCGCTTTCAGCACGACCCTTTGGAGCGTAGCCTTCCCTGCCCGGCACGACCCTTTGGCGGTTCCTGGCCGCCCAGCGCGACCCTTTGGATGAAGTGGACCTTCGGAGCACGACCTTTTGGATGATTCAGCACGACCCTTCGGATGAAAGACAGAGAAACCGCGTCCAGAACGCGGACGGCGCGCGGCCCTGATGATGATCATCATGCTTTTTATGTAACTGCTCAGCAGGGGACGATCAGACAGAGAAATTGGGCATGAGAATATCCCCCGTGAACACGCTGACCAGTCCA
>NZ_JAGLBB010000123.1 GCF_018260555.1 Deinococcus sp. | reverse complement strand
GAGTAGGAGAAAAGCGGGTTCCGGACGTGGAGTTGGCAACCCGGTGCCCTCCCGGGTTGTCAACGAAACAAACGGAACCCGTATGAGACACGCCCGTCTCTGCGGCCGCCTCACTGAACCCGCCGGCGTCCGCTACCGCCAGCAGGGCGCGTAGCTGCGCCAGGGACGGCAGGCCGGTGGTGATGGTGGGGCGTCCGTGGGTCACAACCCAGTGTAGGCCGTGCTCTGCCCCCGGAATATCGGGTAAACCGATGCGGCACGCCCTGCGCCGCTTCTTCCCCCGATAGCCAGGACGGCCCGGGCAGGCGCACCTTGAAGGCATCACCGGCCGCCCCTGGCCGCGCCCCCAGAGGTGCCTTCCATGACTGCTGCTCAGCGCCATCCTGCCCCCTCCCAGCCCCACCACACCGCGCCCAGCCTGCCGAACCCGGGCGCCCCCCTGTACTACCTGGAAGTCATAGTGCCCAGCGGCCAGATTGACGGCGGCCAGATTGACGGCGGCCAGATCGGCGGCGGCCAGACGTGCGACAGTCAGACCTGCGGCGTCCCGACGCCTGGCACCCTGGTCCCGCACCTGAGCGGCTGGACCGTGCAGACCTGGCCGGTCGCCAGACTGGGCGACCTGACCCTCCAGGCCCGCCCGCACAGCGCGGCCGCCACCCCGGACGACCTGCGCGCCGCGCTGAGCCGCGCCGGGTTCACGCCGCTTGGCCCCATCCGCACCCGCCGCTGAGACGGCCTGCGACGGGGTGGTGGGCAACAACCATTCCGTATGATTCCCATTGATACGGACTCCGGGTTGAATAGGCTGCAAAGACCCTTCGATCCGAGCGAAGCGGTGGGAGCGGGGCGGGTTCCGGGCGTGGAGCTGGCAACCCGGTACGATTCTGGGTTGTTGGCGGAACATACGGCAGTCCGTATGACACTGTGCCCCGGCACCTGCGCGGGGGTGCGCCGCTCCTTCACTTGACCGGGTCATTACAACGGGGCAGGATACTGCCCGCATGAACGGCGACCACTTTCCTCCGCAGAACAGCGCTGAACCCGGCCACCCGGGACCGGCCAGCGCCGGCCAGCGGAGCGTTTCGCTGGTCACCGTGCGCTTCCTGCGGATGCTGAGCATCACCCTCGAACAACTCGACGCCGTGCGGGACGCCAACGACCGTGCGGAATTCGCTGGCCTGACAGCCCGCGCCGAGACGCTGGAAGCCGAAACGGACGATCTGGAACGCGAGATCGAGGACCTGTGCCTGGACGCCTTCGCGGCTGGCCTGACCGAACAGGAACTCGCCTTCCACCTGATGGTGTTCCGCAGCCTGACCAACCTCGAGCGGGTCGGGGATTACGCCTTTACCGTCGCCCGTGACCTTGAAACCTTCGCGCCCCGCGCCCGCAGCGCCACCCTTCAGGATGTGCTGCCCCTCGTGCGCCTGCTCTCAGAGATGCTCGAGCGCCTTGCGTTCGCCTTTGCCGAGCGTGACGCTGCCGCCGCCCGCGACGTCATGCGCCTCGACTATGAGCAGGTGGACGCCCTGTACGAGCAGATGCAGCGCGCCAGCCTGACCCGCCTGCTCGAACGCCCGGAAGACACCAGCGTCGCCCTGACCGCCGGACGCATGGCCCGCAATCTCGAACGACTCGGGGATCACCTCGTGAATGTCGCCGAGCGCCTGGAACACGTCGTGACCCGCCCGAACCCCGCTCTGATCTGACACGGACTTCGGTGGAGTCGGTGCTCTTCCGACTGTGGCGCAGTGGAGCGGCAGTCCGTATGAGGAGTGGATCGGGCTCCTTGTCAGTCCAATCCTTCCGGCCCATCGTCTGCTGTCAGCGCACACGCACGTCCTGATCGAACCAGGTCAGCACGCGCTCGTTGCCGAAGGGCCACACGCTGAGCTGCGTGGCCTGCGCGGCTTCCTGCGCGAACTGCGGTAGGGGACCGGTGCCCCGGGGAGTGACGTTCCAGGCGGGCGCGTCGTGCGGCAGCCCGGCCAGTTCACGGGCGCGGCGCAGGCCGGCGCTCAGGTCCCCGAGTTCGTCGATCAGGCCGCGTTCCAGGGCGTCATGACTGCTCCAGATGCGGCCCCGACCCAGGGCGTTCACGCGTTCGCGGCTCAGACCCCGGCCCTCGGCGACGCGGGCCGTGAACCGGTCGTACACCTCCAGAATGCTCTTCTCGACGTGGTCGCGTTCCTCGTCAGTGTACGGGCGGGACGGGGAGTACATCAGGGCGCGGTCGCGGCCCACCCGTTCCGGGTTCAGGCCCTGGCGGCGGTTGAATTCGGTCATGACGGGTTTGCCGCTGACCACGCCGATACTTCCGGTCAGGGTGTACGGCGAGGCCACGATGGCTCTGGCGTGCGTGGCCACGTAGTACCCGCCCGAGGCGGCGTACTCGCCCATGACGACCACGACTGGTTTCTTGCTGGTGGCGACCTCACGCCAGATCAGGTCGCTGGCCAGGGCGCTGCCGCCTCCGCTGTTCACGTACAGCACGATCGCCTTCGTGGATTTGTCCTCTCTGGCGCGGCGCAGCGCGGCCACGACCGTGTCGGACCCGGCCATCGGGCCGCCCAGCAGCGGCAGCGGAATGGGGTTGTTGCGGCTTTTGCCGGGGATGATCGTGCCGATCAGCGGCACGACCGCCACGCGCCCAGCCTTCGCGTTCGCGGGCCGGTGGGGCTTCAGGAGGTCCAGGACCGCCTCGAAGGGCCGGGAGGCCGGGCCGATCAGTTCGTCCTCGTAGGCGACCTTGGTGATCACGCCGGCCGCCAGGGCCGCCCGCGCGCTGGTCAGGTCCGCGCTGAGCCACCCGGCCGCCGTCTGCGGGGTCACGCCGCGCGCCCCGGCCAGGTCGTTGGCCCAGGCGGCTTCCAGGCCGTCCAGGTAAGCCTGAAGCTGCTCGCGGTTGTGGTCGTCCATGTGATCCTGCGAGAAGCGTGTCAGGGCCGCCTTGTACTCCCGGACACGCAGGTTCTCGAACTCGATGCCGCGTTTTTTCAGGAACTCGCCCAGGAAGGTGCTTTCCAGCCCGAATCCTCCCAGGTTCACCTCGGCGGATTCCGGCGCGACCAGTTCGCCCGCGCCGCTCGCGGCGATCAGGGTGGTCATGGTCAGCTGCGGCAGGAACGCCACCACGCGCTTCTCGGCGGCGAGGTCCGCCAGGACGCCCCGCACCGCGTGCGCGGACGCCGGGGACGCCGTGAACTCCCCGAAGCGCACCAGTACGCCGTGCAGCCACGGGGCGCCGCGCAGTTTCTGCACCCGGGCCGCGAGCGCCTCGACCGACTCGGTGCGGCTGAGCAGCGCCGCGAGCGGGCTTCCGGGCTGACGCTCCGGGTACGGGCCGCTCAGGTCCAGGATCACCCAGGTGGGGCGGGTCACGCCGCCCGGCAGCGCGTCGTCACTCTTCAGGAACGGCAATCTGAGGTTCATGCCCCACGCTACGCGCCGCCCGCCTGAGAAGTTCCGGCCCGGCCCTGCGCCGCGCGCCCCAGCTGCTGACCCATGACGGCCGCGCGCGCGCTCAGCAGCGCCGCTGCTTCTGCGGGCAGGACCTCGCGCGCCGTGGCGTTCCACAGCGCCAGCCAGCGGCCCAGGTGCGCGGCCCGCACGCCCAGGCCCGCGTGCGCGGCGTTCAGGTTCCCGCGCCACGCAGCCCGGCCCGGCTCGCC
>NZ_JAGLBB010000122.1 GCF_018260555.1 Deinococcus sp. | reverse complement strand
CCGCCACGGTCACCGCCGCTCTGGAATCCACCACGGTCGCCGCCACGGTCTTCACGGGGACGGAAGCCGCCACGGTCACCGCCGCTCTGGAATCCACCACGGTCGCCGCCACGGTCTTCACGGGGACGGAAGCCGCCACGGTCACCGCCGCTCTGGAATCCACCACGGTCGCCGCCACGGTCTTCACGGGGACGGAAGCCGCCACGGTCGCCGCCGCCCTGGTAGCCACCACGGTCCTCGCGGGGGGCGGGTGCGGGGCGCTGCTCGCCGCTGCGCAGGCCGCCCTGACCCTGGGCTTCGCGCATTTCGCGCATTTCACGGCGCAGGCCACGGATTTCCTTGCCCTGAGCTTCGAGCATTTCTTTCAGTTCAGCCAGGACGCCCAGCAGTTCGTCGGCGTCAATGTACTCTTCTTCCTCTTCGCCTTCGGCCCCGTCGGCGCTGATGCCGCCTTCAGTTTCGGCTTCCTGGGCGTCCAGCACGGCGTCCTCGTCGGGTTCGCCTTCCAGCTGGGGGATAATGTCGCGCAGTTCTTCTGGCGTCTGCTCACCGGGGCGCAGCTCGTTGTTGTCCGTCATCTGATTTACTCCTTTTTCCTGCATCTGGCCCGCCTTACGGGCGCTGCTCCGGACACCGCTGGGGGGGGTGTGCGGGCGTGCCCCCGAGTGTAGCACCCGCGTGGGCTGCCGAACCTGCGGGCGTTCACGCTTGCTGGGGGCGGTCCCACGTCGCCCGGGGCTGTCAGCGGCGGAATAGGGCGCGCAGAAGCGGGAAGGCCGCCGCCCACACCAGTACACCAATCACCACGCCGCTCGCCAGGGCCAGCAGCGGGTGCCACGCCACTCCCAGCCACAAGGCCAGGAAACTGAACATGGCCGCGCCCACCGCGATCAGGGTGGCGAGGCGGCGGGCGTTATCCACGGGGGTCCACGATTCCAGATCCATGTGAGCAGCATGCCACGGCGTGGCGGGCGCAGATGCCCCGGAACGGAACACAGCAGGAGTCGCGGCAAGGGTCACAGACGCGTCATGCAGGCCGTCTATACTTATTCTCATGAAACGCGCTTTCCTTCTGCTGGGCCTGCTGGCGACCTCTGCGTCCGCGCAGCGCACCGTGAACATTGGCCTGGGGTACAACCCGGACGTGCAGTTCACGCCGTTCTACGTGGCCGACAAACTCGGGTACTTCGGCGCGGAGGGCCTGAAGGTCAACTACCAGCATGGGTACGTCTCGCAGCTGCTGCCGCTGCTGTTGCAGGGCAAACTGGATTTCGTGGTGGGTGATCCCGAGGACGCCATCTTCGCGCGCAACCAGGGCGCGGACGTGCGGTACGTGATGACCATGTACCAGAAAAACCCGGTGACGGTGTTCAGCCTCTCGCCCCTGAACAGCGTGGCGAGCCTGAAAGGCAAGTCGGTCGGCATTCCCGGCCCGTTCGGCAGTTCCTACCACGCTATTCAGGCCCTGCTGGACAGCGCCGACCTGACTGAGGGCCGCGACGTGCGCCTGAACTCCATCGGGTTCACGCAGGTGGACGCCGTGCGCGCCGGGCGAGTGGACGCCGCCGTGGGGTACTCGAACAACGACGTGCTGCAACTGGCCCGCACGGGCGGCAAGAAGGTGTACACCCTGGACATCAGCGGCGCGTACCCGATGGTCGGCGTGGGCCTGATCGGCACCGGCAAGAGCCTGGGCGGGGACCTGGCGAAGAAGGTCGTGCGGGCCAGTCAGCGCGGCCTGAAATTCACGGTCGCTGATCCCGCCCGCGCGTTCAAGCTGGCGCAGCCCGTATTCGGCGCGAGCGGCAACCTGGACGTCCTGAAGGCCAGCACGCCCCTGATGACCGGCCCCTACACCCAGACGAACGGCCTGGGCGCCATGAATCCCGCCGCGTGGACAAAAGCCGTCGCGGCGCTCGTGAAGCAGGGCAAACTACCGTCCGGAGCGAACGCCAGCGAGTACTACACGAACGCATTCATCAGCAAAACCCTGAAGTAATACGGATTCCGCGCGCGCAAGGGAGAGGCGGGGCTCAGTACGGGCTCCGCTTCCTCTCTTTATCTTCATCCTCTCTGCAGGGCGTTGTTGCAGGGGCGTGCACATGGGCCGGGTGTGCTAGGCGTGATGGCCTAGCACACCCGCTGTTCGTGACACGCGCCGCTTTTGCCTGCTACGCTGAACATCAATCACCGAAAGGAGGTGCCCGCTATGACCACTATCACTGATGTCCAGACCGCCGCACATGGAGTCTCTCTTCCTGCAACCTGGAGTGATTTTGACGCACCACGACCGGACACCTTTACTTTCGGGCTGGCCTCCCTGCACTGACCGAACGGGGCGCGCGTGAGCAGGCCCGCAGTCCGCGCAGCAGCGTGCCCGTGAAGCTCTGCCGCGAAGGGCGGGTCATCCTCGACGCCCGCGCCGTAAAAGCCATCCACGCACCCGCGAAAGTCTGGTCCTTCTCTCAGAGTGGGTCCAGAGTGAGCGCACCTGTGCACGCGCTGCAAAGCCGGACTGAACGTCCCCGAACCCCTGGCCGGGCCGCACCTGACCGCGTACGTCCAGACCGTTCCCGCCGTCGTCATGCGCCTGATCGGCACCGAGGATCACGTCGCCCCGCGCCTCAGAGGCAACGCCCTGAGCCCCGCACAGGCCGAGTGCCCCTGGAATCAGAGCGTCACCGGCCTGCTGCGGCTGGGGTCCGCGCACGGCGATGACCGTACCCACAACCTTCTCTGGTCGGAGGACACCGTGACCATCATCGACTTCCCGCAACTCGCTCCCCGTCAGAACTCCGACTTCCAGACCCTGCTGGCCCGCGACGCGCAGAGTCTGGCCAGCCTGCGCAAACACGGCATTCACACCGACGGCACGCAGGTCCTGCGGGACGTGCACCGCCGCGCCCTGGGCCCCGCCCCGGAACCCCGGGTGCTGCTGCCGTAAGCTGCGGCCATGCGCATCCTGGAAACCTGCCTGTACGTGAACGACCTGGACCAGGCCGAGCAGTTCTACACCAATGTGCTCGGCCTGAGCCTGCACAGCCGCGTGCCGGGCCGGCACCTGTTCTACCGGCTGGACGGCAGCATGCTCCTGATCTTCGACCCGCGCGCCAGCGCCCAGCCTGGGGACGTGCCGCCGCACGCCGGACGGGCCGGAGCTCACGCCTGCCTGAGCCTTGAGCCCGCCCAGACGGACGTGTGGGAGGCCCGGCTGCGCGCCGCTGGCCTGAGCGTCACCCGCTACGCCTGGGGTGAGCGGGGGGAGAGCCTGTACTTCCACGATCCGGCCGGCAACGTCCTGGAACTCGCTCCGCCCCGCATCTGGGGATTCGGCGCACCCGGCGTATTACCGTGAACGCATGACCCGCACCCTGCCCACGCCCCGCACACTGCGCCTGCTCGCGGCCTTCCTGCCGTTCCTGCTCGCCACCAGCGCCGCGCGCACCCGCAGGCAGCACGCATGAAACCCCTGCGCTCCGTGCTGTACGTGCCGGGCGACAAACCCCGCGCCATCGAGAAAGCCCGCACCCTGCGCCCCGACGCGGTGATCCTGGACCTCGAAGACGCCGTCGCCCCCGAACACAAAGCCCAGGCCCGGGAGCACATCCGGGACGCCCTGCGCATCCCCTGGCGCGTCCCGGTCCTCGTGCGCGTCAACGGCCTGAACACCCCCTGGGAACACGACGACCGCG
>NZ_JAGLBB010000121.1 GCF_018260555.1 Deinococcus sp. | reverse complement strand
CTGGACGTGGCGCTGAATGACGCGTGGGTTTGGGAGAACGTGCCTGCTCTCGTGTGGGAGTACACGATTGGTGGGTATCAGGTGATGAAGAAGTGGCTCAGTTACCGCGAGTTTGGCGTGCTGGGCCGCGCCCTGACGCTGGATGAGGCGCGGGAGGTGAGTCGCATGGCGCGGCGACTGGCGGAACTGGTGCTGCTGGGGCCGCAGCTGGACGCGAGTTACGCGCGGGTGCAGGGGGACGTGTGGGCGTGGGGTGCCGGGGGCTGAGTAAACCTGCGCTGGTGGGTGACCCCTCAGTCCGCTGCGCGGCCAGCTCCCCCCAGGGGGAGCCAGGATGTTCCGCTCTACCCGTGCCGCATGCGTCCCTGATACGTCACGATCCGCCCGCCCACGTCGTGAATCTGCTTGATGGCGTCGGTGAAGCGGTGGCCGACCTCGCCGGGCTTGTGGGCGTCGCTGCCCAGCACAAAGGGGATGCCGCGTTCGGCGGCCTGCCGGGTCAGGTCCGGGGCGGGGTAGGCCTCGGCGACTGGTTTGCGCCATCCGGCCGTGTTGAAGTCCAGACTCAGGCCGCGCTCGGCGATCACGTCCAGCGCATGCAGCGCGGCGTACCCGTCCGGGTCGCGGTGCCCGAATTTTTTGGGCAGGTCCAGGTGCCCGATGGAGTCGAACAGCCCTGATTTTGCGGCGCCTTCGACCAGCGCGTAGTAATCGCGGTAGACGCCCGCCAGGTCGCGGTTGTCGTATTCCGCGATGAACTCCGGGTTGTCCAGGCCCCACGCGCCGATGTAATGAATGCTGCCGATCACGTAATCCCACGCGTGCGCGCCCAGCACGCCTTCCAGGTAGCGTTCCGTGCCAGGGTGAAAGTCCGCTTCCAGGCCCAGGCGCACGTCCAGCCGCCCGGAGAACTCGGCCTGCACGGCCCGCACGTCCTCGACGTACTGTGTCAGTTGATCCAGGCGCATGCGCCACGGCGCGTCGTACCACGCGGGCATCGGCGTGTGATCCGTGAAACAGATACCTGTCAGTCCGGCGTCCAGCGCCGCCTGGGCGTACTCGCGGGGTGAGCCCGTGGCATGCCCGCACAGGGGCGTGTGCATATGAGAATCGAACAGCGGTCCAGTCATGCCCACAGGGTACGGCAACCCTGGGGCTGTCCTTCACGTGCGGGAAGCCCATGGTGGGGGAGGTGCCCTGTGCACCAGGCATGATCAGTGCAGGCAGGGCCGCCACCAGTAGCGGCGGGGCGTCCGTCGCGTTCGATCTGATACCGACTGCGTCGGTTTGGCTTACAAGTTGCCTATGCACCGAACTCTCGAACACCACTCCCGGGACCCTCTGTGCGCCCATTCGCTGCGCGGCGCAGCTCCGCGAGGCCGCTTGAATGATCCGGGTGTCGCAAACCATTCCAACTGATACGGACTGTTTCGCTGACACTCCGGAACTTCACCGGATTGGCAGCTCCACGTCCGGAACCCGTTTCTCTCCCACTCGCATCCGCTCGTATTGAATGGTCTTTGCAGCCCATCCAATCGGAGTCCGTTCGATACGGATGCCGGTTGATTCGGTGCGGTTCCGATGGAGTCCGGGCGGATGCGAACAGGATCAACAGACGTCTCTGGGCGGTATGGAGGCGCAGGCGGCGGCCTTCCCGACTGTGGCGCAGTGACGCGCACTTCGTATGACTTCGCATAAGGCAAGGCGCGTGCGCGAGGCGGTGGTGGCCGCCTCCCGCTTCTCGTGCCCTATATCCTGGCCTGCATGTCCAGTCATCCAGAATGCATATTCATGCGCTACCGATCCGGGGTGAGGCCAGGCTGACATGAAGCGGGTATACTCCTCGCCTATGACGAAGGTCGCCCCAAAGAAGAAAAACCAGGCCAAGGCCGGTGCCGCCCCCAAACAGACTGCGGCGGCGCAGAATTCTGCTGCGAAAAAAGATGCAGTCGCCGCGCAGGCTGACGGACCCGCGCTGCTCACCCTGGACACGCTGCCCAGGCCCGTCATGGCCGGGCGTGACTTCCTCGGGAACCTCGACATGACTGCTGGCGAACTGCGCGCCGTGCTGGACACCGCGCATTCCATGAAACGCGGCGAGTGGCGCGCCGTGAAACCCCTGACGGGCCTGAGCATCGCCCTGGTGTTCGAGAAGGCCAGTCTGCGCACCCGCACCACCTTTGACGTGGGCATGTACCAGCTTGGCGGGCACGCCATCACGCTCAGCAACACCGAGATCGGCCTCGGCACCCGCGAACGCGTCAGTGACGTCGCCCGTAACCTCGAGCGCTGGGTGGACGCCGTCATGGGCCGCGTGTACCTCCAGCAGACCCTCCAGGAACTCGCGCAGCACGCCAGTATTCCCGTCATCAACGGCCTGAGCGACATGCTGCACCCCGCGCAACTGCTGGCGGACTACCAGACCATCGAGGAAGCGTTCGGCACCGACCTCACGGGCCGCCGCGTCGTGTACATCGGTGACGGCAACAACCTCGCCAACAGCCACATTCACATGGGCGTCCTGACCGGCACCGACGTGACCATCGTCACGCCCGTCGGCTACGAACCGAACGCCGGAGTCCTCATGGACGCCGTGCGGGCCGGCGTGAACATCACCCTCACCAACGATCTCGCCGCCATCGCCGGAGCGGACGTGCTGTACACCGACGTGTGGATCAGCATGGGCCAGGAAGCCGAGGCCGACATCCGCCGCCGCGCCTTCCAGGGCTACCAGGTCACGCCGGAAATGCTCGACACCCTCGCCCCGCACGGCATCTTCCTGCACTGCCTGCCCGCCCACTACGGCGAGGAGACCGTCCCCGAAGCCACCGAGCACCCCAGGAGCCGCGTGTTCGATCAGGCCGAAAACCGCCTGCACGCCCAGAAAGCCCTGCTGTACCACGTCATGGGCGACCTGAAACCCCGCTGGTGATGAACACCCTCACCCCCCGCCTGACCCTGCGGCCCCTGACGCCCGACGACCTGCCCTCTGTCCTGGCCCACGGGAACGAACCGCAGGTCGCGGGGGCACGGGGCTGCGTGGGGCGCGGCAAGACGTACGAGCAGGCCCTGTGCCGCGAGACGCAGGAGGAACTGGACCTGCGGCGACCTGAAACGACCCGCGCCACTGCGCGACCCGGTAGGGCGTTCGTGACGCGCCGCCTCTGCCAGACGCACCTGAAACCAGGGATGTCCCTGGCTATGAACCTCGAACGCCTGCAAGCGCAGGTCACGCAGTCTCTGATGGAGAATCAAGCATGACAGTCCCCAGGGTGTTTATTGACGGCGAGGCCGGAACGACCGGTCTTCAGATCCGCTCCCGGCTGGAGGGGCGGGCGGATATCGAGCTGCTGAGCATCGACCCGGCGCGGCGCAAAGACAGGGCGGCGCGGGCAGAGCTGCTGAACGCGGCGGACGTGTCGGTCCTGTGCCTGCACGACGACGCGGCGCGCGAGGCAGTTACGCTGACCACGAATCCGGCGGCGCGGCTGCTGGACGCCAGTACGGCGCACCGGGTGAATCCGGCGTGGGTGTTCGGTTTCCCCGAGCTGAATGCGGGGCAGGCGGACGCGATCCGCGCGGCGCGCTTCGTGGCGAACCCCGGCTGTTACAGCACGGGCGCGATCTCGCTGCTGGCGCCGCTGACGGGCGCGGGCCTGATCCCGGCGGACTTCCCGGTCAGTATCCAGGGGTACAGCGGCTATACCGGTGGGGGCCGGGCGCTCGTGGACGCACACGAGAAGAACGAACCGCACGCCATGAAGGGCGAGTTCCTGAGTTACGCGCTGGGCCTGGAGCACAAGCACATCCCCGAGACCATGCGCTACGGGGGCCTGAGCCGCACGCCGGTGTTCACGCCGAACGTGGGCGCGTGGGCGCAGGGCATGACCGTGACCATCCCACTGCACCTGCGCGAGCTGGGGACCACGCCGGACGCCCTGCACGCGGCGCTAACGGCGCATTACGCCGGGCAGCCGTACGTGCGCGTGTTCGACATGACCGACAACCCGCCGGTGCTGGACCCGCAGACCCTGAACGGCACGAACAACCTGGAACTGTTCGTATACCCCTCGGGGGACGGCGAGCGGGCGGTGCTGGCCGCGCGGCTGGACAACCTCGGGAAGGGCGCGGGCGGCGCGGCGGTGCAGAACCTGAACCTCATGCTGGGCCTGGGCTGATACGGACTGCGGTTGATTCGGTGCACTTCCGAATCA
>NZ_JAGLBB010000120.1 GCF_018260555.1 Deinococcus sp. | reverse complement strand
GAATGGGCTGCAAAGCCCGTTCAATCCGAGCGAAGCGAGTGGGAGCAAAACGGGTTCCGGACGTGGAGCCGGCAATCTGGCGAAGTTCCGGGTTGTCGGCGAAACAGACGGAATCCGTATCATACGGACTCCGGCGGCCTGGTTTGGTTTCATGCGAACGGACTCGGAGAGCCGCGCCGCAGAGTGAAAGAGCGAGTTCCGGGCATGGCGTTGGCAATCCGGTGTGCTGGCGGGTGGGGAACGGACCTCAGTCTGGATGACCCGTACAGTACCCACATGCGCCACGACCTGACCCTGAGCCAAGGCCCGTACACCCTGCGCCCCCTGACCACCGCTGACACCGCCCCTCTGTTAGCCCTGGCGCAGGCGCACGCCGCCGAGTACGCCCGCATGGGCACCCTCCCCACCCAGGAGCGGTACTACACCGGCGCGCTGGACGCCCCGGATCAGATGCCGTTCGTGAAACTGGTCGGCGGCGAACTGGCGGGCGCCACCCGCTTCATGGAGATGCGCCCCGCGCACCGCCGCCTGGAGATCGGCAGCACGTGGCTGGCCCCGGCGTTCATGCGCACGCCCGCCAACCGCACCTTCAAACGCCTCCTGCTGGACCACGCCTTCGGCCAGATGGGCATGCTGCGCGTGGAGATCAAGACGGACCTTCTGAACACCCGCAGCCAGCAGGCCATCGAGCGCCTGGGCGCCACCCGCGAGGGCGTGCTGCGTCAGCACATGGCCCGCCCGGACGGCACGCAGCGCGACACGGTCATGTACTCCATCATCGCCGCCGAGTGGCCGCAGGTGCGGGCGCGGCTGCTGGGACAGACAGACTGACTCTCTCTACTCGCCAATCAGCAGCGGGTACGGGTTGATGGCCCCGCCCCCCGCGTAGATCCCGTAGTGCAGGTGCGGGGGCGTGCCCTTCGCGTTTCCGCTGTCGCCCACGTAGCCCACCACGTCGCCCGCCTCGACCCAGTCGCCGCGTTTCAGGTCCGGGTAGCGTTCCAGGTGCGCGTAGTAGTGCCGCTGACCGCCCGGCCCGAGGATCATGACGGTGCGGCCGCCCAGGTTGTTCGGGCCGACGTTCACGATCACGCCGCGCGTGGTGGCGTGGATGGGCGTGCCGCGCGGCGCGAAGATGTCTACGCCCTCGTGCGTGCGGCCCTGACTGCGCGCCCCGCCCCAGGTGTCCACGAAGCGCTGGCCCGGCAGTGGGTTGGGCAGCGAGGCCTCGGTCGCCCCCGGGGCCGAGAGCAGGGCCGCGTACCGGCGTGCGCCTTCCAGTTGCGGCCACAGCAGGAGTGCCGCGCCGCCCAGCACCGCCAGCGTGACCAGCCAACCCAGCACCCGCCTCACCCTTGCCCTCTGTCCCGACCCAGCCTCATGGTCTCAGGATGGCGTGTGGGGACCGCGGCGGAACCGGACAAAAGTTGCAGAGTGCGCCGGGCATGAAGGCCGCCTGAACCAACCGTGCCTGCCGCTCCCGCACACCGCGCCCCTCAAGGTAGACTGCCCGGATGCCTGCGCGTTCCCACCCCATTCCAGCGTACCTCTGGACGCTGCCCGGCGGCCTGACGGTCGCCTTTGAACGCCGGACCGGACCCGGATTTGCCTTCGATCTGCGCGTGCCCGTCGGCAGCGCCCACGACCCCGCCGGGCACGAGGGCGCCAGCGCCGTCCTGGAAGAATGGCTGTTCAAGGGCGCGGGTGGCCTGGACGCCCGCGCCCTGCAGGACGCCTTCGATGACCTGGGCGTGCGGCGGGGCGGCGGCGTCGGCCCCGAGGCGACCCGCTTCTCTGTCAGCGGCCTGAGCGCCGACCTGGGCGCCGCGCTGACCCTGACCGCCAGCGTCCTGAACGATCCGCACCTACCGGAAGATGAACTGCCGGTCCTGACTGATCTGGCCCGCCAGGACCTTGAGGGTCTGTTGGACAGTCCCGCCGACCGCCTTGCCACGCTGGCGCGTCAGACGGCGTTCCCTACCCCGCCCGGCGCGCCCATGGCCGGGTACGGCCACCCCGCCAGCGGCACCCCGCAGGGCCTCGAAGCCCTGACGCCCGGTACGCTCCGCACGCACCTGCAACGGTACGGGCAGGCGGGCAGCGTCCTGGGTCTCGTCGCGGACCTTGATCCCGAACAGGCGCGCGAGCTGACGGCCGGCGCCCTGGGCGGCCTGCGCCCCGGCGCGCACGACCCGATCCCTGCCACGTTGCGTACCCGCGCCCGCGCGCACACCACCGACCCGGACGCCGAACAGACCCACCTGAGCCTCACCATGCCCGGCGTGCCCCCCGGCCACCCCGACTGGATGGCGTGGCAGGTGGCCCTGACCGCCCTGAGCGGCGGCAGCGCCAGCCGACTGTTTCACGCGGTGCGGGAGGAACGTGGTCTCGCGTACGCCGTCAGTGCCAACCCCGTCATCCTGGGCGGCAGCGGCTTCCTGAGCGCCTACGCCGGCAGCACCCCCGCCCGCGCCCCCGAAACGCTTCAGGTCATCCTGGCGGAACTGCGCCGGCTCCCGCAGGGCCTGACGCCCGCCGAATTCGAACGCGCCCGCGCCGGACTGGCCGTCAGCGTCGTGTTCGGCGCGGAAAGCATGCGCGCCCGCGCCCACGCACTGACCCGCGACGCCGCCGTGTTCGGCCGCATCCGCAGCGTCAGCGAACTCCGCGAGTCCCTCAGCACCCTGACCCTGGACGACGTGAACCGCTTCCTGACCCGCTACCACCCCGCGCCCGACGCCACCACCGTCACCATCGGCCCTGACGGGCACGGCCCCGAATTGCGCGAACCCCAAACTCAAGAGTTCCAGTCACATGAACGCCAGTCACACGAACCCCAGTCATACGAACACGGGGCACCCGCCACGGACAGCGCCCCCAGCGAAGGACCCCATGCCTGACCCCACCCACCCCACGGCGCCCACCACCCAGCGGCATACCCTCTCCAACGGCCTCACCCTGCTTCTCGAACCCGACCCGCACGCCCAGACCACCGCCGCCGGGTACTTCGTCAACACTGGCAGCCGCGACGAAACCCCCACCGAAATGGGCGCCAGTCACTTCATCGAACACCTCCTCTTCAAAGGCAGCGACACCCTCAGCGCCGCCCAACTCAACGAACGCCTCGACGACCTCGGCGGCAACGCCAACGCCTTCACCAGCGAAGAAGCCACCGTCTACCACGCCGCCACCCTCCCCGAACACACCCCGGAACTCCTCAGCACCCTTACCGAACTCATGCGCCCCGCCCTGCGCGACACGGACATCCACACCGAACGCGGCGTCATCCTCGAAGAAATCGCCATGTACGCCGAACAACCCACCGTCCGCGTCACCGACGAACTCCGCGCCGACTACTGGGGCGCCCACCCCCTCGGCTGGCCCATCCTCGGCACCACCGACACCGTCACCGCCCTCACCCCCGACGCGCTGCGCCGCAACCACCGGCAACGCTACGGCGCGCAGCGCGTCACCCTCACCCTCACCGGCCAGTTCAACCCCACCCACGCCCTCGACTGGGCCACCACCCACCTGAGCGACTGGCCCGCCGCCACCCCCCACACCCACACCCCCGCCCACCCACAGCACCCCCGCACCACCCGCACCATCCACGACCCCACCCTCACCCGCGTGCAAGTCACCGCCGCCACCCCCGGCCTGGGCGCCACCCACCCCCTACGCGAAGCCGCGCACATCCTCGCCGACCTCATCGGCGGCGAGAACGGCGCCCTCTACTGGCACCTCACCGACACCGGCACCTGCGACAGCGCCGACCTCGGCCACCTCGAATACCACGACACCGGCACCTTCGAAGGCGGCTTCTCCTGCGACCCCGACCGCGCCCCCGCCGCCCTCGCCACGTACCGCCACGTCCTCGCAGGCGCCGACACCCTCATCACCCCGCCCGCCGTGCGCCGCGCCGCCCGCAAACTCGCCGTCAGCACCCTCCTGCGCGCCGAAACCCCCCAGGGTCGCCTGTTCACCCTCGGCATGGAATACCTTGCCACCGGCCACACCCTCAGCACCGAGGAACACGTCCGCCGCTACGAACAGGTCACCGCCGACGACGTCCGCGAAGTTCTGCGCCTGTGCCCACTGAACGAACTGACCGTCGTGGCTCTCGGGCCGATCAGGGCTCTCTGACTGGAAGGTAGGCGCCTGGCGGCGGGCCTCCCCACCCCCCAGCCCCCTCCCCCAGGGGGGCAGGGGGAGCCGGCGTTGCACTGGGCAAGAGATTTGACTATTGCGGC
>NZ_JAGLBB010000011.1 GCF_018260555.1 Deinococcus sp. | reverse complement strand
CCGTCACGCGCTCCCCGGCGCGGCGCAGGCTCACGCGGGCCTCGTCGCCCGCCGCGCGCTGCTCGATCAGCACGTCCGAGCGTGCGGCCGTGAGGCCCGGCGTGCCCAGCCCCCGCCGCGCGTCGTTCGCCAACTCGTGCGCCGTGAGCATGTGCCGCCGCGAACGCGGCGCGTACCGCACGCGCAGGCCCACACCCCGCGCCGCCATTTCCTCCAGCACCTCGCGCGCCGCGTCGGTCAGAACCTCCGGTCCGCGTCCGCGCCCCACCGACGCGATCACCGCCTCGTTGTCCGTATGGACGGTCAGAGGCTCGCCAGGCGGCGCGGCCCGCACGGCCTCCAGCACCGCGCGCACCTCGGCCGCGTTGTTGTCCGGCGCGCGCAGCTGCCCCTGAAACCGCGCCGGGAGTTGCCCCGGCACGATCAGCACCAGCCCCCACCCGCCCACGCCCACCAGTCGCCCCTCGGCGTCCGGTCCCTCGTTCCAGCTGGCATCCACGAACGCCTGATTCACGCCGCACCACCCCCCACACGTTCCGTACCCACCGTCATTCTTCACGGCGCGCGCCCCGCACGCACCCGGCCGTTCCTTCACACGTCATACACGCCATTCAAGCGCGCCACGCGGGTGCGGCGCATCCGCCAGCACGCCTACGCGGCCCCGCGCCGCCGCCGCTCAGTCCAGCGTGATGTCCAGCCGGTGCGCCAGCACCCACCGCGCCAGCACATGCAGACTCCTCGGATCGTACTCACCGGCCTCCAGCCACCGCAGCACCTCCGGCGACACGCGCGCCTCCCGCGCCAACGCCACCAGCGAAATCCCCAGCAGACGCCGCCGCGCCCCCACCGTCACCGCCCCCGGAAAAGTCACCGAATCCATGCACCATCATGCACCCAGTTCACCCCCCTGGCAATAGAACCCGGCTCCCTTATACGGATTCCGATTAATTCGCTGCAGTCCCGGATCAATCCGAGCGGATGCGAGGAGGAAGGGCAGACGCCCCTGCGCGACATGGAGCCGCAGGCGGCGCTTTTCCGACTGTGGTGGAATGGAGCGCAATCCGTATCACCCCCCCAACCGACACGGTCCCCCAACCGACAGGGCCGACCAAGATGAAATACTGCCCTCCATGAACGTCCTGGATCTCTACCAGCAGGCCGGCGCGTACCACGAAGGCCACTTTCTCCTCGCCTCCGGCCGCCACAGCCCCAAATTCCTCCAGAGCACCACCCTCCTCCAGCACCCCCACCTCACCGAACAGATCGGACAGGCCCTCGCCCAGCGCCTCAAAGAGAAAGGCGTCCACGCCGACCTGCTCATCGGCCCCGCCATGGGCGGCGTCGTCCTCGCCTACGAAACCGCCCGCCACTACGGCACCCGCGCCATCTTCGCCGAGAAAGACGGCCACGGCGGCATGAAAATCCGCGAAGCCTTCACCATCACCCCCGGCGAAACCTTCATCGCCGTCGAAGACGTCCTCACCACCGGCGGCAGTGTCCTCAAAGCCGTCCGCGCCGCCGAAGCTGCCGGAGGACGCTGCGCCGCCATCGCCTGCATCGTCGACCGCCGTCCCATTGAAGGTGACCTCGAAGGGTACCCGCTCGTGTCGCTCACGCGGCTCGTGTTCGACACGTACGCTCCGGACGAGGTGCCCGCGTGGCTGGCGGCCACTCCTCTTCAGGAGATCTGAAGGTTTTCAGGGGGCTTTGTTGCGGGGTTGCCTGCGGCTGGCTTCCCCACCCCCCAGCCCCCTACCCCAGGGGGGCAGGGGGGGCTTTCGTTGGCACTGGGCAGGTATTTCTCGGGCGTTCGTGGTGGAAGTGGGCGGGGACGGCCACTTCCTGGACGCCATCCTTGGCCCCCGCTGCGTGCGCCCCGCGCGCTGCGCGCACGACGGGCCGGGTCGTTGTGACGGTTACGGCCAGTCCGGCTCCCCTTGAGGGGAGCTGTCAGCGAAGCTGACTGGGGGGTCGCCCTTCCTCCTCTCCGCCTGCCGCGTCGTCGTGCCAGAGGGCGCGCATTTCTTCGTTGCGCCCCAGGAGTTCGGGGAGGGTGCCGTGGTCGGTGAGGGTGCCGTTCTGGAGCAGGAGGATGCGGTCGGCGCGCGCCAGGGCGGCGCGGCGGTGGCTAACGACCAGGCAGGTGGCGTCGGTGCCGGCGAGGCCCTGCCAGAGTTGCGCTTCGGTGCGGGCGTCCAGGGCGCTGCTGACATCGTCGAACACCAGGAGGTCGGCGTCGCGGGCGAGCATGCGGGCGACGGCGGCGCGCTGGATCTGCCCGCCGCTGAGTTTCACGCCGCGCGCGCCGACGGGGGTACTCAGGCCGCTGCCGAGGGTGTCGAGGTCGGGTTCGAGCACGGCGAGTTTCACGGCGCGGCTCAGGTGCGTGGCGGGGCCGCCGCTGGTGATGTTCTCCTGGAGGGTGTCGCTGAACAGGTTGGGGATCTGGGCCGCGTACGCGCTGCGGGGGGGCACAAGGAAGGTGGCGGGGTCGTCAATGGGCTGGCCGTTCCAGTACGTCTGGCCGCTCTGGGTAGGAATCAGGCCGAGCAGGGCGCGCAGCAGGGTGCTCTTGCCGCTGCCGATACGGCCGGTGATGACGATGAACTCGCCGCGCGCCACGGTGAAGCTGATGTCGTGTACGCCGAGGCCGCCGGGGTGCGTGGCGCTCAGGTTCTGCACGCGCAGCTCCTGCAGGGGGATGTGGGGTGGGGCGGGGGTGGGGGCGGGCGGGTCGGCGCTCAGGTACACGTCGTGGTGGGCGACGATGCTGGTGTCGGGTGCGTCCTGCAGCAGCCGGGTCATGCGGTCGTAGCTGACGCCGGTGCGGCGATGGCGGGCGATGGCGTCCCCGAAGAAGCCCATCGAAGCGGTCAGGCGGGGCAGCAGACCGATGAACAGCACGAAGTCGTCCACGTTGAGCGCGCGGCCCCGGACCTTGTTCGCGCCGAGCAGCAGCACGAGACCCACGGCGAGGTTCACCATGTTGGTGTTCACGCCGCGGATCAGTTCGGTCAGCAGCACGTCGCGCAGCGCGGCGTGGCGGCGCGTTTCGCCTAAGGAACGCAGGTGCGTGACCATGCGGTCTTCCTGCGCGGCGAGTTTCACGGCGCTGACCGCTCCGAAGGTCTCGCCGATGAAGTCCGTGACGCGGGCGGTCGCCTCGCGCATGCGGCGGCGGTACGTGCGGATGGTGGGCGAGAGGCGCTGCACGAACGCGATCATCAGCAGCAGTGGCGCGCATACCAGCCCCGTGATCAGGGGGTCCACGCGGGCCATCAGGGTGACGGCGATCACGGAGTACGCGACGAAGCCCGCGCCGTCCACCCAGACTTCCGTGTACCCGGCCACGTCGTCCACGTCGTCCCGGAAGCGGCTGACGGCCTCGGCGGGCGTGTCGGGCAGGCGGCGGGAGCGGCGGGCGGTGAGCAGGTAGCCCAGCAGGTTGCGGCGCACCAGGGCGTCCAGCGTGTACCACAGTTCAATCCACGCGCGGAACGCGCCGTAGAAGATCCCGAATCGGCTCAGGCGCACGAACGTGAACCACGCCAGCGACACCCACGCGGCCGCAATGGCGGGGTTCAGGACTTGCCCGCCAGTTTTCAGGGCGTCGGCTTCTTCCAGGTGGCGGAACACGCCGCTCACGGCCAGGGTCAGCAGGGCGGGGCTGGCGTGCACCAGACCCCACATCAGCAGGTTGAACGCGAACAGACCCGGCTTGTACCGGAACAGTTCCCTGGAGAGCGCGAATGTGCGTTCCTTCACGGGCGCGGTGGGCGGCGGGGGAGAGGTGGTCATGCCAGCACTCCTTGCGCCGCGGTCCCGTCCAGTGTTCCGGCGCGCAGCAGGGCAGCGTAGTGGCTGTGCGGGTCGCGGGCCAGGTCGGCGCGGGGGCCGTCTTCGAGCACCTCGCCGCCGCCCAGGACCAGGATGCGGTCGGCGCGGGCGACGGTGTCGAGGCGGTGCGCGATGATGATGGCGGTGCGCCCGGCGAGCAGACGGGTCATGGCGGCCGTCAGCAGGGCCTCGGTGGCAGGGTCGAGGCGGCTGCTGGGTTCGTCGAGAATGATGACGCTCGGGTCGCGCAGCATCACGCGCGCGAACGCCAGCAGTTGCGCCTGGCCCGCCGAGAGACTGCCGGTGGGCAGCGGCGTGTGCACGCCCCGTTCCAGCCGCGAGAGCCACGCGCCCAGGCCGACCTCGTGCAGGGCCGCCTCGACCTGCGCGTCCGTGACGGTCGGGTCGAAGAAACTGAGGTTGTCGCGCACGCTCGCCTGAAACAGTTGCACGTCCTGCGTGACGACCGCCACGCGGCGGCGCAGTTCTTTCAGCGGTACGTGGGTGATGTTCACGCCGCCCAGCGTGATCTCCCCGGCGGTGGCGTCGTACAGGCGCGAGATCAGGCGGGTCAGGGTGGTCTTGCCGCTGCCCGTACGGCCCAGCAGGCCCAGGGTCTGCCCGGCGTTCAGGTGGAAGGTCACGCCGCTCAGCACGCCGCGTGCCTGGGGGTCCCCGGGCGCGTACGTGAACGACACGTCCCGGAAGTCCAGTGCCAGCGGCCCGGCGCTCAGGGGCGCGCTTCCGCCCGTGACGGTGGTGCGCAGCGCCAGCAGTTCCGAGACGCGCCCGATGCTGGCCCCGGCCTTCTGGAGGTCCTGAAGCTGCTGCGTGAGCTGATCAATGGGTTCTTCCACCAGGGTCATGTACTGGTACATCAGGAACGCCGTGCCCAGCGTGATGCTCCCGGCGGCGTACAGGCCGACGGCGGCGCTCAGGACGGCCACGTACCCCACGGCGAACAGCAGCATGCTCAGTTGCCACACCACGCTGCGCCCCCGCCAGGAGTTGACGGAGCGCGTGAAGTACTCGCGCTGCACACCCAGGAAGCGGTTCAGGTGGTGGCCGCCGGCGCCCAGGCTGCGGATGTCCTCCAGGCCGGTCAGGCGCTCCTCGATAAAGCCGAACAGGCGGGCGCTGCTCTCGCGTTCCAGGCGGGTGGGTTCCACGCCCAGTTTCCGCACGCGGTTGATGGTGACCAGCGTGACCAGCGTGAAGGCCGTGACGCCCAGGCCCACGCGCCAGTCCTCACGGAAGAACATGATCAGCGCGCCGGTCAGCAGCAGCGCCGCCCCGAACACCCGCACCGCGAACTGCGAGAAGAAGTTACTGAGGGCCGTCACGTCCCCGTCGATGCGTTCGATCATCTCGCCCGGCGTGCGTTCCTTGTGTTCACGCATGTCCAGGGACAGCAGGTGGTCCATCAGGTCGGCGCGCAGGCGGTTCGTGGCGGTCCAGCCGACCCGCGCGCCCACGTAGGTTGCGCCGGCCGTCATGACCTGCACGCCCACCGCCAGCGCGATGTACAGCCCCGCTAGCCGCGTCAGCAGGCCCGGATCGGCCGCGCCGCCCAGCCGGGCGTTATCCACGAACTGCCGCAGCAGTTGCGGGAGGCTCAGGTTCAGCGCCGTGCCGCTCAGCAGCAGCGCCGCCAGGGCCATCACCTGCCACTTCAAAGGGCCCAGGTACGTGGCGAGCACGCCCAGCGCCGTCGAGGGTCTGTCTGGCAGAGGAGCGTCCGGTGGGTGAGAGGCCGGCGGGTGAGAGGCCGGCGGGTGAGGGGAAGGAGGAACAGCAGACGCCGTCATCCTGACAGGCTAGGCCGAACGCACCCGCTCCCGCATCCGCCGAGTGGCGCATGTCCGACCGGACCCCTTAACCCGCAGTTCGTAGCATCTGCACGCGGCGGGCTCAGCCCTGCGTGCGCAGGCGGTCGCGCAGCCAGCGGTAACTGTCCCTGGGCGTGCGCTCCAGCGTCCCGGCGTCCACGTGCACCAGCCCGGTGCGCAGGCTGTACCCGGCGTCCCACTCGAAGCCGTCCAGCAGGCTGTGCACGAACACGCCCCGCACGGGGGCGCCCTGCGTCAGCGCGTCGGAGGCGGCCTCCAGGTGCCGGTCGAGGTAACGGATGCGGGCGTCGTCGCGCACGCGGCCCTCATCGTCCGGCGTGTCGGTGGCTGCGGCGTAACCGACCGTAACGATCAGCGGCGGGCAGGTGTCGCTGTAGCGGGCTTTCAGGCCGGTCAGCGTCTGCGTCAGGCCCTCGGGCACGACCGCTGCGCCGGACGCCGTGCGCTCACGGTCCGGGACGTGCCCGACCGTCAGCCCCAGCAGGCCGCCGCCGGCGCGCACCCAGTCCGGCTGGGTGTAGTGCACGCCCAGGAAATCCAGCGGCGCGGCCATGACCGCGTGATCTCCGGCCTGCACCGCCTCCAGCACCTGCGGCGCGCGCCCGGACAGCAGGTCCAGCAGCGTGGCCGGGTACTCGCCGCGCAGCAGCGGGTCCGTGAACAGGTCGGCGCGCAGGGCGCCCATCAGGGTTGCGGCCCGTTCGTCGCGGTCCGTGGCGGGCCACGCCGGAGCGTACCCGTTGGCCACGCCCACCTGCCGCGCGCCCGCCTCGCGCAGCGCCCGCACGGCCAGCCCGTGCGCCAGCAACTGGTGGTGCGCCGCCGGGAAGGCCCCCAGCCCCAGCCGCAGCCCCGGCGCGTGCGTGCCCAGCACGTGCCCCTGCGCCGCCACCGTGAACGGGTCCGTGAGCGTCACGAACGCCGCCGCGCGGTCCGCGAGGCGCTCACCGACCAGCGAGGCGTACTCCTCGAACCGGTACGCCGTGTCGCGGGCCAGCCACCCGCCCGCGTCCTGAAGGGCCTGCGGCAGATCCCAGTGGTGCAGCGCCGCCCACGGCTGCACGCCCCGGCCCAGCAGTTCGTCGGTCAGGCGGTCGTAGAAGGCCAGGCCGGGCACGCTGGGCCGCCCACGCCCGCCCGGCTGCACCCGCGACCACGCCACGCTGAACCGGTACGCGCCCACGCCCAGATCGCGCAGCAGGTCCAGGTCACGCGGCCAGAGCGTCTCGTGTCCGCTGGCCGCCTCGCCTCCGGGCACGCCGCGCGCCCAGCTGAACAGGTCCCACACGCTTCCCCGGCCCCCCCCGCTCCCTGCGCTGCCGCTCCCCGCCCCGCCACCCGCCTCGCTGCCGCCCTCAATCTGATACGCCGCCGTGGACGCGCCCCACACGAATCCTGCCGGGAAAGTCATGCCTGCATTCTGCACGCTCCCGGTGCCAGCAAGGCCCCCCGCACGCGGCGGCCCGGGCTGTGACCTTCATGTCCGCGCCTCCCGGGACGATTCGTACCCGCCAGCCCGTATAATGTGCGGGTTATGCGCATGGTGACGGTAGGAACGCGCGGCAGTACTCTCGCGCTCGCACAGACCCAGTGGGTGGTTGGCCGCCTGAAGGAAGAATGGCCGGACACTGACTTCCGCATTCAGACCATCAGCACGAAAGGCGACCGCAACCGCGGCAGCCTCGCGGCCATGGCCCAGAAGGGCGATAAGGGCTTCTGGATCACCGAGATCGAGGAGGCCCTGACGGCAAAACGCATCGATATTGCCGTGCATTCTCTCAAGGACCTGCCCACCGAGCAGCCCGAAGGCCTGGAAATCAGTTCCATTCCTCGCCGCGTGGACGCCCGCGACGTCCTGATCGGCAAGGAAGGCCGTAAACGCCTCGCGGACCTGCCGCACGGCGCGCGCATCGGAACTAGCAGCGTGCGCCGCAAGGCCTTCTTGCTGTCGTACCGCCCGGACCTTCAGGTCGTGGACCTGCGCGGCAACATCGACACGCGCCTCGCCGCGCTGGCGGGCGACGAGTACGACGCCATCATCCTGGCCGCCGCCGGACTGATCCGCACCGAGATGCGCCACCGCATCGACGAGTTCGTGGAGCCCGACATCATGCTGCCCGCTCCCGGCCAGGGGGCTCTGGCCCTGGAGACCCGCTCGGACGACGACCTGACCATCGAGGTCGCGTACGCCATTCATGACCACACCACCGACGACCGCATCACCGCCGAGCGCGAATTCCTCGCGGGCCTCGGCGCGGGCTGCATGGCCCCCGTCGGCGCGCACGCCAGCGTCAAGGGCGGCATTCTGACCCTGGAAGGCTGGGTCGCGGCGCTGGACGGCTCGCAGGTCATCCGCGCGACCACGCAGGGCGACCCGGGCGAGTGCGCCGACATGGGCGCCGAACTGGCGGGCGACATGCTCAGCCAGGGCGCCCAGGCCCTGATCGACGCCGCCCACAGCTGAAGGCGCAGAAAAGGCCCGCCGCCGCTGGCCCTCCGGAAAGGTGGAGGGTCACCGGGACGCGCTTGCTCTAGCATCACGGGCATGTCCACCCCTCCCAGACTTGCGGTCATCCACACGGGCGGCACCATCGCCAGCCGTCCCAGCCCGGACGGGCGCGGCCTGACACCCCAGCAGGCGCCCAGCGTACCGGGCTTGGGCGGGGTACCGGGCCTGGACGGGGTGCAGGTCCGTGACGTGCAGCCGTTCAGCCTGCCCAGCCCGCACATGACCCCGGCGCACATGGGGCAACTGGCCGCGCTGATCGAGGCGCTCGCCCCGGACCATGACGGCATCGTGGTCACGCACGGCACCGACACCCTGGAGGAGACGGCGTTCGCGCTGCACCTGATCCTGAACGTGCCGGTCCCGGTCGTCCTGACCGGCAGCATGCGCCACGCCGAGGAAATCAGCTGGGACGGCCCGGCCAACCTGCTTGACGCCGCGCACGTCGCCCTGCACCCCAGCAGCCGCGAGCGTGGGCCGCTCGTGGTGATCGGCGGGGACATCTTCGACGCGCGGACCGTCACCAAGATCCACACGACCGCCGTGGACGCCTTCGGTGGGTACCCCGGTCCCATCGGCCGCATCGACCGCCAGGGCCGCACGCCCCGGGTCCATTACTTCGCGCGGCCCGAACCGCGCGCCACGTACCGCCCCGCGCACCTGAACGCCCGCGTGGAAATCCTGTACGCCTACGCCGGCTGGACCGGCGAGGGCTACGCCGGGGCCGCCGCGCGCGCCGACGGGCTGGTCATCGCGGCCCTGGGCACCGGGAACCTCCCAGCCGAACTGCTGCCCCTGATCCAGAACACCGGCAAACCCGTGGTGATCGCCACCCGCACGCACGCCGGGCCGGTTCTGCCTGTGTACGGCTACGCGGGCGGCGGCGCGACCCTGGTGAAGGCCGGCGCGATTCCCGCCAGTTTCCTGAACGCCCACAAGGCCCGGCTGCTGCTGCTGATCCTGCTGGGCCAGGGCCTGACGCGAGAGCAGATCCGCGCGGTGTTCGAACGCGACGAGTTCTGACGGGAATCCCCACCCCCCACGGCAGCGCCCCCACCCCGTGGCTGGGTAGGGCCACGGGGTGGGGGCGCTGGCCGCCTGCTTACGCGAGGTCGAGACGGATCAGGAAGCGGCCGCAGCTGGGGCACTTCACGGGCGGCAGTTTGCCCAGCGCGGCTTTCTGCTGCACGTTGACGGGCAGCATGACGTTGCAGCCGCTGCAGCGTCCGGCCTTGATCTCCACGACGCCCAGGCCCTTTTTCGCGCGGCGGATCATGTCGTACTCGCGCACGGTGCGGGCGTCGAGTTCCCCGGCCAGGCGGGCGCGTTCCTGACGGTCGGCCTCGCCCTGGGCGCGCAGGTCCTGCACGCGGGCGTCGTCGTGCTCTTCGAGGGTGTTCAGGGTGGGGCGCAGCGCGCGGTGCTGGGTGCGCAGCTGGTCGGCGCGTTCGTTCAGTTCGCGCTGGCGCTCACGCAGCGGCACCAGGTCCTCTTCCATCTCGTCGGCGCGTTCGCTGAGCATCTGGATGCGGCTGCCGTACTGGGACTGCGCGCGGGCGTCGAAGGCGTTCTTCTCCTGTTCCTCCTCGGCGCGGGCGATCTGTTCACGCGTGCCAGCCAGGTCGAGTTCCTGCTGCCGGACGCGTTTATCGACGCCTTCAAGGGTGATCTCGGTGTCTTCAAGTTCGTTGTTCAGCCGTTCCTGCTCGGCGCGGGCGGCGCGCAGCTCGTCCGGAATATTGCTTTCCTCATCGCGCAGGCGATCAAGGTTCAGATCAAGTTCCTGAACGTGGTGCAGGCGGCGAAGGGGGGAAGAGTCACTCATCACCGGCAGTCTACCCCCCTGGCCCGGTGAAGGGCTCATACGGGCGCGGAGGCAGGCGCGTTCACTCCACGCCTACCTTCGGGCAGAAGTCGGCCATCACGCACGCCCCGCACGCCGGTCTGCGGGCTGTGCAGACCCGCCGCCCATGCAGGATCAGCGCGTGGTGCAGGAACACCCAGCGCCCGCGCGGGAAGAGCTTTTGCAGGTCCGCCTCCACCCGGTCCGGGTTGGTCTGCGCGCTCAGGGCCAGCCGCCGCGCCAGCCGCCCCACGTGCGTATCCACCGCAATGGCCGGGTACCCGAATGCGTTACTCAGGACCACGTTCGCCGTCTTGCGGCCCGCGCCGGGCAGCGCCACCACCGCCCCGAAATCATTCGGCACCTCGCCCGCGTGCCGCTCGACCAGCAGCGCCGCCAGCGCCGCGAGGTGGCGGGCCTTGCCCCGGAACAGCCCGATCCGGCGGATGAACGGCTCGATGTCCTCGGGCCGGGCGGCACTCATGGCGTGTGCGTCCGGGTACGCCCTGAACAGCGCGGGCGTCGCGGCGTTCACGCTCACGTCCGTCGCCTGAGCGCTCAGGACCGTCGCGACCAGCAGCTCGAACGGCGTGCTGAATTCCAGTTCCGTGCGGGCGTCCGGGTACAGCGATTCCAGCGCGCCCAGCACCTGCGGCGCCCGCGCCCGTGCGCCCACCGGCAGGCGCGCCGGAGCCGATCTGGAAGGACTGACCGGAGCGTTCAGAGCCATCGAGGGCGCCCCCCACTTCCCCTGATACGCACTCCGGGTGAACAGTTGCCACAGCCCACCCTGGACGGACTCGGAGAGCTGCCTCCGGGGGCGAGCAGGAGAGGAAGGGGTTCCGGCCGTGCAGTCGGCAACCCGTCGCCTGGGCGGGATGTGAACAAAGCAGACGCAATCCGTACGGGAGTCATCGCAGCCCACGCTACACCCACCGCCCCGCCGTTGTCCGCGCGGAACAGACGCGCGGAACAGACACGCACCTCCCGCAGGCCAGAGCGCGCCTGTAGCAGGTATCTCCATAGGTATCTGCACAGGTATGATGGACCGGTATGAGAACCCTTTCCCTCATCCTGGGCATCCTGGCGGCCATCGGCCTGGCGCTGGGTTTCCTGCCGTTACTGGGCTGGCTGAACTGGCTGTTCGTGCTGCCGCCCGCCGTGCTGGGCCTGATCTTCGGCTCGCTCGCCCGTGACCGCGGCGCCGTCACCCTGAACGCCGTGGTCGCCCTGCTCGGCGCGCTGCGCCTGATGCTGGGCGGCGGCCTGATCTGATCCGGACTCCGGGTTGAATAGGCTGCACAGACCATTCAATCCGAGCGGATGCGAGTGCGAAACAGACGGAATCCGTATGATCCGGACCCCGGCGCAGTGGTGGGCACCAACCGTTCCTTCCGGCTGCGTGAGCCCCGCCCGCATGCCCCGCATACTTGCGCGGTCCGGAAGGCTCTGCTACTCTGCATGCGCTCGTGCCCCGCGCACGCAGTCCCGGGGTCCTTAGCTCAGTTGGTAGAGCATCGGTCTCCAAAACCGAGGGTCGTAGGTTCAAGTCCTGCAGGGCCCGCCAAGAAAGCAAACGCCCCCGCCATGTGTGGGGGCGTTTTTGTTCTCATACGGAGTCCGATTGATTCGGTGTAGTTCTGAATCAATCCGAGCGGATGCTAGGAGGAACAGCCTACGGCCCTTCGCGGTATGGAGCCGCAGTCCGTATGAGGTCAGCCCTTTTGAGGGGTGGAGAGGGCGTCTCGCAGCCACGCCTGGAATTCCGGCAGGGCCCGGTCGTACTGCAAGGCGATGATTTCCGGCACCTCGTAGGGGTGCAGGGCCTTGATGCGCGCTTCAAGGGCCGGGTACTGCTCGCCGTTGGTCTTGATCAGCAGCAGGCTCTCGGGGTCCTCGGCAACCTCGCCCTGCCAGCGGTACACGCTGAGCAGGCCGGGAACGACGTTCACGCAACCGGCCAGATGCTCGGAGACGAGGGTGCGGGCCAGGTCATGCGCCCGTTCGGGGGGAAGGGTGACCAGAACGACGAGTGACATAGTGCCTCAGCATACTCCGGGCCTTGGGGTCGTCGGCCGGCGGGGGGCGTGTGTGAATATTCCCACAACCCGCCGCGCGAACTCTCATGAAGGCGGGGTGTTAGGGTGAGGGTATGCGGACCACTGTCCTGATTATCGTGCTGGTATTACTCGCTATTTTTGCCATGCTGAACACCAATTCTCTGATGTTCCCCCACACGCTGAGCCTGGGCTTCGTGACGTACCGGCAGGTGCCGATCGGACTGATCCTGCTGATCGTGGCGGCGCTGTGCACGCTGCTGTTCTACTTCTGGGCGGGCATCGCCGGACTGCGGGCGCAGGCGGACAGCGCCAAGCTGCTGCGTGACATGGAGGCCCTGCGCCTGAGCCTGGACCAGCAGGAAGGTAACCGGTTCGCGCTGCTGCAGTCGCACCTGGACGAGCGGTTCGGGGCGCTGGAAGGAGCGCGCGGCGATGCGGGCGCGGGCGTAAGCGCCCTGGCCAGCCGGGTGGACGCCCTGCAAAAGGACATGAATCTGCAACTGGCACAGATGGACGATTACCTGAAAAGCAAGCTGGGCTGAGTGTTCACCGACTGAGCGCCCATGACCAGAGTGTAGGGAAGGACGGCCACACACGGCGCGAGCCCCCTGGCCTGACGCGCCGGGTGTTCTGTTGAACCCGGTGCAAACTCTTGTGGGGTCTGCTACTAGAATGCGCAGGTAGGGATGTAGATCAGGGAGGACTCACAGAATGGCGCTTGACCGATTTTTCCGCCGCCGCCGTCCCCAGCAGCAGACCGGCGCGGACGTGCCCGACCTGTGGACCCAGTGCCCCAGCTGCAAAGAGGGGCTCTATAACCGTGAACTGCAAGCCAACACCTTCGTGTGCCCCAAGTGCGGACACCACCTGCGCCTGGACGCCTCGCAGCGCGTGCAGGTCCTGCTGGACGAGGGCAGCTTCGTGCAGTTGTCCGGCGCGGTGCACCCCACCGACGCCCTGGCCTTTCAGGACACCGAGAGTTACCTGGACCGGCTCAAACGCGCGCAGCAGAAAACCGGACGTCCGGACGCCATCCTGACCGGCACCGGTACCGTTCTGGGCGTGCCCGTGACGCTGGCCGTCATGGACTTCGCCTTTTCTGGCGGCAGCATGGGCAGCGTCGTCGGTGAAGAGATCGCGCGCGCCGCAGAGCACGCCGCCCGGCACGGCACGCCGCTGGTCATCGTGACCGCCAGCGGCGGCGCCCGCATGCAGGAAAGCGCGCTGTCGCTGATGCAGATGGCCAAAACCACCGTCGCTCTTGAGACGCTCGCCGAGCAGGGCCTGCCGTACGTGAGCGTCCTGACCGACCCGACCACCGGCGGCGTGACCGCCAGTTTTGCCACCATCGCTGACGTGATCCTCGCCGAGCCCGGCGCGCTGATCGGCTTCGCGGGGCCGCGCGTGATCCAGCAGACCATCCGTCAGAGCCTCCCGGACGGCTTTCAGCGGGCCGAGTTCCTGCTGTCGCACGGCATGGTGGACGCCGTCGTGGACCGGCGCGAGCAACGCGCGTACCTGGCGTCGCTGCTGGGCCTGCTGACCCGGCGGGAGGCGCGCGCGTGACCACCAACCCCACCAGCCTCGACACCCTGAATGAACTCGAGGCGCGCGTGCACGACCTGGAAGTCACGGCCCGCAACACCGGCCAGAACCTCGACGCGGCCATCACCCCCCTGCGGGCCGAGGTGGACCGCCTGCGCGCCGCCCACACACCCGCCCCGAAGGCCGCCCTGACCCGCTGGGAGCGCGTACAACTGGCCCGTGCGCCCGGCCGCCCTACCGCCCTGGATTACGTGGAGCACCTGTGCACCGAGTTCACGGAACTGCACGGTGACCGCCGCTACGGCGACGACCCCGCCCTGATCGGCGGTCCCGCCCGCTGGCAGGGCGTGCCCGTCATGCTGCTGCTGCAACAGAAGGGCCGCGACACGAAAACCAAGATCAAACGCCGCTTTGGCAGCGCCAACCCCGAAGGCTACCGCAAGGCCGTGCGCCTGATGGACCTGGCCGATAAGTTCGGTCTGCCCGTCGTGGCGCTCGTGGACACCCAGGGCGCGTACCCGGGCCTGGAAGCCGAGGAGCGCGGCCAGGGCTGGGCGATTGCCGAGAGCATCCGCCGCATGCTGAACCTGCGCGTGCCGGTCGTGAACGTCGTGATCGGCGAGGGCGGTTCCGGCGGCGCGCTCGCCATCGCCGTGGGCAACCGCGTCCTGATTCAGGAGAACGCCTGGTACTCCGTGATCTCCCCAGAAGGTGCGGCCAGCATCATCTGGAAGGACGCCAGTAAGGCCCCCCTGGCCGCCGAGGCGCTGCGCCTGACCGCCCCGGACCTGCTGGAACTCGGGATTGTCGAGGAAGTCATCCCGGAACCCACCGGCGGCGCGCACCTGAATCCCCAGCAGGCCGCCCACGCGGTCGGCGAGGCTGTGACCCGCCACCTGCGCGACCTGATGGCGCAGTCACCCGCCGATCTGAAATCCGGGCGCGCCGCCCGCTTCCGCCGCCTGGGCGCGTACACCGAAACGACCTGACGCCCACACCACTGGCTGGGGCCACGCGCTGAAGGGTGTGCGGCCCCGCTGCCACACCGGACGCGACCTCAGCCGAGCACGTCGAGTTCCTGCACGCCGCTCAGGAATTCGCGCTGGGGATGCTCGTCCGGGTCGAAGGCCCGGTCGCCCTCGGTGGGCGTGACGCTCAGGGACGCGAAGTCGAACAGACTGGGGTCCATCAGGTGGCTGGGTGTCACGCGGGTCAGGGCGCGGGCGATGTTCGTCAGGCGGCCCGGATGCTCGCGTTCCCAGCCGGCCAGCATCTCGCCGACGACCCGGCGTTGCAGGTTCTCCTGACTGCCGCACAGGTTGCAGGGAATGATCGGAAAGGCGCGCACCTGCGCGTAGCGGATGATGTCCGCCTCGGGCACGTAGGCCAGGGGACGGATCACGACGTTCGTGCCGTCGTCACTCTGGAGTTTGGGCGGCATGGCTTTCAGGCGCGCGCCGAAGAACAGATTCATGAACAGCGTTTCTAGGATGTCGTCGCGGTGGTGGCCCAGCGCGACTTTCGTGGCGCCGATCTCGCGGGCGTGCCGGTACAGCGCGCCCCGGCGCAGGCGGCTGCACAGCGCGCAGGTGGTCTTGCCAGCCGGGGTTTTTTCCCTGACCACGCGGTACGTGTCCTGCCGGATCAGGGTGTGCGGCACGCCCAGCGCGCTCAGGTACCGGGGCAGCACGTCGGTCGGGAAGCCCGGCTGCCCCTGGTCGAGGTTCACGGCGATCAACTCGAACGGCACGGGCGCCTTGCGTTGCAGGTGCAGCAGCACGTCCAGCAGCGTGTAACTGTCCTTGCCGCCCGACAGGCAGACCATCACGCGGTCGCCGTTCTCGATCATGCGGTAGTCACTGACGGCCTGCCCGGCGGCCCGGACGATGGGAGCCAGCCAGCGGGTCGTGTCGGCGGGTGTGGGGGCCGCTGCGGTAGGGGCCACTGCTGTAGGGGCCGCTGGTGTGGGCGTCGCGGCCGTCACGCTGGTGGGGGCGCTGGGGGCAAGGGCGGTCTGGGTCATGGTCCGTGGGTTCCCACAGGGGAGTGCCCGCATGGTACCCGCTGCCGGACCCCGCCCGGCCACGGCCCACTGCCGCGCTCCCGGATAAGCAATGCCGAATGCGCGTTGCCGCCTCACGCTTTGGGAGGACGTGACATGCCGGGCGGCGCGGGCATACTGCCCGGTATGACGGCCCCCCAGCTGCCGCCCGCCCCGGTCCATGCGGGCCCAGTCCATGCGGCCCCAGTCCGTGCGGCTCAGAGCCTCCTACGCATTCCGTCTGTGTGGCCTTCCATCCGCCCGTGCGCCGGGTGGTTCGCTCCACGCCGGGAACCCGTTTCCCTCCTACTCGCCCCGCGGCGCGGCCCTCCGAGTCCGGTCGGGTTGAACGTGTTGAGAAGCCATTCAACCCGGGCCCGTATCAGGCTCATGAGTGGCGTGGGTCCGGACCGTGACGTGCATCCCCTGATCGGCGCGCCGCGCCCGCTAGAGTGGACCGGATGAAGTTCTTCAATGTCCTGGGTGGCGTCCTGCTGATCGGTGCGGCGGGGGTGGGCGGCGCGTGGTACGCCTGGGGCCGCGACCTGCCCAGCGTGTCGGACCTGGACGTGCTGGAGTACAGCGGGCAGACCCGCGTGTACGACCGGGCAGGCAGTCTGGTGGGCACGCTGTCGCCCAGCCTCAGCAGCGGCGGCAGCGTGAACCGCAACCTGCTGAAATCCTCGCAGATCAGCCCGTGGCTTCAGAAGACCGTGGTGACCAGCGAGGACCGCCGCTTCTACCAGCATCACGGCGTGGATTACATTGGCATTGTGCGCGGGCTGGTCAAGGGCGTCCTGCACAACGACCTGGAGGGCGGCAGTTCCATCACGCAGCAGGTCGTGAAGAACACCCTGCTGGCCGACCTTCAGGGTGCCCGCACCCCGGAACGCAAGTTCAAGGAGGCCATCCTGGCCTTCCAGCTGGAACGCAACTTCAACAAGGACCAGATCCTGAACGCGTACCTGAACGTCATCTACTGGGGAGACGGCGGCAACAGCGACATCATCGGGGCGGCCGGCGCGGCGCACGCGTACTTCCGCAAGGAGCCGGGCGAACTGAACCTCGCCGAGAGCGTCTACCTGAGCACCCTGATTCCTGCCCCGAACAGCCGCTACCGGAGTTTCCAGGCGTACCGGCCACTGATGAAGGACCTCCTGACGCGCATGGTCGAGGACGGGAAGGTCACGCAGGCCGAGGCAGACGCCGCCTGGAAGACCCCGATCTACCCGGCCGGGTGGCGCATCGGCTGGAACGACGACGGCAGCCTGCGCTCGGCCGTGCTGGAACGCCCCTCACGCCTCGGGGAGAACCTGTCGCTGCTGGAGGGCGTGCGCCGCTACCCCAACCAGTACTACCTGCAGGCCGTCGAGAAGGAACTGCTGCCCATCATCGGCCGCAAGGCGCTGTACGCGGGCGGGCGCATCTACACCGGCATGAGCGCCCAGGCGCAGGCGGCGGCCGAGCAGGCCAGCCGCAGCGCCGAACTGCCGGACGGCGCGACGCTGGGCGTGGCCCTGGTCCGCCCGGACAGCGGCGAGGTGCTGGCCCTGGTGGGGCAAAAACTCACGGACGCCCGCCCCGACGACTGGAACAACGCCACGCAGGCCCGGCGGCAGGTGGGCAGTTCCATCAAGCCGCTGCTGTACACCATGGCGCTGCAACGAGGCTGGAAGCAGAGCGACACGGTCCTCGACGCGCCCATCAGCGGCACGTACCAGCCCATGAACTACGACCGCCGCTGGACCGGACGCTACGTGACCATGCGGTACTCGCTGGACCACAGCCTGAACCTACCCACCGTGCGCATCGGTCAGGAACTCGGCGTGCCCGCCTTCGAGGCGAAACTGCGCGAACTGGGCCTCACGCCACCCGCCGAGGGGGGCCTGTCGCTGACCATCGGCACGCTGGAAGCCAGTCCATTGCAGATGGCCGCCGCGTACGCCTCCTTCGCGAACGGCGGCCTGTACTACGCGCCCACCCTGGTCCGCAAGGTCGAGGACCCCCGCGGCAAGGTCCTGTACGCCCGCCCCGCCCCGAATCCCCGCCGCGTCTGGGACGCCCAGACCGCCTGGGTGGGCCTGGACATGCTGCGCGGCGTCGTGAACGACCTGACGGCCGCCCAGGGCGGCCTGGCCACCCGCGCGCAGATTCCGGGCTGGCCGGTCGGCGGGAAGACCGGCACCACCAACGACATCAAGGACCTGTGGTTTGCCGGCGTGACTCCCACCGTCGCCGGAGCCGTCTGGGTGGGCCGCCAGGAGGGTGGGTCGCTGCCGCCTTGGGCGTACAGCGGCGAGATTCCCACGCCCGTCTGGCAGCAGGCCGTTTCCGGGGCACTCCAGGGGCAAGCAGGGGTGACGTTCCGGGAACCGCCGGGCATCACGTACCGCGTGGTGCGGCAGGTCACCATGGCCTTCCGCGAGACGGAAGCCGACCAGGACCCCATGGCCCGCGACGGCAGCGGGGGCGGGAGCCGCAGCAGTGGCTCCCCGCGCCGCAGCGACTCCCCTCAACCCGCCCCCACCCAGACGCCGGATGCGCAGACGCCGGATGCACAGACGCCGGATGCACAGACGCCGGATGCACAGACGCCGGACCCGCAAGTACCAGATGCCGCCTCGCAGGACGGCCTGCCCCTGGATGGATCGTCGCCGGAAGCAGGCGGGCAGAGCTTCCCGGACCCCGCCGCGCCGGCGCCGCAGCCTGAGCCTGCCCCGGTCCCGGACCCCAGCGTGCCGGCGCCGAACGAACTGGTCCCGCTGCCCGGTTCTCCGGACCCAGCGCCGACCGAGATTCAACCCCTGAACTGAGCGCACACAGACCAGCTTCCCGCATCAAGTGCCCGCTCCGCTCGCCTGATACGGACTGATTCGGTGTAGTGCCGAATCAGTCCGTATCAGGCCGGGGGCGGGTCAGTCGCGTCGGGGTGGGCGGCCGCCCCGGTCCCCGCCGGGGCGGGGCGCGCGGGCTTCGCGTGGGGCGATCTTGCCCTCGAGTTCCGGGCGGATCAGGTCGATCTTGCCTCGGTCGTCGATTCCGGCGATCTTCACGCGCAGGGTGTCGCCGACGTTCAGCACGTCCTCGACGGCGCCTACGCGTTCCTCACTCATCTGGCTGATGTGCAGCATGCCGTCCTGGCCGGTGTACAGGTTCACGAACGCCCCGAACGGCGTGGTTTTCACGACCGTGCCGTCGAATTCCTCGCCGACTTTCGCCTCGCGGGTGATGCTCTCGATCTTCGTTTTCACGGCCTCGGCGGCGCTGCCGTCGGCGCTGAAGATCCGCACGGTGCCGTCCTCCTCGACCGTGACCTGCGCGCCCATGGCCTCGAGTTCGCGGATCTGCTTCCCGCCGGGCCCGATGACCTTCCCGATCAGTTCCGGGTTGATCTTGAGGCTCACGATGCGCGGCGCGGTGGGGCTCAGTTCCGCGCGGGGCGTGGACAGCACCTCGGCCATCTTGCCCAGGATGTGCAGGCGGCCGTCGCGGGCCTGCGCGAGCGCTTCACGCATGACCTGCGGGGTGATGCCGCCCACCTTGATGTCCATCTGCAGGGCCGTGACGCCCTCGGCGGTGCCGCAGACCTTGAAGTCCATGTCACCCAGCGCGTCTTCCAGGCCCAGAATGTCGGTCAGAACGCGGTACTTCTCGCCTTCCATCACGAGGCCCATCGCCACGCCCGCGACCGGGGCCTTGATGGGCACGCCGGCGTCCATGAGGGCCAGCGTCCCGGCGCACACGGTCGCCATGGAGGAGCTGCCGTTGGATTCCAGTACCTCGCCCACGAGTCGGATCACGTACGGGAACTCCTCGAAGGTCGGCAGAACGGCGCGAATGGCACGTTTGGCGAGGTTGCCGTGCCCGATTTCGCGGCGGGACTGCCCGCCCATGCGCTTGACTTCGCCCGTGGAGTACGGCGGGAAGTTGTAGTGCAGCATGAACTTGTCGTTCTCGTCGGTGGTCAGGTCGTCTACCAGCAGGTTGTCACGCTCGGTGCCTAGCGTCGCCACGCCCAGCACCTGCGTCTCGCCGCGCGTGAAGATCGCGCTGCCGTGCGCGCGGGGCAGGGGGCGGGCTTCGATCCAGATGGGCCGGACGGTCCGGCTGTTGCGGCCGTCGGCGCGCAGGTCGTCTTCCAGGATCAGGCGGCGCAGTTCCTGCTTCTCGACCTTCCCGAACGCCGCTTTCAGGGCCTGGATCTGCTCGGCGGCGCCCTCGGCGTCTGCGTCGGGCACGCGCGCGGCGATCACGGCGTCACGCACGGCCTTCGTGCGAATCCCGCGGTCTTTCTTCTTGACGGTCAGCAGCGCGTCGCGCAGCCCGGCGGCGCGGGCGGCTTCGGCCACCTCGGGCACCAGATCGGTGCTCAGGTCACCCTCGGCCAGGATGTTGAACTTCTCCTGACCCAGTTCGGCGCGCATGGTCTCGATCAGGTCGATGACGCCCTGCATGCCCGCGTGCGCGAACTCGATGGCCGCCACGAGGTCCTCCTCGCTGGCGTTCTGCGCGCCCGCCTCGACCATCATCACGGCGTCGCGCGTGCCCGCCACCACGAGGTCCAGGGTGCTGCGCTGCATCTGATCGGTGGTGGGGTTCAACACGAACTGCCCGCCCACCTGACCCACGCGCACGCAGGCGGTCGGGCCGCCCCAGGGAATGTCGCTGATGCTCAGCGCCGCCGACGCCCCGATGGGCCCCAGCACGTCCGGCAGGTTCTGCTGATCGGCGCTGATGACCGTGATGATCACCTGCGTCTCGTGACGGTAGCCCTTGGGGAACAGCGGGCGGATCTGCCGGTCCGTGATGCGCGCCGACAGGATCGCCTTCTCGCCGGGGCGACCCTCACGGCGGTGGAACGACCCGGGAATCTTCCCGACGGCGTAGTGACGCTCCTCGAACTCCACGGTCAGCGGCAGGAAATCCAGCGCGCTGCGCTCCTCTCGCGCCTGCGCCGTCACCAGCAGCATGGTGTCCCCGTAGCGCAGGGTCACGCTGCCACTGACCAGTTTGGCCAGTTTGCCCGTCTCGATGCTCAGTTCCCGGTCACCCAGCATCGTCTTGTAAGTCTTTCCGATCATAAGGGGCAGTCTATCCCGCCCGGAGCGGCCCACACCGCAGCCTGACGCCTCCCGTCACCCTCCCTTCATGCACGCGGCGCGCGCCTTGAGTTCCCGGCCCGCGTGGGTGGATAGTGCGCCGTATGAGTACCGATAAGTCTGGTTCCGTTCCAAGGTTCGGTCTGGGAACGTTCCGCCTGAAGGATCAGGTCGTGATGGATTCCGTGCGTGACGCGCTGGACGTGGGCTACCGCGCCATCGATACCGCGCAGGGCTACGGGAACGAGGCCGAGATCGGTGAGGTGCTCGCCGAGAGCGGCATTCACCGTGACGAACTGTTCATCACCACCAAGATCAAACCCGACAACTACGGCCGCAGCAGTCTGGTCGCCAGTCTGCAGGACAGCGTGGAGAAACTGGGCGTGGAAGCGGTGGACCTGACCCTGATCCACTGGCCCGTCCCGAACGGCCCGGTCAAGCCCGAGGAGTACCTGAAAGCCCTGGCGGACGCGCTCGACCAGGGCCTGACCCGGCAGATCGGCGTGTCGAACTTCAACATCGAGGGTCTGAAGCAGGCGCGCGCGATTCTGGGTGACGTGCCCATCGCCACGAACCAGGTGGAGATCCACCCGTACCTGCAAAACCGCCGCCTGGCGGAGTTCGCACGCGGCGAGGGCCTTCACCTGACGTCGTACATGACGCTGGCCGTCGGGAAGGTCATGGACGACCCCACCCTGCAGGCCATCGCCCGCGCGCACCGCGCCACGCCCGCGCAGGTGGCGCTCGCCTGGGCGCTGGCGCAGGAGTACTCGGTGATTCCGTCGAGCACCAAACGCAGGCACCTGGAAAGTAACCTGGGCGCCCTGACCCTGCGCCTGACCGACGAGGACATGCAGCGCATCGCTGGGCTGGAACAGGGCGAGTCCGCACGACTGGCGAACCCCGAGAGCGCCCGGCCCATCTGGGACTGACCGCCCCGCCGCAAGGGGCCAGAGGGCCAGGCGCAGATGGTCAAGGGAAGAGGGGCCGGTGGACCGGATTCCCAGCGTTCCTTCAGGTGAACGGTACCCGGACCTTCATGTGACCCTGCCAGAATGCCTGGCATGTCCATCAAACAATCGACTGACCTGTCCACTCTCCAGAAGACTGCTCTGATCACGGCTGGCGTGGTGCAGGCGGGCCTGTTCGCTGCGGCGTGGGCTGACCTGAGCCTGCGCCGCCCGGAGGCCGTGAACGGCAGCAAGAAGGCCTGGCGGGCGGGGCTGTTCGTGAATACGCTGGGGCCACTGGCGTACCTTGCGCGGGGCCGCAAGGTCAGCGCGTGGACGGAAGCGGACGTGCCCGACCAGACCGGGAAGGTCGTGATCGTGACCGGCGCCAACAGCGGCCTGGGCCTGGAGACCTCGCGGGTGCTCGCCCTGCGCGGCGCGACCGTGATCATGGCGTGCCGGAACGCGCAGAAGGCGGAGAAGGCCGCTGCGGGCATCCGCGCCCTGAACCCGAAAGGCGAACTTGTCCTGATGACCCTCGACCTGGGCGACCTGGACTCCGTGAAGGCCTTCGCGGACGCCTTCCGGGCGCGCTACGACCGCCTGGACATCCTGGTGAACAACGCCGGGATCATGGTGCCCCCGCTGGGCCGCACCGCGCAGGGCTTCGAGACGCAGTTCGGCGTGAACCACCTGGGTCACTTTGCCCTGAGCGCCGCGCTGATGCCGCTGCTGGAGCGCACGGCGGGCGCGCGGGTCGTGACGGTCAGCTCCACGGCGCACCGCTTTGGGCAACTGAACCTCGCGGACGTCAACTGGCAGGTGCGGCCCTACGCGCCCATGCCCGCCTACGGGCAGAGCAAACTCTCGAACCTGCTGTTCACGTACGAACTGCAGCGTCGCCTGCGCGCCGCCGGGAAGGACGTGCTGGCCGTCGCCGCGCACCCCGGCTGGGCAGCCACGGGGTTGCAGGGCGACAGTCGCGGCTCGAACCTCACCAACCGCCTGTTCGCGCAGCCGCAGGCCGCAGGCGCGCTGCCCAGCCTGTACGCCGCGACCGCACCGGACGTGGCCGGCGGCGCGTTCTACGGCCCCAGCGGCCTGCTGGAACTCGGCGGGAACCCGGCGCGCGTGTCCTCGAACAAACGCTCGCATGATCAGGAGGACGCCGCGAACCTCTGGACGCTGTCCGAACGGCTGACCGGCGTGACCTTCACCGTCTGATACGGACTCCGGGTTGAATGGGCTGCAAAGACCCTTCAATCCGTGCGGATGCGAGTGGAAACAATAGACGGATTCCGCGTAACTGCTCAGCACGATAAACACGGCAAAAAACGCTTGTTCCCGTTTTGTATGAGCATAATAGTTACTGCAAATCTGCCTTGGACGAACCAATTCGCCCATATCGGCAATTTCAGTCATTTGAAAGCAGCTTCTTAGCAATTTATAGGGCTGAATTCAGATTCTGAGCAATTTACCCTGCTGAGCAGTTACGATTCCGCAGTATGAAGCGGAATCCGTCTGATACGTCTGTTTCGCTGGTAACCCGGCGCCGTTCTGGGCTGGGCCCGCCACAGGTGGCAGGCCGTAGAGCCTGCTCCCTCCACTCCACCCGGCCCTCCCGGTGTGGTGCGCGGGCGGGTATGCTCGCGGTATGACCGCCCCCGACTCCCTTTCTCGTGATGTGCTGCTGACCTGCCCGCTGGACTGCCCGGACGCCTGCCGCCTGAAGGTCACGGTGGGCCGAGACACGCCGGGAGGGCCGGAGCGGATGCTGAAGGTGACGGGAGACGCCGCGCACCCGGTCACCAGGGGCTTTGCGTGCGCCAAGACCGTGCACTACCCGGCCCGCGCGAACCACCCGGAGCGTCCGCTGTACCCGCTGCGGCGCGTGAACGCGAAGACGGACGCCGAGCCGGTCTGGGAGCGCGTGACCTGGGAATCGGCCCTGGACGACATCGCTGCGCGGCTGCGCACGCTGCTCGACACGCGCGGGCCCGCGAGCGTCCTGCGGTACAACTACGCCGGTACGATGGGCCTGATGGAAGGCGCGCACGCGCAGGCCCTGTTCCGCGTGCTGGGCACCCCGGAACTCGATGAGACGATCTGCGCCACGGCCGGCACCGAGGCCTGGAGTCTGGGCTACGGCACCCGCTACGGCGTGGACCCTGCCGACGTGGCGCACGCCCGGCTGATCGTGCTGTGGGGCATTAATTCCCTCAGTACCAACAGTCACCTGACGCCGCACCTGACGGCGGCGCGCAGGGCGGGCGCGCGGATCGTGTGCGTGGACCCGTACCGGAACCGCACCGCCGCCTTCGCGGACGAGCACCTGAAGATCCGGCCCGGCACGGACGCCGCGCTCGCACTGGGCATCATGCATGAACTGTTCGCGCACGGCTGGACCGACGACGACTACATTGCGCAGGCCACCACCGGCATCGAGGAACTGCGCGGCGCGGCCCGCGAGTGGACGCCCGAACGGACCGCCGGGGTCACCGGGCTGGACGCGGACGTGATCCGCGCTTTCGCCCGCGCGGTCGGCACGACGCGGCCCACGTACTTCCGGGTGGGGTACGGCATGACCCGCCATGAACACGGCGGCACGAACCTGCGGGCCGTGACCCTGATTCCCGCCCTGACCGGCGACTGGCGCTGGCGGGGCGGCGGCTGCACCCTGAGTACCAGCGGGGCGTTCAAACTCAACCGCGCCCGCCTGGGGGCCGCGCACCTGATCCGCCCGGACGCGCCGCACGTGAACATGAACGAGTACGCGGGCGTCCTGCGGCCCGAACAGGGGCTGGGGGCCACGTTCATCTACAACTGCAACCCGGCGGTCGTCGCGCCGGACGCCGGGCGGGTCCGCGCCGGGTTGCAGCGCCCCGACCTGCTGGTCGTCGTGCTGGAACAGGCCATGACCGACACCGCCCGCCTGGCCGACTACCTGCTGCCCGCCACCACCTTCGCCGAGCACGCCGACGTGTACACCAGTTACGGGCATCATTACCTGGGCTACAACCCCGCCACGCTCGACGCCCCCGGCGAGGCCCGGCCGAACTCATGGGTGTTTCAGCAACTCGCGCGGAGGCTGGGCGTGACGGAACCCAGCGTGTACTGGACGGTGGACGACCTGCTGGCCGAGCTGCTGACCACCGACCAGCCCCTGCTCTCGGGCGTCACCCCCGAGCGACTGAAAGCCGAGGGCAGCGTCCGCCTGAACATCCCAGACGGCTTTCTGCCGTTCGCGCACGGCGCCGAGACGCCCAGCGGGCGGGTGCAGCTCAGCCCCGCGCCCGCGCACCGCGAACCCCTGGCGACGCTCAGCGCCGAGTACCCGGTGCGGCTGCTCACGCCGCCCGCGCATCACTTCCTGAACAGCACGTACGGCAACCTGCCCATCCTGACCCGCGCCGAGCGCGGCGAGCCGCACCTGCTCCTGCACCCCGAGGACGCTCGGGCGTCCGGCGTGCGCGACGGGCAGCTCGCCACGCTGACCAGCGAGGTCGGGAGTGTGCAGCGCCGCGTGAAGGTCACGGACGCCGCGCAGCCCGGCGCGGCCATCCTGGAAGGGACCTGGTGGGGTCTGGGCGCCCCGGACGGCCGCAGCATCAACGAGATCACCGCGCAGACCCTCACCGACCTGGGCGGCGGCAGCACCTTCCACAACACCCGCATCCGCATCGAGCCGGCCCGGGAATCCGCGCGGGGCTGAGACGGAATCCGATTGATTCGGTGCAGTTCCGATTGGGTCCGAGCGGACGCGAGCAGGCATAGCAGACGGCAGGCCGTATGGGCGATTACCCGCCGGCCAGCAGGGCCTTCCAGCCGTCCAGGTCCTCGCCGACCGTCAGGTGCTTCCCGGCCCGCACCAGCGGCAGGCGCAGCAGGTCCGGCTCTTCGATGACCTTGGCGATCATGCCGTCCTCGGTGGTGCGCAGGTAGGCGAGGTTGCTGCGTTCGTACGCCTTGCCGTTCAGGTCCAGCAGGGCGTTCAGGCCGAACTTCTGCACGAACCGCGCCAGTTCGCCGCGCGCGATGGGCCGTTCCTTGAGGTCCACGAAGTGAATCTTGACCTTGCGTTCCTTGAAGAACCGCTCGGCGGCGCGCGTCTCCTTGCTTTTGCGGGTGCCGAACACCTGTACCTGCAACTCACTCATGCCTCAAGTGTAGGGGGAGGCGGGACGCCGGGCCTCCGGCGCGGCCAGCGCCGCCTGCGTCCCGGCCTCTGCGCTCCGCTCTGTTAAGTACGTTGAAGCTCACAGTGCGAGATTCCGGGAAAGCGCCGGAACCTCTCCATTCCCGCTCCAACGTACTTTCTTCTGTTACGCGCTCCGCGCGGTTTATCTACAAGATCAACGCAGTGTACGTAGTGCCGCTCAGTTCGTGTAGAAGCCCAGGTCGCCGTCCCCGCCACTGACCGGCAGGCCCAGGTGGTCGTAGGCGTGCGCGGTGGCGACCCGGCCGCGCGGCGTGCGTTTGATGAAGCCCAGCTGAATCAGGTACGGTTCGTACACGTCTTCCAGGGTCAGGGCGTCCTCGCTGATGGCGGTGGCCAGGGTGTCCACGCCGACCGGGCCGCCCGCGAAGCGGTGAATCAGGGTTTCCAGGTATTTCTTGTCGCGGTCGTCCAGTCCGGCGCTGTCCAGGCCCAGGCGGTCCAGGGCGTCCTGCGCGCGGGGCAGGGCGATGGTGGTCTCGCCTGCCACGTCGGCGTAGTCGCGCACGCGCCGCAGCAGGCGCTTGGCGATGCGCATGGTGCCGCGGGAGCGCGCGCCGACTTCCAGGGCGGCGTCGTCGCTCAGACCGAAGCCCAGCAGACGGGCGTCACGGGTGAGGTTCAGGGCGATTTCCTCAGGCGTGTAGTACTCCAGGTGCTCGATAATCCCGAAGCGGCTGCGCATGGGCGCGCTGATCAGGCCGGGGCGGGTGGTGGCGCCAACCAGCGTAAAGCGCGGTAGCGGCAGTTCGATGGTCCGGGCTGCCGGTCCCTGGCCCAGCACGATGTCCAGCTTGAAGTCCTCCATGGCGGGATACAGGTGCTCCTCGGCCACGCGGCCCAGGCGGTGGATCTCGTCGATGAACAGCACGTCGCCCTCTTCCAGGCTGTTGGTGAGGATGGCCGCCAGATCGCCGGGTTTCTCGATGGCGGGTCCCGAGGTCACGCGGATGTTCACGCCCAGTTCGGTAGCGATGATGTGTGCCAGGGTGGTCTTGCCCAGTCCGGGCGGCCCGAACAGCAGAGTATGGTCCAGCGCTTCCTTGCGGCCCCGCGCGGCCTGCAGGTACACCCCGAGTTTGTCCTTGAGTTTCTCCTGACCCACGTACTCGGCCAGGGTCTTGGGACGCAGGGCAGCGTCGAGCGGTTCGGTCATAACAGAGAGTGTACCGCAACTTCGCTATCAGCGGAATACGGCCTGGACCGTCGGGCCTCCGCACCCCGGCCGGGCGTCATGGGGCCGCGTACGCCCGGATCAGTCCCGGCAGGTCACGGTCCAGCGTGCCGTCCACCACTGCTCCGTTGCCATACACCCGCACGAAGCGCCCCTGCCTGTCCACCACGCTCACCTGATCCCCGTGCAGCCGCGCCGCCATGCCCGCTTGTGCGTTCTGCTCGCTGCCCGCACCCTGCCCCGTGCCGTCCAGATGCGCGCCGTCCAGATGCGTGCCGTCCGGGTGCGTGGCGTCCAGATGCGCGCCGTGATCCCCGGCCGGCATGGGGGCCACGTTCGCCACGAACATCACCCGCGCCGCCTCGTCAATGGTGGCCGCCTTCCCGGTCAGGCCCGTGAATGCCGGATCGAAACGGTCCAGGTACGCGCGCACCACGGCCGGCGTGTCGTTCCCCGGGTCCACCGTGATGAACTGCACCTGCACCCGCGCGCGCTGCTGGGGCGACAGCGCCGCCACACTGTTCTTCAGGCTGGCCAGCGTCGCCGGGCACACGTCCGGGCAGCGCACGAACCCGTAGAACACCAGCCGCACCCGCCCGTCCGAGGCGGCCAGCGTCGTCGCGGTCCCCCGGTCGCTGACCAGCGGCAGCGGCGGCAGGGCCAGCGGCGTATCCAGCGCGTCCCCGCCCCGCACACCCGGCGACACCTGCCGGTACACCAGCAATCCCGCCAGCGCCGCCGCCACCACCAGAAGAACTGCCGTCACTCCCCGCCAGAACACCGTCATATCCGCCAGGATAGAGGAGAGGAGCGGGGCGACGTGTCCCACGGCAGGGCAGGCAGGGCGCAGGCAGCGCCGACCTGCCGCCCACACAAGCCTTTCCACATAACGCCCCACACAACGCGAAGGGGACGCCCTCTCAGGCGTCCCCTCTGCTTGTGCGGTCTGTGGTGACCAGGCGTTTACCAGGCGTAGAAGATGGCGACGATGAGCAGCCACACAACGTCCACCAGGTGCCAGTACAGGCTGGCGGGCGTGATGGAGCCGTGGTTGTACTTGTCCATCTTGCCGGTCATGGCCTGGTAGAAGGGCAGGGCGACGCCCGTCCCTCCGATCAGGATGTGCAGACCGTGCAGGCCGACGATGGTGAAGAAGCACGCCTGCCACAGGTTCTGTTTCCAGTCGCTTTCCACGCCGAACAGCGTGAACTCGTACACCTGGAAGATCATGAACACGGCGCCCAGGATCAGGGTGATGAACAGGCCCAGGCGGAAGCGGGTGAACTTGCCGTGGTGGTTGTCCTGCTCGGCGCGGTGAATCACGAAGGAACTCGTGACGAGCACCAGGGTGTTCAGCGCGGCCAGCCAGATGTTCGGGCGCAGCGCGGGCGGCTCGGCGGCCCCGATGACGCGCAGGTACACGTACCCGGCGATCAGCACGCCGAACAGGCCGATTTCGCTGATGATGAACCAGCTCATGCCCATAAAGCCGTTGTCGTACTTGGTCAGGTGGTGGTGCGCGACGGGCACGTCATACTCGCGCGTACCGGCCCACTTGAACAGGGCCAGCAGGAACAGCGGAATGCTGATGTACAGCACCACCGAGGCGAAGACGTGGCCGGGCGCCGCGTCGAAGAAGGGCTTCAGGCCGCCGGTCGGGGTGTAGTTGGTGAACCAGCCGAAACTCAGGCCGTAACCCATCAGCAGCAGCGCGGCGGCGGTCAGGAAGGGGCCCCAGCTGTCCACAGGCAGGTGAATGGTCTTGGGGTCCACGGGGGTCAGGGTTTCACCACGCTGCTCCCAGTCGTACAGGGGGCGTTCGGTGGGGAAGTTGGTGGGGAACTCGTGCGCGAAGTTATAAGGGGCGGGCGGGCTGGCCGCCGTCCACTCGAGCGTGAAGCCGCCCCAGGGGTTGGCGCTGGCGGTGGCAGGCGCACGGAAGCTCTGGATCATGTTCCACACCCACACGGCGCCGCCGAAGAGCAGCGTGACCGCGCCCAGCGTGCTGATCAGGTTCAGTTCGCTCCAGGCGAAGTTGCCTTCGGGGTAGGTGTAGTAGCGGCGGGGCATGCCCAGCAGGCCCAGGATGTACTGCGGCAGGAAGGTCATCCAGGACCCGATCATGAACAGCCAGAAGTGCCACAGCCCCAGCTTCTCGCTCAGGAAGCGGCCGGTCATCTTGGGCCACCAGTAGTACAGGCCGCCCATCGCCAGGAACGCCGTGCCGAACATCATCACGTTATGGAAGTGCGCCACGACGTAGTACGACATGGTGACCTGGTAATCGAAGGGAATCATGCCCAGGCTCACGCCGGTGATCCCGCCGACCAGGAAGTTGAAGATGAAGCCCACCAGCCAGTACGTGGGGCTCTTCATGACGATGCGTCCGCCCCACAGCGTGCCGATCAGGTTGAAGATCTTCACGCCGGTCGGAACGGCCACAATCAGCGTAGCGATCATGAACGCGATCTGCCAGGAGTCGGGCAGGCCCACGGCGAACATGTGGTGCACCCACACCAGCAGGCTGACCAGCACGATGGCCAGGATCGAGTACACCATCACGCGGTAACCGAACAGCGGCTTGCGGGCCATGGTGCTGGCGATTTCCGCGCCGACTCCCAGGTACGGGAGCAGCATGACGTACACGGCCGGGTGAGAGTAGAACCAGAAGAACTGCTGGAACAAGACGGGCACGCCGCCGATGCCGGGGTTGAACATGCTCAGGCCCAGCTTCAGTTCCAGGTACGTCACCAGCGCGGCAGCGGTCAGGCCACCCAGCGAGATCAGCTGCAGGATGCTGGTCGCGAAGATGCTCCACACGAAGATGGGCATCTTCCACAGGCTCATGCCGGGGGCGCGCATGTTCACGATGGTCGCCGCGAAGTTCGCGCTGCCCAGCAGTGACGCGATGCCGTTCAGGGTCAGCGCCACCATCAGGACGGCCACGCCGGTCTGGTTGGCGTCCACGCTCAGGGGGTAGTAGAAGGTCCAGCCGACGCCGGGCGCGCCGCCGTTGGCGAGGCCCGTGATGACCAGAATCAGGCTGAAGATGAACAGCCACACCGCAAAGGTGTTGATGCGTGGCAGGGCCACGTCGCGGATGCCGAGCTGCAGCGGCAGGAACCAGTTCCCGAAGCCGAACAGCCCGATCGGAATCAGGAAGAAGAAGATCATCAGCGCGGCGTGCAGGGTCAGCACCTGGTTGTAGGTGTTCCCCACCAGGAAGGTGTTGTCAGGCACGGCCAGCTGCAGGCGGATGCCCACGGCCAGCAGACCCGCCACGGCGAAGCCGATGATGCTGGTCAGGATGTAGAGCGTTCCGATCTTCTTGTGATCGGTGGTCATCATGTAGTCCTTCAGGACGGCCCACACGCCGGGGCGGGCGCTGGACTTCTGAAGTGGTGCGTGCTGAACGGTCACTGGGTGCCTCCGCTGGCGTTCGCGCCGTAGTTTGGCGTGCCGCTCCAGTAGTCCGCTTCCTCGGGCAGTTTGAGGCTGCGCAGGTACGCGGAAATATCATCAATCTCGGTGTCGGTCAGGACGCCGCCCTTGAGTTTCTGGCCCTTGCTGAGGTACTCGCTGCCGTCGTAGGTGGGCATCAGGCTGCCGGGTTTCACGGTGGGGCTGTGCTTTATCCACTCGTGCAGGTGCTCTTTGGCCTTCGGCTCGGCCCAGCGGTCGGCGGTCATGGCTTCCCACATGCCGGCACCCAGGGTGCGGCGCGTGCCGAAGAAGCTCAGGTCGGGACCGGCCGCGCCGGCGGCGGGCGTGCCCTGCACGCGGTGGCAGGCGGCGCAGGCCACGGCCTGGGTGCTGGCCTTGCCCTGCATGAACAGTGCGTAGCCGCGCGCCTCGGCGCTGCCAGGGGCGGGCTCGGGGGCGCGGTAGGCTTTCATGGCAGCCAGGGTCGTGTTGTACCGGTCCTGGTCGAGGGCCACGACCTTGTAGCGCATGTTGGCGTGCGAGCCGCCGCACAGCTGCGAGCAGTTGCCCTGGTACACGCCAGCGCGGGTCGTGTCGATCTGCCAGGTTTTCTTGACGGCGGGCATGGCGGCGCGCTGGCCACCGATGTTCGGCGCCCAGAAGCCGTGGATGACGTCGCCGCTGGTGATGGTCAGCGCGACCGGCTGCTTGGTCGGCATGATGATCTCGTTGCCGTTGGTGACCACGCCGCCCGCGTCACTGGTCGTTTCGGGGTATGCGAAGTTCCACCAGAACTGCTTGCCCAGCACGTCGATCTTGGTCGCCTGGGCGGGCGTGGGGTTCAGGATCGCCATGGTACGTACCGTCAGGATGCTCAGGCCGAACACGATCACCACGGGCACGGCCACCAGGATGACCTCCAGGCGGTTGTTTCCGTGGAACTGCGCGGGGGGCGCGTCGTGGCGGTCCTCACGGAACTTGTTGACCGTGTAGAACAGCGCGTACGACACGCCGACGAAGATGATGATCGACAGGACAATCGCCCAGACGCTCATCCACCAGATTTCGCGGTTGTACGCAGACGCCAGGTCCCCGATGAACAGGAACTGGTTGGTCTGCTGACAGCCGGTGAGCAGTGTGGCGCCCAGGAACGCCGCCGCGATGGGCCGCGTGATGGGTCGCCTCCGTGTGCCGCTGTGGCGGTGTTTGGTGTTCAACTTCACTCCTTTCCTCTGCTTGCAGTCTAAAGCGTCATACGGGGTTGTGCGCGTCACACGGAACGCCCGCGTGCGTTCTGCCAGAGCGGCACGCGCCCCGAATTCTACCGACCGGTCAGGCATACCCCCCATGAGACACCATGAGGGACGGGCAAGTGTCCTGATCAGCGTCCAGTCGGCGCGGCGGGAGCGCTTATGAACCCTGTTATCATGCCCACCCGCTGCGCGCCGTGCATGAGGGCCGCGCAGCCGCCCGCCGCAACTTTCAGATTCGCCTCCGGGATAATGTCGCGTCTGCGGGCTTCGCGGCCAAACGGTTTCTCGTTTCTCTCGGTTCAGGCTGGTATGGGCAATCACCCCGTCAACCGACCTGACCACCCGTTCCTGGAGGGTTCACATGGCATGGACGCTGCTGTTGATCGCCGGTCTGCTGGAAGTCGGGTGGGCCATCGGTCTGAAGTACACGGCGGGCTTTACCCGCCCGCTCCCCACGGTTCTCACGGTCGGCAGCATGATCGCCAGCATGGCCCTGCTGGGACTGGCGACCAGGACCCTGCCTATCGGCACCGCGTACGGCGTGTGGGTCGGCATCGGCGCGGTCGGGGCCGGGATTCTGGGCATCGTGCTGCTGGGCGAGTCGGCCAGTCCGGCGCGGCTGGCGTTCATGGCGCTGATGGTCGTGGCCATCATCGGCCTGAAAGTTACGGGCTGAAGGGACAGGCGCGGCGTGGCTCCGGGTTCAGGGGCTGTTGGGTTCAGGCGTCCACGCCGACCGCTTCGCTGACGGTGCGCAGGCCGTCACGTTCCAGCAGGGCGCTCAGGCCGGTGTGGAGGCGGCGCACGAGGCCCGGACCCTCGTAGATCAGCGCAGAGTACGTTTCGGTCAGGGAGGCTCCGGCGCGGATCTTGTCGTAGGCGTCCTGCGCGGTAAAAATGCCGCCCACGCCGACGATGGGGGTACGCCCGGCAGTCTGTCGGTACGCGGCGCGGATCAGCTCTGTGCTGCGGGTGGTCAGGGGGCGTCCGCTCAGGCCGCCAGCCTGCGCCCGGTGCGGGTGGCTCAGGCCGCTGCGGTTCAGGGTGGTGTTGCTGATGATCAGACCCGACGCTCCGGCGTTCACGGCGGCGGCCACGCTGGCCTCGAAGTCGGCGGGGTGCAGGTCCGGCGCGAGTTTCACCAGGACGGGCGGGGCGCTGAGGGCCCGCACGCGCCCGCGTTCCACGCCGTCCACCACGGCCCGGACAAGCGCGGCCAGTTCGTCGGCCCCCTGCAGGGCGCGCAGCCCCGGCGTGTTGGGACTGCTGACGTTGACCACGAAGGCGTCGGCCACGTCCTGGAGGACAGTGACGCACCTGAGGTAGTCGTCGGTGGCGGCCTCGTTGGGCGTGAGTTTGTTCTTGCCGATGTTCACCCACACGGGCGCGCTGCGTTGCAGGGCGTGCAGGTGGGCGTGCAGCGCCGCCGCGCCGTGGTTGTTAAAGCCCATGCGGTTGATGAGCGCCTGGTCGGGCGGCAGGCGGAACAGGCGGGGTCGGTCATTCCCGGCCTGCGGGAGCGGCGTGACCGTCCCGACCTCCAGGAACCCGAAGCCCAGGGCGCTGAAGGCAGGGACAGCCACGCCGTTCTTGTCGAGCCCGGCGGCCAGTCCGACCGGGCTGCTGAAGGTGCGCCCCCACAACGACTGCGTCAGCGCGGGCGTGACGGGCGCGGTCAGGCGGCGGACCAGGGCAGGCCACGCGGGCACACGCGACGCGAGTTCCAGTCCGGCAATGGTGAGGTGATGGGCGTCCTCGGCGTCCAGGCGGAACAGCAGCGGCTTGATCAGCGAACGGTACACGGACCCCAGAATAACGGAGGGGAGAGAAACCGGCGCGGCCCCTCTCCCCGTATCCGGTGTGTGCGGTCACCCCAGCGGTGGGTAGTGGGGTTCGAGCTGCACCAGGCGGGCGTGCTGCTGGCGGTCGCTTTCCTCGATCAGGTCGGCCAGGGTCGTGCCGCCCAGCACGTCACGCAGGGCACTGTCCACGCGGTACCAGAGGTCCTGGGTGCCGCAGACGTTCTGGCTGTCGCAGACGTGATTGTCCTCGACACACTGCACGGGCGCGATGCTGCCCTCCATGGCGGTCACGACGTCATAGGCGTTGATTTCATGGGCGGGGCGGGCCAGTCGGTAGCCGCCGTGAGCGCCGCGAATGCTCTTGATGAACCCGGCGCGGCGCAGGTTGCTGGCGATCTGCTCCAGATAGTGCTGACTGATGCCCTGACGTTCAGATACGTCCTTGAGGGGTACAGCCTCGCCGCCTCGGCGCGCGATCTCAATCAGGGCTCGCAGGCCGTACTGTGCTTTGGTCGACACCCACATGCCAGTCATTCTACCCCCTAATTCCGGGTGGAGTGTAAGGAATTCAAGACTGCTACGGACGGCGGTTGAGTCTGTGCAGGTCCGATGGAGTCCAGGCGGATGCGTGTAGAAACAACAGACTTCCCTGGGTGCAACGGAGCACAGTTCCTGGCGTACGGACTCGGGTCAAATGGTGCTGGGAACCGTTCAGCCGGAGTCCGTCTTTGAGCGCACGCTGGCCGCGAAGGTGCAGGTGCACGCGGCAGCGGGACCGTCCGGGGCGCCGCGCCCGGTAGAATCCGGCCCGTGAACGGCCCCGCTGTCCCGCCTGACCGCCTCCTTGCCAGTCGCCTTATTCCTGCCCGGCTCTCCCCAGCGGACGTACTGCTGCGCCTGCGCACCGCGGGCGCGCCGGGCGTGGTGCTGCTGGAGTCGCTGGGGCCGGTCGTGCCGTACGGGTCGCGGTCGTTCCTGAGTGCGTGGCCGGTGCGGGTGTCGCACGACCTCCCGCCCCGCCCGCCGGGAAGGGCGTTCTTTCCGGCGTGCCTGGGCGGCCTGAAGTACGAGGCGGCCCGCGCGTTCGGGCTGGCCGCGCACGCCCCGCACGGTGAGGCGATGTGGTGGGGCGAGTACCCGTCGGGTCTGGTGTGGGACCGCATGGCGGGCACGCTGGAGATCGTGGGGGACGCGCACGTGGACTGGGCGGCGCTGCTCGCCCTTGACCCCGGAGCGGAGCCGGCGCTGAGCGTGGGGCCCTTCGGGGCGGACGATGTGGATTACCCGGCGGGCGTGCGGGCCGTGCAGGACCTGATCCGCGCCGGTGAGGTGTACCAGGTGAACCTGTCGCGCGGCGTGCAGGCCGGGGCGACCGGTGATCCGCTGGCCGCGTACCTGCGGCTGCGGGAGGTGAACCCCAGTCCGTTCATGGCCTTCGCGGACCTGGGCACCGAGGTGGTCGTGTCGTGCAGTCCGGAGCGGCTGGTGCGGTGGCAGCGTGATCAGGGCGGGCTGGGGGATGAGCTGGGTGCGCGGCCCATCGCGGGCACCCGGCGGCGCGGCGAGACGCCCGCCGAGGACGCCGCCCTGGAAGCCGAACTGCGCGCCAGTGCCAAGGAGGTCGCCGAGCACACCATGCTGGTGGACCTCGTGCGGCATGACCTGGGCCGCGTGGCCGCGCCGGGCACCGTCATGGTGCCGGACCTGATGCTGGTCGAACGCTACAGCCACGTCATGCATCTGGTGTCAGAGGTCACGGCCCAGGCCCGCGCGGACGTGACGCTGCGCGAGGTGCTGGCCGCCACCTTCCCGGGCGGGACGATCACGGGCGCGCCCAAGGAGCGGGTCATGGAGGTCATCGCGTCGCTGGAGCCGGGGCCGCGCGGCTGGTACACCGGGGCGCTGGGCATCGTGAGCGGCGCGGTCGTGGACCTGAACATCCTGATCCGCACCGCGGCCTTTACCCGCACGGAGGCTGGCGATCTGACGGAGGCTGACTCCAGCAGAGAGGGCACAGGGGACCGGGAGAACTGGACGGTACAGGTCCGCGCGGGCGGGGGGACTGTCATCGACGCCGACCCCGCACGCGAGGCGCAGGAGACCGTGCATAAGGCCCAGGCCCTCCTGAGCGTGCTGGCGGGCGTGCCAGGGCGCGGCGCGCGGCCGCCCGCGCCGCCCACGCCGGGCGTGCCGTGGTCGCCGGAGCCCGCAGGCGCGCGCACGGGGTTGCGGGTCCTGCTGCTCGACAACCGCGATTCGTTCACCTGGAATCTGGTCCATGACCTGCGGGTGCTGGGCGCGCAGGTGGACGTGCGCGGTCAGGACGAAGCGCTGACAGACCTGCTGTCCCTGACCCCGGACGCCGTGCTGGTCGGCCCCGGCCCCGGCACACCGGACTCCAGCGGCGTCACACTGCCCCTGACCCGCGCCTGCCTGGACGGGCGTGTGCCGCTGCTGGGCGTGTGCCTGGGCCATCAGGCGCTGGGGCAGGTGCTGGGCGGCCGGGTGGAACGCGCGCCGCCGGTGCACGGGCGGCCCGAGTTCGCGCGGCACACCGGAACCGGACTGTTCGGGGGCGTGCCGCAGGACGCGCCGTTCGGGCGCTACCACTCGCTGGTGGTGCGTGGCCTGAACCCGGCGTTCGTGACGGCCACCAGCGCGGACGGCGAGGTCATGGCGCTGGAGGTGCCGGGGCGGCCCGCGTGGGGCGTGCAGTTCCACCCGGAAAGCGTCCTGAGTCCCGCCGGGCGCACCCTGCTGGGCAACTGGCTGACCCTCAGCGCCGCGTGGCGGCAGCGGTGAGAGGGCCGTGGTGAAGGCCCTTCCGGACGCCGTGAACGACCCGGCGTGGCTGCACGGCGCGACCGCATTCACGACCGTCCGCACGCGGCTGGGCGCGCCGCTGCTGTGGCCCGCGCACCTCGCGCGGCTGCGGCACACTTGCGCGTTCCTGGGCCTGCCCGACCCCGACCCTGATCTGCCCCCGCCCGCTCCGCACGCCTGGGGCCTGCTGCGCGTGACCGTCACCGACAGCGGCACCTTCGCCTCGGAGCGCTCCCTGACGGCTGGTCCTCGCCCAGAAGGCGGCGTGACCGTTCGCCTGACGGGCGTGCAGGTTCACCCGCAGCTCGGCGCGCACAAGACCGGCAATTACCTCCCATACCGCCTGGCCGCGCGGGAGGCCGCGCCCTGCTTCGAGGGGTGGTTGCTGAATGCACACGGGCAGCTCGTCGATGGCAGCCGCACTTCGCCCCTGCTGGAACTGGACGGCCAACTGGTCGTTCCGGCGGGCGGGCTCCCGTCCGTGACCCGCGCTGCCTTCCTGCGCGGCACGCCGCACGTCTCCCGACCCGTCCACGCGCACGAACTGGCCCGGGTGACCCATGCGTGGGTGTGCGGCAGCGGCGTGGGGACCGTGCCCGTGGCCCGCATTGAGGGTCTGGGCGGCGGGTGCCCGGCGCGTGACCTGAACGCGCAGTGGCCCGACACGACCGAACCGGCGTTCGTGTGGCCCGGATGAAGGTCGCCGCTTGACGTATCTTCCCCGGGCTGAAAGCATGACCGCCTGATACAGCACATCAGTCGGGGGGCGGGCGCGGCCTGCCATCTGGGTTTCGTATCACCTGGGCTTCACGGCCCTCAGGAGGTCCGCATGAGTGCACAGACCGTTACCGGCCCCGTTCCCGCCAGCGAACTGGGATTCACCCTGCCGCACGAGCACGTCCTGTTCGGGTACCCCGGCTATCAGGGCGACCTGACGCTCGGCCCGTTCGACCGGGAGGACGCCCTGACCGCCTGCGCGGACGTGGCCCGCAGCCTGCTGTCGCGTGGCGTGCGGACGCTGGTAGACGCCACCCCGAACGAGTGTGGTCGCGACCCGGCGTTCCTGCGGGACCTGAGCGAACGCAGCGGCCTGCGCATCCTGTGCAGCAGCGGGTACTACTACGAGGGTGAGGGCGCCACGGCGTACTTCAAGTTCCGCGCGTCCCTGGGCGGCGGCGAGGCCGAGATCGAGGAACTGATGCGCCACGAGGTCATGGTGGGCATCGGCGCGAGCGGCGTGCGGGCCGGGGTGATCAAACTCGCCAGCAGCCGCGACGCGATCACGCCGTACGAGCAGATGTTCTTCCGGGCGGCCGCGCGTGTGCAGCGTGACACGGGCGTGCCGATCATCACCCACACGCAGGAGGGGCGGCAGGGGCCGCAGCAGGCGCAGTTGCTCCTTCAGCACGGCGCGGACCCGGCCCGCGTCATGATCGGGCACATGGACGGCAACACGGACCCCGCGTACCACCGCGAGACGCTGTCGCACGGCGTGAGGATTGCCTTCGACCGTCTCGGCCTTCAGGGGCTGGTGGGCACCCCCACCGACGCGCAGCGTCTGGACGTGCTGGGCACCCTGCTGGGCGAGGGCTTAGCGGACCGGATTCTGCTGTCGCACGATTCGATCTGGCAGTGGCTGGGCCGCCCCATTCCCATGCCGGACGCCATCCTGGGCGCCGTGAAGGACTGGCACCCCCGGCACCTGACGGATGACATCCTGCCGGAACTAGAGGGCCGGGGCGTGAGCGCCGAGCAGGTGCAGCAGATGACGGTCGAGAATCCCGCGCGGCTGTTCGGCTGATACCGACTCCGCTTGGTAACTGCTCAGCAGGGTAAATTGCTCAGAATCTGAATTCAGCCCTATAAATTGCTAAGAAGCTGCTTTCAAATGACTGAAATTGCCGATATGGGCGAATTGGTTCGTCCAAGGCAGATTTGCAGTAAATATTATGCTCATACAAAACGGGAACAAGCGTTTTTTGCCGTGTTTATCGTGCTGAGCAGTTACTCCGCTTGAACAGATCTTGTTAACGAAATAGACGGAGTCCATGATACGGACTGCCGTCTGTTTCGCTGACAACCCGGAACATCGCCGGTTTGCCAACTCCACGCCCGGAACCCGCTTCTCTCCCACCCGCTTCGCTCGGATTGAAGAGTTTTTGCAGTCCCTTCAATCGGAGTCCGTATGACTTCGTCATCCGCTCCCCTCCATCAACGAACGGGCGGCCCAGTGACCTCGACTGGGCCGCCCGGACTGCCGACTGGTTCAGTGGCGTTCGCTCTGAAGCTGGCCGCCGCCAACAGCGTCGTCGAGTTTAATGGCGCCGTGCTTGCGCATGAGGCTCAGGGCCTCGTCGGTGCGGGCGCCGCTGGGGTCGCGGGCGATGACCATGACGTGACCGCCCTTGAGACCGGCGTAGAATTTCTCGGCCTGCGCCGCCGGGACGCCCATGCGCCGCAGGAGGCTCACGTAGTCGCCGTGATCGCTGCCGGCCAGCGCGCCGAACAGCGCCCCGAGAGCGCCGCCGCCGATCACCCCGAACAGCATCCCCAGCTGCCCGCCCTCCTGGAAAATACGGGTGACGGGCACGATCAGCAGCAGCAGCCAGATGGGCGTGGTGATGGCGAGGCCGCCGATCATGCCCAGAAAAGCGCCGCGCAGCACGCTGGCACTTCCGCCGGGCGCGCCAGCTTCGGGGCTGACACCGGTGTTCTGGGCGATGCCTTCCTCGGCGACCACGTCGGTCAGGGCGAAGCCGAGGTGTTCGCGTTCGAAGCCACGCTGTTGCAGGGCCTGCAAGACGCCCTGCGCCTGCTGGGGTTCGCGGAAGAGAGCAACGACACTTTCCATACCAGGGTTTTACCATGAGGAGCATGTGACTGGCGAGGGACAAGCGGGCAGGGTCGCCCCGGCATTTGCTTCATGTTCGGGTGGCGGGGCAGGTGGCAGCTGGCTGCCTTAGGGACGGCCGTCCGTTTCGTTCATAACCGGGAACCGTACCGGGGTGCCACCACCATGCCCGGCATCCGTCTCTTGTTCCCATTCGCATCCGCTCGGATTGCTTCAGGATTGCAGCGAATCAATCGGAATCCGTCTTAGAGGTGAGCGGTACGTTTTGCCCCACCTGCGTTTCCTATACTGCGTTCATGACTGGTGTGGCGGACCTGTGCGTTCCGGATGCGACGTTCGACGCGCGTCTGCGTGAGGTGCTGCGCTCTGACGTGGAGTTCATCGAGTTGATCGGTGATGATCTGGTCGCGGCGGGCGGCAAGCGCGTGCGGCCCACGCTGGTCCTGCTGGCCGCGCAGGCGCTGGGCGCACGTCCCGGCGGGCCGGGCGGATGGAGTGACGTGCTGGACCTGGGCGTGGGTGTGGAACTGCTGCACTCGGCGTCACTGCTGCACGACGACCTGATCGACGACGCCGATACGCGGCGGGGTCAGCAGGCGGCCTTCCGTCGCTTCGGGAACGTGGTGAGCGTCATGAGTGGTGATTTCATGCTGTCGCGGCTGCTCGTGCTGCTGTCGGGCCTGCCGGGGGGGCCAGTCCTGACGCGCCTGTTCGGGCAGACGGCCAGCGTGATCTGCGAGGGCGAGGTGCTGCAGTTTCAGCTCGCGGCGTACCAGGAGTACGAACTCCGCCATTACCTGCAAGTGATTCACGGCAAGACGGCCGCCCTGACCCAACTGGCAGCGTCGGCTCCGGCGGTGCTGCTGGGCGCCCCCACACACATCCAGGAGGCCCTGGCGACGTTCGGGCGCGAGTACGGCATGGCCTTTCAGATGCAAGACGACCTGCTGGACCTGTCGGGCGAGGAGGCCGTGATCGGCAAGCCGGTGGGCGGCGACCTGCGTGAGGGCAAGGCGACGCTGCCCGTGCTGGCGCTGCTGGACGGCGCGCACGCCGACGAGGTGCGCGCCATTGTGGAACGCCGGGCCGCGCAGCCGGGGGACGTGGAGCGCGTGCGGACGCTGGCCGCGCAGTCAGGCGCGCTGGAACACACGCGCGGTGAGATTCGCCGCCGGGCAAGGCTGGCCATCGAGGCGCTGGGGGCGCTGCCGTCCTCGCCAGCGCGCTCGGCGCTGGAAGGCCTGGCGCGGCGCGAGATTGAACGCCTGACCTGACGCACGCCGGAGTACCGTCCAGGCTGCAATGGGGCGTTGATCCCGCACTCGCAGTTTCTGCTCTGCCTGCTGGGCTGATATGGACTGCGCTCCAGTCCGCGTCAGTCAGGAGGGCACCGCCTGCGGCTCCATACCGTAAATGGGCGTCTGTTGTCCCTCCTCGCATCCGCCCAGATTGATCTGGGACTGCACCGAATTACCCCCAGTCCGGTTCAGTTGCGCGCCCCCCCGGTCCGGGTGCGGCGCAGGGACCATGCCGGTTCCCCTCGGGTGGTGTCCTGCGGGTCGGGACGCTTGGTAGCAGGTCGGCAGCCGGGTGTGCAGGGTAGGTCTGTTCGCCGCGACCTGCCATTTGCCAGGTCGCCGGGAACCCAGAGGCAAGAGGGCCACGCTGGAAACGGTTCCTGTTTTGCGCGTGAGGGGCGCGCTGCACCGGGGTTGACGCCGGATTGAATACTGGATACAACTTGGGGCGTACGATCCGTTCACCTCACCCGGGCAGCAGGCCAACCGAGGCCCCGCACCTGTCTATGCGACTGCACGGGGGCGTGTATGCTCCGGGAGCCAACCCCTCCGTTCACCACCCAACCTTCCCGGGCCAGTCTTCCCGGGCCAGTCTTCCGGGACCAACCTTCCGGGACCAGAGACTTCCTGGACCAGAGACTTCCCCCGGAAGCACCCACCCGCCTTCCCGACCCGGAAGGACCAAGGAGACCGTTCATGCGGGCATCAGGACTCAACTGGCAGGGGCTCATGGAGCAACTCCAGCAGGCACTTCCCCACTGCGAGGTCACCGACCAGTCCCTCGCGTACTTCAAGTACCCCAAGCGCACGGTTAGCGTGAACCTCCCGGTCCGCATGGACGACGGCAGTATCCGCGTGTTCCGGGGCTACCGCACCGTTCACAGCACCTCACGCGGCCCCAGCATGGGCGGGGTACGCCTGCACGCGGGCCTCAGCGCCCACGAGTGCGAGGTCCTCGCCGCGATCATGACCCTCAAGGCGGCCGTGGCCGACCTGCCGCTCGGCGGCGCCAAGGGCGGCGTGGACGTTGACCCGACCGAACTCAGCGCCCACGAGCTAGAGGGCCTGCTGCGCCGCTACACCAGTGAACTTGTCGAACTGATCGGCCACAGTGAGGACATTCTGGCGCCCGATGTCGGCACGGACGCGCAGGCCATGGCCTGGATGCTCGACACCCACAACGAGAACACGGGCCAGACCAGCAGCGGCGTGGTGGTCGGTAAGCCCCTGGCGCTGGGCGGCAGTTACGGCAGCAAGGACTCGCGTGGCCGCAGCGCCGCGCTGGTCGCCGCGCGCGTCCTGCGCGAGAACGGCGAGACCGTCGAGCGCGCCCGAGTGGCCGTGTACGGCTTCGGGGACGGGGGCCGCAAGGCCGCGCAGACCCTCGCGGCGGCCGGCGCCCTGATCGTGGCCGTCAGCGACCAGGACGGCGCGGCGTACGCCAGCAGCGGCCTGGACCTCGACGCCCTCAGCGCCTACCGCGAGGCGAACGGCACGGTGCGTGGGTTCGCCACTGACATCACGGCCGACGAGGTCATCGAACTGGACGTGGACCTGCTGATGCTCGCCTACGACTACGGCAGCGTGAACGCCGGGAACGCCCACGCCGTGCGCGCCCGGTACGTGGTGGAAACCACCAACCGCGCCGTGCTGCCCGACGCGGAACGCTTCTTGCACGCGCAGGGCGTCACGGTCATCCCGGACCTGATCGCCAGCATCGGCGGCGTCGTCGTGAACTACCTCGAATGGGTGCAGGATGCCAGCAACTTCTTCTGGAGCGAAGAAGAGATCGAGTCGGCCATTGACGTGCGCGTGAACGCCGCCGTGGACGCCGTGCTGGAATTCATGCGCACCCGCCAGACTGACATGCGCACCGCCGCGTACGCCCTGGCGCTCAACCGCCTGCACAACGCCACCGTCATGCGCGGCCTGTACCCCTAACCCGCGCCCGGCCCCACCAGCCCGTTGCCCCACCATCACCTGCCCCCCCCTCCGAAGGAGGCCCCACCATGACCGCCACCCAGGACCCCGCCCATCAGGACCCCGGCCACCAGCCCCAGAAGAAGTACGGCGCGCACGACATTCCCAGTTACCTCGACCCGAACAACCTCGGGCCGTACGAGATCTACCTCGAACAGGTCGAGCGGGTCACGCCGTACCTGGGCAAACTCGCGTACTGGGTCGAGACGCTCAAGCGGCCCAAACGCATCCTGGTCGTGGACGTGCCCATTCACCTCGACGACGGCACGGTCGCGCACTTCGAGGGCTACCGCGTGCAGCACAACACCTCACGCGGCCCGGCCAAGGGCGGCGTGCGCTTTCACCAGGACGTGACCCTCAGCGAGGTCATGGCGCTCTCGGCGTGGATGACCGTCAAGAACGCCGCCGTGAACCTCCCGTACGGCGGCGGCAAGGGCGGTATCCGCATCGATCCGCGCGGGTACTCTGCCGGGGAACTCGAACGCCTGACCCGCCGCTACACCACCGAGATCGGCCTGATCATCGGCCCGGAAAAGGACATTCCCGCGCCGGACGTGAACACCAACCCGCAGACCATGGCCTGGATGATGGACACGTACTCCATGAACGTGGGCCGCACTGCGACCGGCGTCGTGACCGGCAAACCCGTGTCGCTGGGCGGCAGCCTGGGCCGCGCGGACGCTACCGGGCGCGGCGTGTTCGTCTCGGGCGCCGAGGCCATGAAGAAACTCGGCATGCCCCTCGAAGGTGCGCGGGTGGCCGTGCAGGGCTTCGGGAACGTCGGTGAGGCCGCCGCGCGCATCTTCCATGAGCACGGCTCGCGGATCGTGGCCATTCAGGACGTGACCGGCTCGGTGTACTCCAGCGCCGGCATCGACCCGGCCGCCGCGCTCGGGCACCTGCGCCGCTCCGGCTTCATCCTGGGCCTGCCCGGCACCGAGGAACTGAAACGCGACGAGTTCTGGGACGTGGACTGCGACGTGCTGATCCCCGCCGCCCTGGAAAAACAGATCACGCTGGACAACGCCGGGCGCATCAAGGCCCGCCTGATCGTCGAGGGCGCCAACGGCCCCACCATTCCCGCCGCCGACGACCTGCTCGCCGAGCGCGGCGTGACCGTCGTCCCGGACGTGCTGGCCAACGCGGGCGGCGTGACCGTCTCGTACTTCGAGTGGGTGCAGGACTTCAGCTCGTTCTTCTGGACCGAGGACGAGATCAACAAACGCCTCGACCGCATCATGAGCGAAGCCTTCTTGAGCCTCTGGGCCGTCAAGGAGCAGCACGGCGTGACCCTGCGCACTGCCGTGTACATCGTCGCCTGCACGCGCGTTCTCGAAGCGCGCGCCCTGCGCGGCCTGTACCCGTGAGGGACGATGGTTGAACGTTGATGGGAGACGGAGCGCGGGAACGACTCCGGCACCCATCGACGTTCAACCATGGAACCTGCCCAGCAGGGCAAGCTCATCCGGACTGCCGTCTGTTTCGCTGACAGTCCGGAACTTCACCGGATTGCCAACTCCACGCCCGGAACCCGCTTGTCTTCCACTCGCTTGTCTCCCACTCGCTTCGCTCGGATTGAAGGGACTGCAAAGCCCCTTCAATCCGAGTCCGTATCAGTACAGTTTGCCCAGCACGTCGTCTTTCATGACGAAGGAGTTCTCGCGGGTGGGGAAGGCGCGGGCGCGGACTTCGGCGGCGTAGGTTTCGATGGCCTCGCGGGACAGGCGGCCCACCTCGGCGTAGCGTTTGGCGATCTTCTTGTCCTCGCCCTCGTACACGCCCAGCAGGTCGTGTGTGACGAGCACCTGCCCGTCGCAGCCCACGCCCGCCCCGATGCCGATGGTGGGCACGCTCAGGCGTTCGCTGATCAGGTTCGCCAGTCGTGCCGGAATGGCCTCCAGCACCACACTGAACGCCCCGGCGGCCTCCAGCGCCACGGCCCCTTCCAGGGTCGCGCGGGCTGTCTCGTCGTCCTTGCCCTGCACGCGCAGGCCACCCTGCGCGGTCGCGGTCTGCGGCATCAGGCCCACGTGACCCATCACGGGAATGCCGTTGCGGGTCAGGGTCTGCACCACCTGAAGGATTTCGGGCGTGGCGCCCTCCATCTTGATGGCGTCCGCGCCCGTCTCCTGAATGACCCGCACGGCGCTGCGCATGGCGTCCTGCACGCCCGTGTGGTACGTGCCGAACGGCAGGTCCACGACCATGAACGTGCCGGGAGCGCCGCGCCGCACCGCGCGGGCATGGTGGATCATGTCGCCCAGCGTGACCGGCGCGGTGCTGTCGTAGCCCAGCACCACGTTGCCCAGGCTGTCGCCCACCAGGATCAGGTCCACGCTGGCCGCCTCGGCGTGCCGCCCACCGGGGTAATCGTAGGCAGTGACCATCACCAGCGGCGCGGCGGAGTGCTGCAACTCCGGAATGCTGCGTTTCATGCGGGCAGGGTAGCAGGTCACGCCGCGCGCTTCTGGACTGCGCCCCCCTCGCTCCGATCGGATTGAACGGTTTGTGCAGACTGTTCAACCACGGTCCGGGTCAGTCTTCGATGTCGGCGAGGTTCATGGCGCGCAGTTCGGGGGCCAGGGCGGCCGTGACGGCCACGACGATCAGCGTGACCACGCCGCCCACCCAGACGCTGCGGCCCGTGCCGAGCAGCCGGGCGGCGACGCCACTTTCGAACGCGCCGAGTTCATTGCTGGCTCCGATGAACATGCCGCTGACGGCGTTCACGCGGCCGCGCATGTGATCCGGGGTTTTCAGTTGCAGCGTGGCGTTGCGGATGACCATGCTGATACCGTCGAACAGGCCAGCGGCGATCAGGGCGGCCACGCTGAGCATGAAGTTCTGGGACAGACCGAACACCACCATGCACACGCCGAAGCCCGCCACGGCCAGCAGCAGGGTGCGCCCGGCGCCCTTGCCGGGCGGGCGGCGGGTGGCGTACAGCATGACGGCCAGGGCGCCCACGCTCGGCGCGGCGACCAGCACGCCCAGCCCGGTCGGCCCGACCCGCAGGATATCGCTGGCGAACACCGGCAGTAGGGCGACCGCGCCGCCGAACAGCACGCTGAACAGGTCCAGTGCCATGCTGCCCACCAGCACCTGCCGCGCCATCACGAAGGCCAGTCCGGCCTTGATGCTGTCCACGAACGCCTCGCCGGGTGTGAAGGCCGGAAGGGGTTTGGGTTTCACGTACGCCACGCACGCCAGCGACACGGCCAGCAGCGCGGCCGCGAAAGCGTACGCCCCGGCCGGACCGACCGAGGCGTACAGCACGCCGCCCAGCGCGGGACCGATGATGGCGGCGGCCTGCCACGCACTGGACCGCCACGCACTGGCCCGCAGCAGCAGCTCACGCGGCACGACCTGCGCCTGGAAGGCCGGGAGGGCCGGGTCGGAAAAGCCGCGTGCGATTCCCAGCGTAAAGATCAGCGCCAGCAGCGGCCAGATGCCGTGTTGCGGCGCGTGCGGGGCGTACAGCGTGAACAGAACGGCGCACAGGACCTCCACGCTGATGGTGGCCAGCAGGATGCGGCGGCGGTCATTGCGGTCGGCGACCACACCGCCCAGCAGCGCGAGGCTCAGGGCCGGGATCGCCTCGACCAGCCCCAGGATTCCCAGCGTCAGGGGGTCTTTCGTCAACTGGTACAGCTGGTACGCGACGGTCAGGGCGACGGCGCGGCTGGCCAGGGTGCTGGTCACCGCGGCGACCAGCATGGCCCGGAATTCCGGCAGGTGCAGCACGTTGGCGGGCAGGGCAGAGGCGGGCGCGGGCTTCACGTTCCGCAGTGTAGGCCCGCGCCGGAACCGACCCGCCCCTAAGGGCCTTACCCGCCCTTGATGACCTCACCGTACTGGTGGAGCACGAGGTAGATGATCCAGCCGGTCACGGCCACGTACAGCCACACCGGGACCGTCCAGCGCACCCACGCGCGGTGCCGGTTGAAGTAGCCGCGCGCCGCCGGGGCGTCGATGTTCCCCAGGTTCCCGGCGGCCTTCAGGCCCTTGACGGCGTTCCACAGGGCTCCCAGGGCCAGCGGCAGGTTCAGGGCGGCCAGGATAATGTGACTGATCAGCAGCGCGAAGTACGCCGTGCGCCACTCCTCGGGTCCCGCGTACTTCTTCTCGTAGCCCAGGCCCAGGCGGGTCAGGTACAGGACCAGGAAGATGGTCGCCAGGGACGTGGCGACGATCATGGCGCGCATGTGCGCCTCACGCATGCCGCGCCGGATGAGGTACACGCCCACACACAGGGCCAGGCCGCTCAGGACGATCGTGATGACCGCCCACTGGTTGATCGTTTCCGCCATATCGGCCTCAGTGTACGGGGCGGGGTGCAGGGCAGGTGTCCGCCGTTCCCGGGGCGGCGGGGGACAATCGGCTGCCAGGGGAGGCGGGTAGAATGCGAGGCGCTGACCGCCGCCCCGCCAGGGTGCCCTGGCGGCGAGGAAGGTGAAACATGAGTGGAACGCTGACAGTTCCCCGCGCGGCTGCGGGCGCTTGGCTCCCCCGGCTGGCCTGGGCGGCTCTGATCTATAACGTGCTGGTGATCCTGTGGGGCGCGGTCGTGCGCATCAGCGGGGCCGGGGCGGGCTGCGGGGACCACTGGCCGCTGTGTAACGGCGTGGTCGTCCCGCAGAGCCCCACGCTGCACACGGTCATCGAATTCAGTCACCGCCTGACCAGCGGGGCCAGTGGCCTGCTCGCCATCACGCTGGTCTTTCTGGCATTCCGTTCCACGGGGCGCGGGCACCCAGCGCGCTTCGGGGCTGCCCTGAGCCTGGGCCTGATCATCCTGGAGGGACTGGTCGGCGGCGTGCAGGTCCTGCTGGGCCTGACCGCCCAGAGTACCGATCCGGCGCGCGGATTCGTGCAGGGCGTCCACCTAGCGAACACGTTCCTGCTGCTGGGCGCGCTGCTGCTCACGGCGCTGTGGGCGTCGGGCGCGCCGGGCCTGCGGCTGCGGCGTCAGGGGCTGGTGGGCGCGTGGAGCTACGTGGGCCTGGGCCTGCTGCTGGTGCTGGGCATGGCGGGCGCGGTCACGGCGCTGGGCGACCTGCTGTTCCTCCCGGCCGACGGCAGCACGCCCATCGAGACGGTCAAGCGTGACTTCGCGGGGACGGCGGGCGTGATCGAGAACCTGCGGGTGGTGCACCCCATGCTGGCCGTGCTGACCAGCGCATTCCTGGTGTGGCTGGGCGTGTTCCTGCGCCGCGAACGGCCGGGCGCCGAGACGAACCGCTGGAGCGCGGCCGTGTGGGCGCTGCTGGCCGCGCAGATGGTAGCGGGCTTCTCGAACGTGGCCCTGAAAGCCCCGGCGTGGATGCAACTGACGCACCTGCTGCTGGCGTGCGCACTGTGGCTGGTGACGGTTATGCTGGTGTACCGCGCCCTGAGTGCGCTGCGGGTGCAGCCCCGCGCGGCGGGCCACAGCACCCCGCCCGCCGGGCAGGGCCGATCAAGGGAAGTGAACGTATGACGACCGAATCCATTCCGGCGAACGCCGGAGCCCCACGGGCGCGCGCCACCTGGCGCGACTACCTGTCGCTGACCAAGCCGAAGGTCATCAGCCTGCTGCTCTGGACGACCGTGACGGCCATGTTCATGGCCGAGCGCGGCTGGCCGGGCGGGTGGCTGCTGCTGGTGGTCAGCGTGGCCGGGTACGCCTCGGCAGGCTCGGCGGGCGTGTTCAACATGATCATCGACCGCGATATCGACATCAAGATGGCGCGCACGGCGCAGCGGCCCACGACCAGCGGCCTGATCAGCACGCGCAGCGCCGCGATCTTCGGCGGGACCCTGCAGGTGCTGTCATTCGTGATGCTGTGGGTGTGGGCCACGCCGCTGGCCGCCTGGATGAGCCTGGCGGGCTTCCTGACGTACGTGGTGGTGTACACGCAACTGCTCAAGCGCAACACTTGGCACAACATCGTGCTGGGCGGCGCGGCCGGATGCTTCCCGCCGCTGGTGGGCTGGGCGGCCGTGACAGGCGAGCTGAACCTGTTCGCGTGGTTCCTGTTCGCCATCATCTTCTTCTGGACGCCCGTGCACTTCTGGGCGCTGGCCCTGATGATCAAAGAAGAGTACCGCGAGGTCGGGATTCCCATGCTGCCCGTGGTGCACGGCGACAAACTGACGGTCGCACAGATCGGTCTGTACGCCATCTACACGGTGGTGCTATCGCTGATGCCAGTGTTCTTCCGCGAGGTAGGCGTGATCTACTTCGTTGCGGCGGCCGGGCTGGGCGCGTGGCTCCTGGTGCTGTCGTGGCGGCTGTACCGGCACGTCATGGGCGGTCACAAGGTCGAGCGGCGCGTGGCCGTGCCACTCTACCTGTACTCGATGCTGTACCTGGCGCTGCTGTTCGTGGCAGGCGCGGCAGACCGCATGGTATTCGCTCACCTGCTGTAATACGGACTCGGATCAATGGGCTGCAAAGCCCATTCAATCCGAGTCCGTATGAGCCCTCCGGCGTTCTTCCGGGTTGCCTGCGAAGCGGACGCAAGCTCTATCAGGCGAGGCTGTGGGGTGTGGTGGGCGTGTCGGTCAGGGCGGCGTACACGAAGGTGCGCAGGTCGTCGCGGACCCGGTCGGGGGAGAGCAGCAGCTGGGTCATGAAGATCACGGCGAGATCCTCGACCGGGTCGATCCAGAAGTACGTGCCGGCCGCGCCGCCCCACGAGTAGTCCCCGGCGTTTCCGGCGCGCATGGTGCGCACGGGGTCCAGCGTGACCGCGAATCCCAGTCCGAAACCCACCCCGGCGGCGCTGGATTCAGGTACGGCGATGGGCGAGAGGGCCATGCGGGCCAGGTCGGCCCCGCCGGGCAGGTGGTTGCGGGTCATGAGTTCCAGGGTCTTGGGGCTGATCAGGCGCGTGCCGTCCAGTTCGCCGCCGCGCAGGAACAGGCGGCACAGCCGCAGGTAGTCGGCGGCCGTCGAGACGAGCCCGCCCCCGCCGGACACGAAGCGGGGCGGCCGCGCGAAGCGTCCGGCAGCCGGGTCGAACAGCACGCGTCCCTGCGGGGTCAGGGCGTAGCAGGGCATGAAGCGGGCCAGTTTGTCGGCCGGAACCTCGAAGGCCGTGTCGGTCATGCCCAGCGGCCCGAGGATGCGGCTGTGCACGAACGTCTCGAACGGCTGTCCGCTCAGGCGTTCGATCACGTACCCGAGCACGTCAGTGGCGGCCGAGTAGTGCCAGTGCTCGCCCGGCTCGTGTTCCAGCGGCAGGTCCGCCAGGGCCGCGACGAATTCCGGCAGGGTGGTTTTCACGCCCAGGCCCAGCTGACGGTACGTGGCGTCCAGGTGCCCGCCCTGCTGAATGTGGTAACTCAGGCCGGCCGTGTGGCGCAGCAGGTCCACCATCTGCATGGGGCGGCGCGGCGCCTTGCGCGTGAAACTGCCGTGCGTGCCGCCGGTCCACACGCCCAGCTTCGACCACTCCGGCAGGACGCTGCTGACCGGGTCGCTCAGGGTGGTCAGGCCGTCCTCGACCAGCATCATGAACGCGAGGCTGGTGATGGGTTTGGTCATGGAGTAGATGCGGAAGATGTGATCGTCCCGCAGCGGCACGCTTCCCTCCACGTCCGCGAGGCCCTGCGCGTGCTGGTGCACGGTCTCGCCCCGGCGGTACACCAGGGTCAGGGCGTTCGGAAGGATGCCGGTGTCCAGGTACCGGGTCTTCAGGTGCGCTTCCCAGCGGGCGAGACGCTCCAGTGACACGCCCTGCCGGACAGCCGGGACCGCCGGGGAGGTCATCAGACGCCCAGGTACGCGCTGCGCACGCGGTCGTCGGTCATCAGCGCCTGCTGCGGGCCGTCCAGCGTGATCTGGCCGCCCTCGAGCACGTAGCCACGGTGCGCGATGCCCAGCGCCGCGAAGGCGTTCTGCTCGGCCAGCAGCACCGAGACGCCATCGTTGTTCACGCGCTGCACCGCCTGGAACACCTGTTCAACGACCAGTGGTGCCAGGCCCAGGCTGGGTTCATCCAGCAGCAGCAGTTGCGGGCGGGCCATCAGCGCGCGGGCAATGGCGACCATCTGCTGCTGCCCGCCGGACAGGCTCCCGGCGGGCGCGCCGCGTTTTTCGACCAGCGCGGGGAACAGTTCGTAGATGCGTTCCAGTTCCCGCGCGGTGCCGCTGGCGTCCCGGCGGTGCACGAAGGCTCCCAGGCGCAGGTTCTTCTCGACGCTCAGGTCCGGGAACAGCAGGCGGCCTTCCGGGCACTGCGCCACGCCGTGCGCCACGTTGAACTCCGGGCGGCCGGTCGTGAGGGCCGTGCCGTTCCAGGTGGCGCTGCCACCGCTGGAGCGTTGCAGGCCGCTCAGGGTGCGGAACAGCGTGCTCTTGCCCGCGCCGTTCGCGCCGAGCAGCACCACGATCTCGCCGGGCTGCACAGTCAGGTTCACGCCGCGCAGCGCCATGAAATGCCCGTACTTCACGCTCAGGTCGCGGACCTCAAGCATGCGCGCCTCCCTTGTCCAGCGTGAGGTCTGCCGGGGTGGTCTGGCCCATCTGACCGCCGTGCGCGTGCGACCCGAGGTACGCCTCGATCACGGCCGGGTCGCGGCTGACCTGCGCGGGCGTGCCCTGCGCGATCTTCTGCCCGTGGTGCAGCACCACGATGCGGTCCGCGAGGCCCATCACGAGGCTCATCTTGTGTTCCACGAGCGCGACCGTCAGGCCGCCCGCCACCAGTTCGCGGATCAGGGCCATCAGGTTCACGGTCTCCTCGGGGTTCATGCCGGCGGCCGGTTCGTCCAGCAGCAGCAGTTTCGGGTCGCTGGACAGCGCCATGGCGATCCCGACGCGTTTCTGCCCTTCCTGCGTGAGTGCCCCGGCGGGCAGGTGAGCCTGCGCGGCCAGTCCCACGCGGGTCAGGGCCTGTATGGCCCCGTCGCGGCTGCCTTGCACGTCCTGCCGTTCACGGCCGGTCCGCAGCAGCGCGTCGAGCAGCCCGGCGCGCGTGCGGACCCGGTGGCCGATCATGGCGTTTTCCAGCACCGACAGTTCCCGGTAGATGGTGGTCGTCTGGAAGGTGCGGGCAATGCCGCGCGAGACGACCTCATGCGTTTTCAGGCGCGTGATGTCCTCACCGGCAAAGCGGATGCTGCCCGAGGTCGGCTGGTAGAAGCCGCTGATCAGGTTGAAGAAGGTGCTCTTGCCCGCGCCGTTCGGCCCGATGATGGCTGTGATCTGCCCGGTGGGAATGCTGGCCGTCACGTCTTTCACGGCGTCCAGTCCGCCGAAACGGATGCCGAGGTCCTGAACGTCAAGCACGGTTGACCTCCTTGGTCTGGTCGGGGGACTGATCGGGGGACTGATCGGGGGTCTGATCGGGGGTCTGTGCGGGCGGCGCGGCGCGGCGGGCACTCAGTCGGGCACGCAGGCGCGCCCACAGGCCCGCCAGTCCGTGCGGAGCGAACATGACCAGCAGCACCAGCATCGGCCCGAACACGATGTACTGGTAGTCTTCCAGTCCCTTGAGGGTCTGGGTCAGGCTGTAGATGATGGCCGTGCCGACCAGCGGCCCCGCCAGCGTGCCCAGCCCCCCCACCAGCAGGTACAGCAGCACCGTGAAGGTCGTGGTGGGTCCGGTCACGGCGGCGCCCAGGAAGCCCACGAACACGGCGTACAGGCCGCCCGCGAAGCCCGCGATGGCGGTCGAGAGCATCATGGCGCGCAGCTTGTGCGTGAACACGTTGATCCCGGCGCTGCGGGCAAGGTCCTCGCCGCCCCGGATGGCGATCAGGGACAGGCCGAAGGTGCTGTAGCGGGCGCGCGCGACGACCAGCACCGTCACGGCCAGACTGACCAGCGCCAGCAGGTAGAAGCCGCTGGAGAGCTTCAGGCCCAGCGCCTTCGAGAACGCCTCCAGTCCGGCCGGGGGCATCACGCCGTTCAGGCCGTCGTTCCCGCCGGTCAGGGCGTCCCACTTGTTGATGACCAGCATGATGATCACGCCCACGCCCAGCGTGAAGATCGAGAAGGCGTCCCCTTTCGTGCGGAACGCCACGAGGCCCAGCAGCAGCCCCACCAGTGCGCACAGCGCCACGGCGACCGGCCACGCCAGCCAGAAACTCCAGCCGACTTTCAGGGTCAGGATGCCCACCGTGTACGCCCCGATCCCGAAGAACCCGGCGTGCGCCAGCGGTAGCAGCCCGGTGAAGCCCAGCATCACGTTCAGGCCGTACGCCAGCATGGCCCAGATCATGATGTTCACGCCGATGTCCAGCGCGTACCCGCTGGGACTGAACAGCGGCACCAGCGCCGCCAGGATGAACAGTGCCGGCCAGATGACCCGGCCCACACTCAGGCCTTTCCCTCTTTTAGCTCCGTTCACGTTCACGTGCCCCTCTGAAACAGGCCCTGCGGGCGGATGGCCAGCACGATCACCAGCATGGTGAACCCGATCAGGTCCGCGAAGTCCAGGCTGATGTAGAAGCCGCCGAACACCTCGGTGAACGCCAGCAGGAACGCGCCCACGATCGCGCCGGGCACGCTGCCCATGCCGCCCAGAATGATGATCGCGAACACCTTGAGGTTCATGACCTCACCCATGGCGGGCGTGACCGCGTTGATCGGCGCGACGAGCGCCGCCGCTACCGCCGCCAGCGCCCCGCTGATCGCGAAGGTCAGCATGCCCACCCGGTTGGTATTGATGCCCACCATCCGCGCGCCCTCGCGGTTCTGACTCATGGCCTCGATGGTCGCGCCGGTCAGGGTGCGTTTCAGGAAGAAGTTCAGGCCCCACATGACCAGCAGGCTGGCCACGATGATCAGCAGCCGCTGCCACGTGAGGGTCACGCCGCCCAGATTCAGGATGCCCGGCAGTGGCTCGGCAATCTGCTTGAAGTCCGGCCCGAACACGCTGGGGTGCGAGATCAGCGCCTCCAGAAAGAACAGGACCCCGATGGCCGCGATCATGGGATGCACGTGCGGCGCGTCACGCAGCGGGTAGAAGATCAGGCGTTCCAGCAGCGCGGCCAGCAGCGCTACGCCCAGCGCCGCGATGATCAGGGCCGGAACGTACCCCACGCCCAGGCGGTCTAGCGACGCGTAGGTCAGGTACGCGCCGAGCATGTACAGGCCGCCGTGCGCGAAGTTCGGAACGCGCATCACGCCGTACACCAGCGTGAGCCCCAGCGCGACCAGGGCGTACACGCCGCCCAGCGCCAGGGCATTGAAAAGTTGTTGCAGCACAATGGTCAAAACAGGACTCCTTCAGGGGTGGAAGTTCGCCGTTACGGGCGTGCGGTCAGGCCAGCTATCGCCAGCGCAGCTATCGCCAGAGCAGTCACGGCCAGTACAGCGAACAGGCAGCAGAGAGCGGGAGGCGTAAGAAACGGGCGCGCCCGGCAGATAGCGGGGCGCGCTCGTGCAGTCCAGAAGAGTCCGGGAACGGCGGTTGCCGGCACCGCGAGAGGGTACCCCGGCCCGAGCGACTTACTTGAAGGTCTTGGTCAGGCGCAGACGGGTGTATTTGCCGTCCTTGACGCTCGCCACGATGAACTCGGAATCCATGTGGCCGTTGGCGGTCACACCGTACAGCTTATACACGCTCTTGTTCCGCGGGATCGCCTTGGCAGCGTCGTTCAGCTTGGCGCGGATGGCGGTGGCGTCCGTGGTCGTACCAGCCAGTTCCATGGCCTTGGCCAGCACGTTCACCCCCATGTAGTTCATCGCGGCTTCACTGGTGGGGGGCTTCTTGTACAGGCGCTGGTACTGCGCGACGAACACCTGCGTGCCTGGGAATTCCGTGATGGGCAGCACGCCCACGCTGCCGTTCAGGTACGCGCGCGGCACGATGGTCTCCATCTGCTCGAATTTCGGCTGATCCATCATGATGAACCCGCCCTTGAAGCCCTGCTCGCGCGCGGCCTTCACGACCAGCGCGGTCGGCTGGCTGGGCCCGCCGATGAACATCACGTCGGGTTTCTCGGCCAGCGCCTTGGTAACGGCGCTGCTGTAATCCACGGTGGTGTTGTAATCCACCCCGTTGTTCCCGCCGACCGTGCCGCCCTGCTTTTTCCACTCGCCGCTGATCGACTCGGTCCACTGCTTGCCGTACGCGCTGGTGGTGCCGACCAGGGCCAGTTTCTTACCGAAGGCTTTCATCTGCGTGCTCACGAACGGCTGCAGGTAGTTGTCGTAGCGGGGGGGCAGCATGAAGGTCATCGGGTTGTTCGCGTCGAGGATCTTCGGTTCGCTGGAGTACGCCACCAGCAGGAACTGCGGGTCGCGGGTGGTCATGGGCTGCACGGTCAGGATCCCACCGGCGTGCGGCACGAAAATGATGTTGATGCCCTGACTGGTCAGGCGCTTGACGTTGGTGGCCGTCTCGTTGGGCAGGTAACGGTCATCGAGGGCCACGAGTTTGAAGGTGACCTTCTCGCCCTTGACGGTCATGCCGGACTTGTTCAGCTCGCCGATGGCCATGTCAAGGCCGCTCTGGACATCCTTGCCGTAGAAGGCCGCGCCACCCGACAGGGGAGCAGAGAAGCCGATGTTCACGACCTGATCGGCCAGGGCGGACCCGGCCATGACGGCGAACAGGGTAGGAAAAAGGAGACGTTTCTTCATAGGGACCTCCCGCTGCCAGCGCGGTAAGGACACCAGCTGTCCTACCTGAAACGCTGAACACAGTACAAGTTGTGGGTGCAGACCATGGTTGCACGGGACTGGAAGGGTGTCAATCACGCATGTCACGGTCGGTCTACACTGGACGCCCGTTTCATACCCTGGCGGGGCCACCCGGCCGGCAGGCCCTCAGCCCCGTCTGGTACGCGCTGCGCGCCACTCTGCAAAGGGGCGTCTGCTGTTCCTACTCGCATTCGCTCGGACTCATCCGGACTCCGGGTTGAAGAGGCTGCCAAGACCCTTTCATCCGAGCGAAGCGAGTGGGAGCAGGGCGGGTTCCGGACGTGGAGCTGGCCATCCGGCGACCTTCTGGGTTGTCGGCGATACAGCCGCAGTCCATATCAATCGGCGCAGGTCCGAATCAACCGCAGTTCGTATGATCCTGCCTGTTCCGCCCCCGCCCAGTCGCGCCCGGCGGGTTCTGCGCGGATGATCTACACTGATGAGCTGTGACCGACTTCGCTCCCGACCCCGCACCCACCTCTGCTCCCACCCGCAACACGGCCCCCCGCAGCCGCGCCCGCATGCTGGAACTGGTCTTTCCCAAGGACACCAACTACCACGGCACAGCTTTTGGCGGCTGGGTCCTGTCCCTGATGGACAAGGCCGCCAGCATCGCCGCCGTGCGGCACGCCGGGGGGAACGTCGTGACTGCCCGCATGGACGGCGTGGACTTCCACGTGCCCATCCGCGTGGGCGACGCCGTGGCCCTCGACGCGCAGGTCGTGAAGGTCGGGCGCAGCAGCATGACCATCCGCGTGGACGTGTACCGCGAGGACATGCCCACCGGCGAGCAGGAACTCGCCACCACCGGGTACTTCGTGTTCGTGGCACTCGACGATCACCGCCGCCCCCGGCCCGTCCCCGCCCTGGCCGACGGGCACGACAGCAGCAGCGTCCACCCGGACCACCAGGCCCGCCCTTGACCTCCTCCACCCCGGCCGCGCTGCACCTGACCCTGGTCCGCCACGGCGCGACCGACTGGAACGGCGCGGGCCGCTGGCAGGGCTGGACCGACACCCCCCTGGGCGCCCTGGGCGAAACGCAGGCCGCGAGCCTGCACGCCCGGCTGCGGGGGCGCGCCTTTGACCAGACGCACAGCAGCGACCTGAGCCGCGCCGCCCGCACCGCCGAACTGACCCGGCCCGGCCAGCCCCTGACCCTCGACCCCCGCCTGCGCGAACTGAACTTCGGGCAGTTCGAGGGCGTCACCACCAGCGAGGTCCAGGCTGACCCCGCCTACCACGACTGGCAGCGCGACCCCTGGACCCTGCCCGCCCCCGGGGGCGGCGAGAGCCTGCAACAGGTCGGCGAGCGGCTGCGCGACTGGGCCGAAGAACTCTCGCCGGGCCGCGTGATCGCCTTTACGCACGGCGCCGCCATCCGCGCCCTGCTGTGCGACCTGTTCGACTGGCCCGCCCGGCCCGTTCCCGGCTACGTGCTGCCCTTCAACTACCAGCTGGCCCACACCAGCCTCAGCACCCTGACCCGCACGCAGGGCCGCTGGACCCTGGTGACCTACAACGACCACGCCCACCTCGAAGGTAGCTGACCGGGCAGGTCTGATACGGACTGCCGCTCCACTGCGCCACAATCGAGAAAGCGCCGCCTGCGGCTCCATCCCGCGAAGTCCGTCTACTGACATCTTTCAGTTCTAAGCCACATGCTGGCGAGTGCCGTCCCAGACGGCTAAAATCCGTTCCATTTCTCTTTCC
>NZ_JAGLBB010000119.1 GCF_018260555.1 Deinococcus sp. | reverse complement strand
CTCTTTTGACACGTCCGGGGATAGGCCCCGGACGCTCCCATTTCAGTGGTGTCAGGCATAGTTCCAGCCAACTACCCGTAGATGGGAGGTGGTGGCTGGTCGATTGGCGCCCAGGTCCTCGTGTTGCCAGCCCAAGGGTGCTTGACGATCTCCAACGCACTTTAGTAGTTCACGTCGCCGGCGGCGAGATTCTGACGGCTGAGATCCGTTCAGCGCGCAGGACAGGCAGACGGCCGTGGAGTGTGGGCCGCCGGTTCACTTTGGCAACGGGGCTGAGTATGCGAGTGTCGGCCGTCAGTCGGTGGGCGACACCCTGCAGCGTCCTCATGGAAGTCTTTCGCAGCGCTTTGTGTCGCTCTACCTGGCCTTCTTTCAGGCCATGCAGAACATCCGTTGTCGCGGGTGTTCGCCGCTGGAGTCGGAATTGCTGGAAAGACCAAGCAGTCGAATGCTCACCATTTTTCTTACCAAAAGTAGGATAAAATGGCTGCATGACTGTTGGGAAGATGAGTGTGAGTCTTGACGCCTCACTGCTGGAATTCATGGCGCACTACCAGGAAACACACCAGTTGCGTTCCCGCTCGGAAGTGGTGGCCCAGGCCCTGACCCTCCTCCGGGACCAGGAACTGGAAACCCAGTACGCCGCCGCCCTGAGTGAGTGGCAAGGCAGCGGCGAGGCCGACCTCTGGGATCACACAGTCGCCGACGGCCTGCAGGACGGCCCTGATGCAGCGCGGTGACATCTATATCGCTGACCTGGACCCCGCGCGTGCCAGCGAAGCGAACAAACGCCGCCCCGTGGTCATCGTCAGCGCCAACAGCCTGAACCGCACCGTCAACCGCCTCGGGGCCGGAGCCATCACCATCGTCCCGTTGACCTCCAACGTCACCCGGGTCTACGACTTTCAAGTTCTCCTCCCCGCTGAACAGACCGGACTGGATCAGGACAGCAAAGCCCAGGCTGAGCAGATCCGCACCATCAGTTTCAGTCGCCTGGGCCCCGAGCCCGTCGGGGCCGTCCCAGCGTCCCTGATGGGACAGCTTGACGCCGCCCTCCGCCTGCACCTGTCCCTGTAGGTGACCTGACACGGGGTGGGTGGAGATTCGGTTCGGAAGGGGGGGGCTGCTCCTCGAAAGCTGTCGGTGACCGTTTCTCCAACGACAAGTGACGACGGCGACGGGGATAGACCACGTAGGTCCACTCGAAGTCCTCTGTTCGCGTCTGGGCACCACCCCACCCCGTAAACCTGGGTGGGTCTCAGAGAGTGGTGTCGGGGGGCGTGCCTGACACTGGCCATGCACCTGACGTGCTGGAACCCGGTGCTTGTTTCGGGGAGTCATGCTCAGATCTGCTCGCCAGCGGGTCAGTTGCGGGGTAGGCTGCGGGTCATGACCGAGCGTGTTCACAGGGTTAAGCGGGTCCAGGCTACGCCCCGGCGGATCGTGGTGCCGCCTGAACAGGCGCCCGCCGATCTGCTGGCCCTGACGCAACAGGCGCTGCAGCGGTTCACGGCCCGGCCGCAGACCCTGCAGCGGCAGGCAGTCATGCCGGTCCTGCGTGCTGCGGCCCTGGACCGTCAGGAGCAGACGCGCCTCCGCCAGCAGCAGACTCAGGTTCAGCGTCAGATCACCTCACTGGGCGAGGTGACGTCCGCGCCGCGCCCGCCCGGATCGCTGACGGCTCCGGCAAAACCGACCACACCGGGCGACTGGGTGACCGTGATGCGCCTGCGCGCAGAGGAAGTCGCCGGGCGACCCCTGGACGCCCGGAGCAGCAGTCAGTTCACGGCCCTGCAACGGCAGGTCGCCCAGACGCTCGCACAGGGCTTCCGCTCAGACCGGGGAGACGCCCAGACCCGCTACGCCGCGTACGGGGAGCACCTCGCCATCCTGCAGCGCCATCCGGTGAGCACCCCGGTCGCCCGGGTGGTGCTGAACCTGATCCCCCCGGTGGAACGCCTGCCTCTTCAGCGGGCGGTCGACGAGACCCTGCAGCGCTTCCAGGCGCAGGATCAGGCCAGCCTGAACTTTGACACCCTGCGGACCCTTCAGCGGCAACTCGCGGAGCTGGACGCCGAGGCGACCCAGCCGGTCCTGGCCCGCATCCAGGCCCGGCGTGGGAGCGGGAACCCGCTCCCGGAAGCCATTCAGCGTCACCTGGAGCAGGGGCTGAACCACGACCTGAGCCGCGTGCGGATTCACGACGACGCCGAAGCGGACAAGCTGGCCAAGGGCGTGAACGCCATCGCCTTCACGACGGGCACGGACATCTTCTTCCGCTCTGGGCGCTTCAACCCGAACACGCAGAGCGGCCTGGAACTCCTGGCGCACGAGGTCACGCACACGGTGCAGCAGAGCCAGGGCCGGGTGGGCACCGGCATCGACCCGGACGCCGGACTGGAAGCAGAGGCGCGCAAGATGGGCGCACAACTGGCGGGGGCAGGGCCGATCAGGCGGGCGGACGGCCGGCTGAAGCCACTCGCTCCAGCCGCGAGTCTGCGGGGCTTACAGCGCGCCCCGGGATCGGCCACCGATATCGCCAAGTGGCGCAAGAGGCTGGACAGCCTCAACAAGGAACTTGCGTTGGACCTGACGGCAGCCGCAGCCGACGTGGCCGGCTTGGTGGACCCAACCCCGATCAGCGACGGCATCAGTGCGGCCATCAGCCTTGCACGAGGTGACTGGCTCGGTGCTGGCCTGTCTATCGTGAGCATGATTCCGGGTCTTGGAGACGCGATCGCCAAGCCCATCAAGGGTAGTAAGCTCGCTGCGAAGATCGCGAAACTCGAGCAGGAGATCAGGGTCGTCACGGCGCAACTCGCAAAGCTCACTGGACGTCCTCTCGCAGCTTTAGAAGCGGCTGCGAAGGCCAGCCGGAAGGTAGTGGCAAACGAGGTCCTGAGCCGACTGCCAAAGAACTGGCCCAACGTCAGAGGCATCCTGGGCAAGAAGTTCGATCCCAGGCATCTGCCAGCCGGTTATCACGTCCGCACCGTCGGCGGTAAGCCGGTCATTTCCCGTAATAAGGGCCTCAGTGACGACGATCTCTACGCGCCGCTGACGATCGACTCGAAGGGGAATTTCGCACTGAAGACGACGTCCGCGCGTCTCAGTAATCCCACGACCATGCGCAACAACTACACGCGTGTTTATGGTCCCCTGAAACCGGGCCATCAGATCCACCACCTCGTCCCGGATAACCTGATGCGCGACCATGCGCTGGGTCAGGCCGCTCAGCGGGCCGGCGTGGACCTTGACCGCGCCCGCAACCTGATGGGCCTGCCTGGCAAGGAGGCCTACAGGACCGGAGGCGACGCAGGCCACTGGAGCAGCCACCCGGAATTCGACCTCGTCGTTGCCAAGCGGATGGACAAGCTCACGGCTGACCTGGAGAAACAGTTCGGCAGCCTGGACCTCGTCCCTCGAAGGATCATGCAGCAGACGACGGATACGCTCGCCGACCAACTCCGCACACTCATCAAGAGCGGTGCGGCGCCAATGAAGGACGGTCGTCTGACCGCCGCTCCGCACCTGGGGGAGACTGTGGCATGACAGAGGCATACCAACTGCACTGGGAAGAAAAGCATCTGAATGACATGGACGCCGACACCGACATCGTCCTGGAGCGCCGCCCGGATGACGCGGATCTGCCCAACTGGCCTGAGGGCACCGAATCCCCTGACGTGACCGGCGAAACGGTCTTCGGGGCCACGTTCGGTCAGGTCAGCTACACCCATTATCCAGTGAACGACCTGCGCTGGCCCGTGATGTCCCGGCAGATGCTGGACACCCTGCTGAGCGTGGGAGCATTCCCCCACGTTGCACACCCGGTGGCGATCGTCGACGCGCTCCATTACCGGGGAGAGGCGTTGCCGCTGGGCGACGCCTGGTATGTCAGCCGTCTGCCTGACGCGGATCGCAGCTACGTGCTGGTGCAACTGACTGAACATCTTGACGTGCTGGACGAGTCACGTTCGGCCATGTCGCGCGGCGACACGCCAGAAGAGACGGTCGTGTACGGTTACGCCCTCAAGCCCGGCAGTTCGCTGCCGCCACTGTTCCGTACCAGGGTCGGCAGTGGTCAATTGTTGATCTCTGCGGCGGGACGCCACGCACTCGCCAGTGCCGGGATCGCCGGCCCTGTCTACGTGGACCTTGGCGGCCGAGGCGAGGAAGAGGTGGATGTACCCGTACCCGAGGTCGTGCTGCCTGTGGGGATCTGATCTGACGTGCGTGCTCTGCTGCCCCGAATGTACGCGTTGAGACCGACACCCGCCAGGACAGTGCAGCAGAGCTGGAATGCCGTCCGGGAGACAGGCCCCACTGACGCCCAGAGTCCCACTTCGTCCCCACCTTCCTGCAGGGCGAGGACAGCTTCGAAGTCAGCGAGCGCCTCGAGGCACCCATCCGCCGGATCGCGCAGGGCACG
>NZ_JAGLBB010000118.1 GCF_018260555.1 Deinococcus sp. | reverse complement strand
CGGGCGGGCAGCGCGGCGGGTGCGCCCAGCAGGCGGTTCAGGCTGCGCAGCGCCTGCGCCAGCGCGCGTTCGGCACGGGACTGGGCGGCCTGCGCGGTCTCGAACGCCGACTGCTGCGCCAGCAGTCCCTCCGCCGACAGCACGCCGTCAGCACGCTGCGCCTGCGCGGCGCTCAGTTGCGCCCGGGCCACGTCCAGTTGCGCGCCCGCCAGTTCCAGGCCCGCCGACGCGGCGCGTACACCCTCGTAAGCCTGAAGCGCCTGCACGGTCAGGCGCGCGCGGGCGCCGCGCAGTTCCACCGCCGCCCCGGCCAGCGCCCGCTCGGCGCTGCGGGCCCCCTCGAGCGCCGGAGCCCAGGGAAGCACGTTCAGCCGGGCGTTCAGGGTCAGGGTCGTGGCGCCCGCGACCGATCCGCTGTCCCAGGGAACGCGGCTCAGGGTGCCGTCCGCGCCGGCCGTGACGCTCAGTCCCGCGCGGGTCCGGGCGCTGTCCAGCGTCAGTTGCGCCGCGCGGTAACTCAGGTCCGCTGCGCGCCACTCGGGCGAGCCCCGCAGCGCCGCCAGGAGGGGCGTCAGGTCGGCCGCCGTGGACGGTGGCAGGGAAGCCGGGGCCGTGATGGAAGGAGGGGGCGTGGGCACCGTGGTGGGCGGCGCCGTCTGCTGCGCCCCCGCAAGGCCCAGCAGCATACTCAGGGTCAGCAGGGTCACGCGCGCGGGGCGCGGCAGCAGGAAAGTGGGGACATCAGTCATACAGGAAACCTCGGGAGACAGGAACGCCGGAGCGCGCAGCACTGTTCTTGCGGACCGGGAAGCGGGGGTGCGGGACGCAGGCTGAGCCGTGTGATCGGGGCCACGTGTGAGGAATGGCGGCTCTGGCCCGGTGGGAGGCCGCGCAGCGGGGGATAACACAGGAACAAACATGGATCCTTGCAGGGGCGAGGCAGTCACACAGGCCGGGGGCGCAGAGGCAGGGGCGGGGTGGGACACTGCGCGACTGCGGGTGCGCCGCCGAAGATTAAAGAGTGACCACTTACTCATGAATGACACGGACTCCGATTGAATGGGCTGCAAGGACCATTCAATCAGAGCGAAGCGAGTGGGAGTAGGGCAGGTTCCGGACATGGAGCTGGCCATCCGGTGATGTTCCGGATTGTCGGCGAAACAAACGGAAGTCCGTATGACACGGCAGGCGACCGGGGCGCGTGACCACCCATCCGGGCCATACGGGCTGCCGAATGGTCCAAGCCCGCAAGCCGCTTCTCTCCTGCTCGCTGGGCGGCGCATTGATCTGGGTCTGCCCAGGTTAAATCTTTTGCTCCCCTCTCTACCCGAGGCCGTTTGAGGGGATGACCCCCGCCCGCCCGGTCGGACCGTCACGGCGACATTCCCGGCCACATCACGTCCAGCAGGCCGCGCACGAAACGCCCCCGCTCGATCGACTCGTGGCCCATGGGCGGCAGCATCTGTTCCCGGTGGATGTAATGCGTCAGCGCGCCCATCATTGCCAGCGCCGTCACCGAGGCGTCCAGCGGACGCACCCGGCCCCGCTGCGCTTCCGCCTGCAAGTAGCGTTCAAGCGCGTCGGCGTCCGAACGGATCGGGTCGTCCAGGCGTTGCAGCAGCGGATTGTGCCCCGGATCGTGCCCGCGCGAGAACATCACCATCAACTTGGGCATCAGCACCTCGGCTTCTTCGAGCACGCTGATTACCGCGCGTTCCAGGTTGCCGCGCACCTCGCCCTGCCCCACCTGCGCCAGCAGTTGCGGCCGCCAGCGCCCGTAGTTGCTCAGGCCGATCGCCGCCATGAACAGGTCCTCCTTGGTCGGGAACCGATTGAACAAGGTGCCCTCGGACACCCCGGCGCGGCGGGCAACGGCGGCGGTCGTGGCCGAGAACCCCTGTTCCAGAAAGACCTCGTGCGCGGCCGCCACTATCTGTTCATCGGTAATAGAGCGGGGACGGGCCATACCTGAGTGTCTACCTCATTAACCCGGCGGTGTGGTGTGTGTCCTCTCACAAGTTCCGGCGATCCAGCTCAGAGGACTTCCGCTCCACTGCGCCACAGTCGGAAAAGCGCCGCCTGTGGCTTCATACCGCGAAACCCGTCTGCTGTTCCCACTCGCGTCCGCTCGAATTGATTCAGAACTGCCCGAATCAATCGGAATCCAGCTCAGACGACCTGCTGTCTGTTTCGTTGAGAACCTGCCAACACACCGGGCGGCCCGTTCGTCCCCTTGCACCCGTTCCAGGCACCGTTGAGCACGGTCTGGCCCCGCAGGGCGTACACTCATAGACCTGGTCCCGCACCCACTTTCCCGACACGAGGTTCACAGTCATGCTGATCGGCTACGCACGTTCCGTCCAGGCTCAGAAACAACCTATCACCCAGATCAAAGAACTGCTGACTGCCGGCTGTCAGTCTATTTTCATCGATAACAACAGCGGCGATCACCTCGAACGCCCGGTCCTGCACCGCGCCATCGAGAGCCTGCGTCCCGGCGACACCCTGATCATGCAAAACCCCGACCGTCTGAGCCGCAACGCCACGCAGACCACCATCCTGCTCGGCCGCGTCGCCCAGCAGGGAGCCGACGCCCGCTTCCTGCACGACAAGCCGCGCGCGCTGCTCGGTACGTCCGCTCCCTGACACCCCCGGCATCTGCGGGCACGCCCCCCCCCCAGCCAGGGCGTACCATGAAGCCATGCCCTTGGCTGCGCGCGTCGGAGACAACCACACCTGCCCCCTCCGCCAGGGGTGGACCCCACACGTCGGCGGCCCCATCAGCGGCGGCAGCATGAACGTCCTGATCGGCGGACAGCCCGCCGCCCGCGCCGGAGACCCCTGCGTGTGCGTCGGCCCGCCCGACTCGGTCGCGCAGGGCAGCGCCACCGTTCGCATCAACGGCCGCCCCGCCGCACGCCTGGGCGACCACACCGCGCACGGTGGCGTGATCACCGCCGGAGCGCCTACCGTTAACATCGGCGGCTGATCCGGTCAGCGCCGATGCCCTGCCCATCACGGCTGCGTTTCGCTTCACGTTGTTAAAACAGACCGCAGTGCGTATCACGCGGACTGCGGTCCATGGAGCCACGGTTGGAAAGGCTGCCGCCTGTGGCTTCTTACCGCCCGCTCCATCTCGTGGGGATTCCGCTCCATTCCGCCACAGGCGGAAAGACACCGCCTGCGGCTCCATAGCGCGAAACCCGCCTGTTGTTCCCTCTCGCGTCCGCTCGGGTTGATTCGGTGCAATTCCGAATCAACCGCAATCCGTCTCAGCTGTTCTTCAGTCCGTGACGAAGCACTTCGGCCAGCTGGCGGGTGGTGTGTGACTGCAGTTCGTCGAGTTCGGCGCTGGCGGCGCGCAGCAGGGCGCGGTGCGTCTCGGCGTTGCGGGCTTCGGGTCCGGTGACGCTGTGCACGGCGGCCTGCACGGTGAAGTGCGCGTCGGGGAGCAGGCTGAGGTTGCTGCGGGCTCCGGCGTGGCGCGCGCCGAGCAGCGCGCCGAGCATACCGACTTCCTCGCTGCGGCGCATCAGGTCACGCTGGAACACGCGGTCCTTGATGCTGGTGATCACGTCCCACGCGGCGTCCGACAGGGCGGCCTCGGCGCTGGCGGGCCGGGCGACTTCCGCGAACAGCGTCTCGCCGCTGCGCCAGGTTCGCCAGTACTGCTCGGCGCGGCCGGCCGTCCAGTGCGTTTCGAAGTCGCGGGCGTCCTCGATCAGGACTTTCAGGCGGGCGCCCGGTGCGTCGCCGGGCAGGCGGTGGCCTTCGCCCAGCGCGCCCCACAGGCTCAGGCCACGCTCGTCCGTGGCGCGCATGTCCTCGTATGCGCGGGCCAGGGTTTCCACGCCGCCGCTCAGGTGGGCGGTCACGCGGCCGTCCGTGAGGAACACGATGTCGTCACCGTCGCTGCGGGCGGTGTGGGTCAGGTGGTGCAGGCCCAGGCCCCAGCGGCGGTGCGCGGCCGTGAGCGCGTCGGTCAGGGCGCTGTCCAGGGTCAGTGCGTCAGCGCCACTGTCAGCGAGAGACTGAATCTGACTGTCAACGGCGGCGGTTGCCATCAGCGCGTCGAAGGAGGCGTACGGGGACGCGGGGGGGGTGGGGGCGGTCATATCGCTTTTAGTTTTTGCTCGTGCCATAGTCCCTCCATTATGCCCTGAACAGAGCGGCGGATGTGTTCGGAGCCTACTTTAGCGCAGGCCTGGATTGCGCCCAGCGCCGTTCGTTCGCAGGGCACCTCTGCTCTGTGAGGGTTGCTCTGAGTCTGTCTCAATGACCACGAGTGTCCAGCCGCATGGCGTCGCCGGGTTGCCGCCTCATGCGGACCGTTCTCCATTGCGCCACAGTTAGAAAGGCCGCCGCCTGTGGCTTTTTAACACAGGCGTCTGTGGTCTGCTCCCCAGAATCTGGACAGTGTTGAATAGAGACCTCGACTCACTCCCAGCCTCCCCGCTGGAAAGAGAGG
>NZ_JAGLBB010000117.1 GCF_018260555.1 Deinococcus sp. | reverse complement strand
TTGTTTCACTGATACGGACTGCGGCTCCATACCGCGAAGGGGGGGGGATGCTGTTCCTACTCGCATCCGCTCGGATTGATTCGGAACTCCACCGAATCAATCGGAATCCGTCTGAGCGGGTTCCGGGCGTGGTCTCCCGGATGGGGCGGGGCTGCCGGCCGGGCTTAACAATACGCGCATGAAACAGAGTGTCAGGGAAGAGTGAGAGCTTGTCTGCTTCACTGTCAGGCACCATGAGACGCCTGCCTCCTTCCCCCAGGAATTCCCTGACTGCCAGTCAGGTGGACGGCGCGGCCCGCGACAGCCTGGACCACCGCACCCTGACCCGCCGCCTGCTGGGGGTGGTGCTGGCCGCGCTGCTGCTGAAGATGCTCTTGCTGCCCATGAGCAGTTTCGAGCAGGCGGCGCTGCCACCACTGGCACTGCTACTGGCCGGCGTGGCCGCCAGCACCCACAGGATCCGGCTCCCGCTGCGCACCCTGCACCTGACCACGCTGCTGGGCACCTGGGCGTACCTGCTGGGCAGCCTGTGGTTCGTGCTGTTCCGCGTGCCCTCAGAGTGGCAACTGGTCACCCTGAGTGGCATGGGACCGTGGATTACGGTGCTGATCGCCTCGCACCTGTGGTTGCTGGGCCGCCGGGACAGCACAGTACTGAACCTGGTGTGTATGGGCGGCGTGGCGGGTCTGACCCTGGTGTACACCGCCGGGCACGGCGCCTGGGAATCCCAGGTCATGGGAATGGTCGTGCAGACGCTGCTGGCGTCCACGGTCGTGCTGGCCGGGCAGCACAGAGTGGTCCTGCGCACGCTGGGGAACCTGCGGCGGGACATGCTGGGCGGCGATTTGCCGGGCGAGCACGATCCGCTGACCGGTCTGCCCGCCCGCCAGGGAACCCAGGACGCGCTGGTCCGCGAGTTCCGGCGGCGGCCCGAAGGTCTCAGCGTGGCCGTGATCGGCGTGGACGGCCTGCGAGCACTTGAGACGCAGTACGGGCTGGGATTCACCGAACGGCTGGTGGCGCACCTGGCCCGCGTGACGCTGGGTGTGGTGCGCGATCAGGACCTGCTGGGTCGCCTGGGGCCGGATCAGCTGATGATGGTGATGCGCACGCCGGACGCCCGCGCGGCCCGGAGCGCCTGCGAGCGCCTGCGGGTGCGAATCGCGTCCTGTCCGCTTGAGGGTGTAAACCTGACGGTCAGTGTGGGCGTGGCATTCTACGCCAACCATCCCGACCCGCAGGCGCTGTGGAAAGAAGCGCAGGCCGCGCTGGCATCGGTGCAGGGCAGTTCCCACAACCGCGTGGCGCTGGGTGTCTGGCGCGGGGCCAGTACGGACGACAGCCCGGGCCAGAACGAAAGCGGTCCCCAGGGCTTTCCTGCCTGATACGGATTCCCCTGCCGTCCTTCACGGCCAGATGCGTTCGCTCTGGCCGGGGGTGGCCTCGCCGCGCAGCCAGGGCCGCGAGGACCTCCGCGCCGCGCACCACGCCCAGAGAGCGGCGGCTGAACAGGGCGTTGGCATCCACGGCCCACACCTGCCCCAGCGGCCGCTGCGGGTCCAGGGCGCGGGCGAACGCGACGTCGTCGCCCAGGCCGTACCCGCAGCACATGACGACCGTCACGTCGGGTTGCAGCGACTCGATCTGCGTCCAGCTGGCGCGGCCCGAGTCGGTTCCGGCCGCGCCCAGCACGTTCACGCCGCCGACCCGCTCGGCCTGCTGGGGCACCCAGTGACCGCCGTAGAAGGGCGGCTCCGCCCACTCCAGCGTCAGGACGCTCGGCGCGTGCGTGACAGGCTGCACGGCGTCACTGACGGCCCGGTCGATCTGTGCCTGCGCAGCAGCGCTGTTCACAATGGACCGCGTGAGGACCGGCAGGCCCCGCGCCTGCGGGTGGTCACAGGAGTGACTGACCCCCACCACCCGCGCGCCCAGCCCGGACTCATACGGACTGCCGTTTGTTTCGCTGACAATCCGGAACTTCACCGGATTGCCAGCTTCACGTCCGGAGGCCCGGTTCTCTCCCACTCGCTTCGCTCGGATCGAATGGTCTTTGCAGCCCATTCAACCCGGAGTCCGTATCACCCAGCAGGTCGAACAGCAGGTCGGTGGGGCTCGGCAGCAGGCTCACGATCCGGGCGGGTCCGGGCGGCAGGCCGGGCGCTGCGATGGGCCCGGATCGGGTCATGCGCCTGGCGTAGAGCATCCGTTGGGAGCGCAGGAGGGGCTCAGCGGCTGGCCCAGAGTTCCACGAGGCCGCGTAGGGTCAGGGTCTCGTCGTAGTGGTCGATCTCGCGGCAGATGCCCTCGATGGTGCGGGCAAAACCGCCGGTGGCGACGGCGACCGCCGGGCCCGGCAGTTCCGCGCGGATGCGGCGCAGCAGGCCGTCCACCATCTCGGCGTACCCGAAGACCAGCCCCGATTGCAGCGCGTGCGTGGTGTTGTGCCCGATGGCCGCCTGCGGGGCTTGCAGGGTGATGCGCGGCAGTTTCGCGGCGCGGCTGAACAGCGCGTCGGCGCTGACCTGCGCGCCCGTGGCGAGCACGCCGCCCAGGAAGCGGCGGCCCCGGCCGATCACGTCGAAGTTGGTGCTCGTCCCGAAATCCACGACCACGGCGTAGTCGTGGGCGTTCATGTAGCGTTCCGCGCCGAACAGGTTGCACAGGCGGTCTGCGCCGACCGCGTCGGGCTGGTCGAGTTCCACGCTCACGTCCGGCAGGTTGGTGGCGCTGACGCTGAACGCCTCGACCATGAAGTGACGGCGGAGCGCCAGCCCGTAGTTCTCACCGACGGGCGGCGCGACGCTGCTCAGCACGGCCGAGCGGGGTGCGCCTGCCCCGGCCAGCGTGAACAGGCCGTGCAGTTGCAGCGCGAGGTCGTCGGGCAACACGTCGCGGTTGGTACGCACGCGCCAGGTGTGCGTGAGGTTCAGGCTCTCGTCCGCAAGGCCGATGACGGTGCTGGTGTTGCCGATATCCACGGCCAGAAGGGGAAAGGCGGGCACGCCCCGCAGTGTAGGGCAGTCGGGTCGCCTGGGGCTGTCGGGCTGCGGGGTGAAGTCGGGTCGCGGGGTGCAGTCGGGCGGCGAACTGGGCAGCCTGGCAGTGAGCAGCCTGGCAAACCCAAACAGTGGTGGGTGAGACGGTCGCCCGCTTCACTGTCCACCCCCGGCAACCTGCCCTGGGCTCAGCTGAAGTCTCCGAGTTTCAGGGGGATGGAGTACGCGCAGCTGGTGTCGGCCTCGGTGTGCAGCAGGAGGTTCACGGTGTCGCTGGCACCCAGACCGGCCTTGAGGGGTTCGAAGTAGTACACCAGGGTGCCGCTCCAGGTGCCGCCCTCCTGCTTGAAGTCGTTCACGTAGGTGCTTTTCACGGGGGCGACGAGTGTGCCGTCCGCGCCCTTCAGTCGCGCGAGGTACGCGGCGCGGGCCTTCTCGCTGGGAAGGCCCTGCACGGCAATATCGATGCGCAGCTGTCCGTCCGCGAGGCGTTTACTGGTGAATTCCTCGCTCAGGGCCTCCTTGACACTGAGGTTCCTGAAGTTGTCACGGGCGTCCTGCGCCGCGAAGAACAGCTGGTCGGCCTGCCCGCTGGCGGTCACGGTCACGGGGCGGCTGCCGCGCGCGTAGTCCTGCGGGGCGGCCAGCCAGTCGGTCACGCAGGCGGCGCCGCCATCGAAGGCAGTCACGGCGCCCGGGCCTGCCTCGAACTGGCCGTCCCCAACTTTTAGGCTAGTAATCAGGTAGGTGGGAACCGGGTCGCGGCGGCCGTACGCGCCGTCAATGACGTTCCGGGCGGTGGTGTCTTCCAGTTTCGGAACCCAGGCGCGGGCGGGCGCGGCCAGCAGCGCGGCGAGGGTCAGGAACAGGGTCAGGCGGGCGGGTGTGCGGATGCTCATGGGGACCTCCGGGAAAACGAAAGACACGGTGCAGGTGCGGACCGGGCAGAAGGGCAGGTGCACGGGACGCGCACCTGGCCGGATTCAGGTTTTGAGGTACACGACGCGGCACGCCTGCCCGGCCGAGCGGAACTGCGCGGCGGCCTCGGCAGGAAGGGTCACGTCCGTGTACACCTTCGAGGTGGGCGCGTACCGGTTGGGTTGAATGCGGGCGGCCTTCACGCGGGTGACGTTCTTGAAAGCAGCCAGTTCCGCCTCGCTGGTCACGTAGGTGTGCAGGTTGCCCTCCTGCACGAGGCTGCTGCTGACACCCTTGATGAGCGCGGCGTCCGGCCAGAGCTGTGCGCCGCCCTCGGCGTACACGATGCTGGTCATGTCCCGCTGGAACGTCCCGAGGCCACGCACGTCGATCACGACCGTGCAGGTCAGCGGCCGCGTTTCGCTGCTCGCGCCCCCCCCGCCCCGCGCGCCGGTTCCGGCCGCAGCGACAGGCGACTCGGACGCGCCGGTTCCGCCGGGGCCGCTGCGGGAAGCCGCGGCGGGGGCCGGACCGTCCGCGCCGGACGTGTCGCTGCCCG
>NZ_JAGLBB010000116.1 GCF_018260555.1 Deinococcus sp. | reverse complement strand
CCTCTCTTTCCAGCGGGGAGGCTGGGAGTGAGTCGAGGTCTCTATTCAACACTGTCCAGATTCTGGGGAGCAGACCAGCTTGACGTCCCTAGGGGACGTCAACAGTACCTGCAGCGCACACCGGCTATGGCGATTGGGCTGACCGATCGCGTTTGGACGCTGCGAGCGTGGCTGTCACGGCCTCAAGGCGTTTCCTGTCGGGCATAGTTCCAGCCAACTACCCCGTTCCAAAAAGTCCGAACAGAAGAAGAGCTTGCGTTGGCCGCGCGCGTCCTAGGCTACCCGTTCATCCTGAAACCGGCAGGCGGGCAGGCCAGCATGGGCATTTCCCTCATTCAGTCTCAGACTGACCTTCCAGGTGCCTGGCAATGGTCCAGTACTGCGTCCACAGGTGATCTGATTGCTGAAGGATACGTTGATGGCCCTGAATTTAGTGTCGAAGGGCTGACGCGGGACAGTCAGCACGACATTCTCGCGATCACGCAAAAGCAGACCACCAGCGCACCACACTTCATTGAACTGGGCCACCAGCAGCCTGCGCCCTTGTCCTTACAGACGCAAACGCGAATCACGGAAGTGGTCACTGCGTTCCTCACAGCGATTGGCCATCAGCAAGGCCCAAGCCATACAGAACTGCGTTTACAGGGGGAGACCCCAATCATTATTGAGTCGCACACGCGGTATGGGGGCGACCGAATCTGGGAGATGACCGCCCTGACGACAGGCGTTCATCTTCAACAGGCCACCGTGTGTCATCTGCTCGGCATCCCAGCGCCTCACCATCCCCAGGTCTTTCCTGCTGCGGCTGTCCGCTTCCTGACCGCGCCGCCCATGCAGATTGAGCGCATCACGGGCGTCGACAGCGCGCGCACCCTTCCTGGCATTGTTCGCGTCGATCTCGATGTCCAGCCTGGACAGGAGGTGCGGCCACTGGCCAGCAGTGACGAGCGTCTGGGCTATGTCCTTGGCGGAGGCGCCTCGCTAGAAGACGCCGTGACGTGCGTCCAGGGCGCCGCTGAACAGATCCAGGTTGAGGGTTCGGTTCTCGCCCATCTGGGCTTAACCTAGCGAAGGCCGAAATTTTGTCCAACTCGCATGAGCAGCTTATGAGTCCAGCGGCAGCCGCTCGTGCATGTCCAGCGTGAAGGTGCCGTAAGGGTTGATGTGCTGCCACTTCAGCGGCGTCAAGGCCCGCAGATCCACTGGCGTCAGTCGGCCCTGCCACTCCGGCTCTGACAGCACCTGCTGCATCATCAGCGTGTTGACGTAGACCAGGCTGACCTGAAGCAGATGCAGGCCCAGCATCTGGATTTCCTGTTCCTCGATGCGGTTGGTGGTGAATTCGCCGCTCTTGCCGTACAGGATGAAATCGTTGGCGCTGTTCCAGGACTCGATCACCTGCAAGCCCTCGTGAATCTCACGGCGCAGACTCTCCTGGCGCAGGTAATCGCACAGGAAAGCGGTTTTCACCGCTTTTCCCAGTTCAGCCAGCGCGCGGTACGTCGGGTGCTGCACGTTCTGGCGGGTGAAGCGCCGCAGGATGCTCTCGGCGTCCGCCGTTCCCAGCCGCAGGGCAGTCGCGAGTTTGATCATCTCGTCGTACTGCTGCTCGATCAGCTCCCACTGGATCGGGCGGGTCAGGAGCGCTTGCAGATTGGCGTACTGTTCCGGCTCACCCCTGTTCGGGCGGTACAGCTTCTGACGCTTGATGTTCTTCAGGCGCGGCAGAAGCTGGAAGCCGAGCAGGTGGCAGAACGCGAAACCCACCTCGCTCTGACCGTGGGTATCGACGTAATTCCTCTCCACCTCCATCTCGGTGTCGTGCCGCAATACGCCCTCGATCATGGCGGCTACCTCGCTGCTGGAGCAGCTCTTGAGCTGGCTGTAGATGCACACCGAGTGCTGTTCGACGTGCCAGTACACCATCACGCCGGGGCCGCCGTAGCGGGCGTGCCACTCGGTCATCAGGTTCTGGTCCCAGGCCCCGAACTTCTTGCTGTCCGAGGCGCAGGCGGTGGTGGCCTCGCCCCACAGGGCCGCGTCTCTGGCCTGAAAGATGGCGTTACACACGCGGCTGATCGCGTCCCGGAGCTGCTCTTTGTGGACATAACGGCGGCGGATGTACTGGAGGTCAGCGAAGCTGTCCTCCCCGCCGCCGCTGCACATTCGCTTCAAACCCGCATTGGTGCCGATGCCGTGCAGGCACAGCAGCAGGCGGCGCTGCACCACCTCGCGGCTCAGCACCTCACGGGCGGCCACCGAGTGGAAGGCGTCGGTGAATCCCGTTCGCAGTTCCGTTTCTTTAAGGACATCCAGCAAATTGGTCATCGGCCAGCGCTGTACCAGCGCCGCCGCCAAGCGTGTGATGTTCTGCGGTTCGGGCAGGGCGCTCAGCGGAGAGATCGTCAGTCGCCCCTTGCCCTTTTTCGAGGTGATCAGCCTGACGCCTGGATTGGTGGGCAGTTCTGTGTTTAGCGCTTCCAGAGCATCTTCCATACGGGTACGGAGCCGATGGGTGAAGGTCTGGGCCTCCCCCGGCTGGGCCAGGGCCGAGTAATACTCGGCCCGTTTCTGCTCGAAGTCGCCGGGCAGGTCATCGTCGGGATTGCGGAAGCGCCCGGCCCCCTCGATCCAGACCTCCTTGCAGCGGATCTTGTCGCGCAGCGTGGTCAGCACGCACATCTCGTAGGTGACGCGATTGACCTTGCGGCCCTCGGCGTCATCCAGAACCAGGGCCTGCCAGTCGTCTTTGACGACGCCGCCCAGCGGAACGGTTTCGCTCAGGGGAAAGGTGCCGATCCGGCGGTCCCGGTACTTCGCCAGCAGCTCCAGCGCCCGCATGATGGGGCGGTGGCGCTCGTTGTTGCAGCGGAAGCTGAGCGCGTCCAGCAGCAGCGACACCGCCCGGCGGTAGTGGTGGCCGTAGGAGTTGCGCGTGACCAGGCGCACCTGACGGTCATAACTCCCCTCAGCCTCCATTTCACGGATCAGATCGTCGAGAACCGGCTCCGGCACCACCGGGTAAATCACTTCGCGCACCGCGCCCTCCGGCTGGGCGCGGGCGGCCTTCGCCAGCTTGAACAGCAAAGCACTCTTGCCCCTCACCCGCCGGAGTTGCCGCAGCAACTCCGCCTCCACCTTGCTCTCGGCATGGGTGCCGATGTGGTGGGCCACCCGGATCAGCAGTTCCACCAGGTCATCGGTCACTTCAGTCTGCCGGTGCCAGCACAGCGCGGCCAGCAGCACATGGCGCAGAGGGGCGGGATGGCGGCGCAGTTCGCGCGGCGGTTCGCTGGCTGCCCGGCGGCGGTACTGCCGGGGTAGCGTGAGAGTTGGGACGAAAAATTACCCTAGTGACGTCAGACACATTCCTTGGGCTAGCCTTGCTCTGGAGATTGCTCCGCTAGGCAGGGGTTTCTTCCAGAGCGTTAAGAAAATGTTGAAAACTGAAGATGTCAGTTTTGGTACACTTCAAGCGTCCGCTCACGATACAAACCTTCTTGTCCCTAGGAGTGTTATCCATGCGACATACCTTTATCGTGCCTGCCACCGCTCTCCGCTACTCTCGCCGCCTGCAACTCAACGAACGCCACACTAGGGACTCAGAACGACCCCACCATTACAGCAGCGCAACTCCAGATCGATTCAAACGTTCCGGCGAATATTCAGCAGGAAATGCGCGACTGGTACGCCGGTCTCCCGGAAGATACAAAGCGGGGAATCACCAAGAACCCGCTGATCATGTTCAGCGCGAGCGACGGCAAAACCTATTCTAACTCTGCCGAAGCGGTGGTTCGGTCAGGCAAGATGATGCAGGAAGGCAACAATGCCTTCGTCCGGTTCTCCGACGGGTCGCCTGATCAGGGATATGTCAAGACGAACGTCAGTCCCAATGGAATCAGTGCACTGGACTACACCTGCAATACGACGGACGGCCCATATTACCGCTCATGGAGTCTGACGGGATATTCCGGCATTTACTCGGTCATGAATATTCAGTCCGCCAGCCTTCCACAGATCAACGGTAAGGATGTGGCGGCCTATTCTTACCTTGGAGGGCTAGTTCAAGGTCAATCCGACGTGGATGCAGGAATCGTCTATCTTAACGGAACGTTGCGCGTCTTCAAGACCGACGTGAAGGGTTACGACGATACATACGCGCGTGACCTCAAACTGAACACGAACTACCCTGCCCGCCTGACCGTCTCTGGATCGGGAACGTATGTTCTACGCGTTGACCGCCCTGACACCGGCGGTTCTGCGGTACTAGTCAACGTCATGGCGGCGGGAGCCAACTTCACTGGCACCAACATGTACCTGAAGCGCATGGCTTCGATTGCCAGTAAGGGACTGGCTGGCTACACTGGCAGCACGAAATTCCAAGCCAAAAGCGTGACGGCTCACACGGAAAGCAAGCTGGCAAAGTATGTCAACGGTAACTATTCCTATCAAGATTGGAATACGGCGAGCATCAATACAGGTGGTTGCCGTTGGCCCAACAGCACCATCGTACAGATAACGAGTGGCGGGGCAACTTCCAACAATTTTACCGCTGACGTAACTGCTCAGCAGGGTAAATTGCTCAGAATCTGAATTCAGCCCTATAAATTGCTAAGAAGCTGCTTTCAAAT
>NZ_JAGLBB010000115.1 GCF_018260555.1 Deinococcus sp. | reverse complement strand
ACTGGTCAGCGTGTTCACGGGGGATATTCTCATGCCCAATTTCTCTGTCTGATCGTCCCCTGCTGAGCAGTTACGAATTCGGCGGCTGGAAAAGGCGTACTTGATGCGGTCCCAGGTGGCAGCCGGCACGTGATGCGCCTCATCCACGAAAAGGTGGGAGCAGTATTCGACCAGACGATCCAACACCTCATCGGTACAGCCGCTGAGGATACTCATGGTCGTCACCACGACGTTGGACGGTCCGAACAACTGCTCTACTTGATTCAGGTCCTTGGGAATGTGCTTAAGGCGGCACACGATGGGATAGAGAGCATCGGCCTCCACCACCCCGAACTCTTTGAGCAGACCCAGGGTCAGGAATTTGTCACCGATCTGATCGCGCAGTGCGTCGTTGGGAATCACCACTAGTAGCCGCTCCATGCGTTGCTGCACGCAGAGGGCCAGCATCGTTTCCGTCTTCCCGGTGCCGGTCGGCATGACAATGGTGGCCGGATCCTCACGGGCCGTCCAGTGGGCCAGCGCGGCGTATACCGCTCCAATCTGTGGAGGACGCAGTCCAGATGACTGCACGCTCTTATCAGCCTGGAGTTGCTCCTCAAGAAAGTGAAACTTTCCCGCCCAGGAGCGGCGCACCGCTGTGGGATCTGTTGGCGTCACGGCCACTCTGGGCCGTGGGGCGAGCCACCGCGCCTGTAGGCTGCCGATCTCCTCGGGGTGTGTCGGAAAGTCACCAGTGGTGGTCTGCAGAGCAGCACTTACCTCAGCAGGAATCACACGCATCCGGTCGTACACCACGATCTGTTGGCCAGCGGTAATCACGCTCCAGCCGACAGTGCGGGCCAGGGGTGTCAGTGTGGCGCCGGCGATGACCCGCCTGTTCTGCTGGAGTTGCTCGATCGGGCTGCCGTGCAGCTTGAATTGCACGGCGTACTGGGGGGGGAGGGCGATGTCGGCGGTGCGGTTAGGTGACGTCAAGGGCAGCCTCGTGTCGTTGCCTTTCGGGATTTATAGCTCTTCAGCGCGCAACGCGATCGCATGAAAACGCCTTGCGGACAGCATATTGCCGAGTCGGGCCGCACCCAGGGTCCAAGGCACGGCCCCGGCTAGAGTTAACGCAGTTTCTGGGTCGGGTAGCGGTTGCGAATGTGAGCTGCAAAGTAAGAGCCGTGCGAGGGGGCAGACATCAGCCCCTGGTGTACAGAAGCGGGCACTCCCGCATAACTGTAAAGCCCGCCGTTCTTGAACGCGACTTCAAGCGTTTGGGAGGCCGAATCATACGCGATGGACGCGAGATTGCTGGATGTGACGGCAATATGCTTCATATCTCTCCTGCGGATTTTGTGGTGGCTGGTAAACAGATCGAGGTGCGCTGTATGGGTTTCGCCGTGCAGCCGCGCATCTGGGCAGCCTGTTATTCGAGGCCGTAGTCGTTGCTGCCCAGGCCATCTGGGGTACTGCCCATCGCTGGGGGGGTGGGGGGCGGTATGGTGGCTTCGGCTTGAGCGACGCCCCAAACCGCGACGAGGAGGCCGAGGAGCAGCCGGATCACGGACAGAATTTTCATCCCGCCAACGCTATTGACGCGTCGGTTGAGCATCGGAAAAGGTGGCCAGTGCAGCGTTTACACCAGTTTGAACAGGGTCAGTACCATGACCTCATCACCGATCTGCAGGCACAGACCCACCTGACCCTCATCGAACGTCGGCTCCTGGGCGTCAGCGCCCTGCGACTCGGGCACTTCCAACTGGCCGAACCACATCTGCTGCGGGCCCACCTGGGTGGCGACCCGGAAGCTACCGTGGAGTATGGGAACCTGCTGCGCGTCACAGGACGCTGGCTGGACGCGCAGGTACATTTCGCTGCCCACGCCGCCCAGATGAAGGGGGAACTCCGCTGCCGCCTGGAGCGCTGGTGGGGTGTCACGGCCTTCCAGGCGGGCGACACCGAACCGGGTCTACGGCGCGTGGAGCAGGCCTTGCACGGATACCTAGCCCTGGGCGACGAAGCTGGGGCGGCGCGGGTGACGGTGTCCCTGGCGCGGATGCTTGTCACCACCGGTCAGGTTGCCCGGGCCACACGTCTGTATCGGGAGGCGCTCCAGCAGCTGCCAGCCGCGCCCAATCCCCTGCCGCGACTCACCGCGCTGCAAGGGTGGCTGGACCTCCTGGTCGCTGCGGGTGAAAGCCCAGAGATCGAAGACGCGCTGCGAGAAGCACAGGCGCTGCTACCAATGACGTCTTCCCAACGAGCCCAGGCGCACCTCCTCACCAGCATGGCAATGCTGCACGCCCGGCGCGGCCAGTGGCGGCAGTACGGGGCGCTACTCACGGCCATTCAGGGGCTTCCGGAAGCGCTCGAGGACGTTGAAGTGACGCGGTGGCTGGCGCCGCGACTGGCCGAATACCACGCCCGCCAGGGACGCTACGCGCAAGGGCATACGGCGCTGTATCTCTGGGGCACACCACCGGGCACGCCCCTGCCCCCCGCCGTCCTGCAAGCGCGGGGCATCATGGCCTGGCGTGAAGGCCAGTTGGAGCAGGCAGATCGGGACCTGCAGGAAGCAGCGGTGCGCCTGACCGAAGAAGGGCAGTACGTCTGGGCCGCCCGGGCGAAACTCCACCACGCTCATACCCTGTACCTGATGGGCGCGGCAACCTTCCCAGCGCGTCTCCGGGAAGCGGCGGAGGACTTCGCACGTCTTCAACTCCTACCGGCCATGACCGCAGATCTGGAAGATGTCGCAGAGAGCCTGCACGCGGGCGCACTGAATCCGGCGCTGCGCTCAACCCTGGCTGGCCTGTTGATGGGGCAGCCGAGTCTGCGCGGTATTCCGCTGCGGGGAATGGACAGCGATCTGACGCGCATAGATGTCGTGACCTTGGGCGGTGAGCAGGTCACGGTCGAGGGTGAGGTGGTTCCCCTCAGCCCAGGTGCTGTGGCCGTGCTGGCTCACCTTGTCCTCCAACCTGGGCAGACTCGGCAGCAGCTTCAGGCGGCGCTATACCCGGATAAGTTTCCAAACGCTGCAGCCAGCGCGATCAAAACTCACCTTGCTGAGTTTCGCCGACATGTCCCAGGCGACCTCGTGATCACGAACGGGCCGTATCACGCGAGAACCTACCACCTGAGCGTAGGATTCGGCGTGCGACTCGACCTGCTGGAATTCCGGGCAGCGCTGACTGCACGGAACATGGCCCGTGCCCTGAGCCTGTACCGGGGACCAGCGTTCCCTGCCATGATGCATAGCGACTGGGCGGAAGGTCTCCAGCGCGAGGCTCGCACAGGTCTGTCGCTCCTGGCGCAGCAACACGCCCGCGCACGCCTACAGGTGGATGAACCCGAGCTGGCCCTTGCCATCTGTGATCAAGTCCTTGACGTTGAACCGGAATTGGTCGAGCTGCATGAACTCAGGCTGCAGGCAGCCAAGCAACTGGGCGACCTCCGTCTGATTGCGCAGTGCTCCGCGCAGTGGGCCGCTCTGGTTTGACGGCGGATCTCAGCTCCATTGACGGGCCAACAGCACGCCTATCAAGTTCAGCTGCTATCCACTGGCCCTCCTGTGGAAATCCCCAGCTGCGCTGTGTGAGTGAGTCACGACTGTCTGGAACGCATCCGACAGCTGAACCACTCGTGCTTCGAACAGCACACCGGCATCTATGCCAAAACCTTCGCAAAGCGTTGATCCGTATTTATAATTTCAGATTTTTGCACAGATGAAATTTCATAGATTCATAACTCCGACTGTACGTCTGGGTGGACAGTAGAGGCGTGATTATTACCGTTGCTGGCTTCAAAGGCGGAGTGGCCAAGACCACCACTTCTGTGCACCTGGCGGCTTACCTTCAGCGTTCCGCTCCGACGCTCCTCGTCGACGGCGATGCCAATCGCAGCGCCTCACTCTGGGCCTCGCATCAGGGGCTGCCATTCACAGTCGTTCCCGAGGCGCAGGCCATGAAATTCTCGCGCCAGTTCGAACACATCGTCATCGATACCGGAGCCCGGCCCACCGCAGATGAACTCCGGGATCTGGTCGGCGGATGCGATCTCCTCGTGCTCCCCACGAACCCGGAGGCCATGAGCCTAGACGCACTACTCCAGACGACGGAGGCCCTGCAGACTCTGGGGGGGCAGTACCGCATTCTGTTGACGCTCGTTCCCCCGAGTCCTTCCCGCGAAGGGGACGAGGCACGCACGCTCCTGGAGACAGAGGGTCTTCCGGTGATGCGGGCTTCGATCCGGCAGACGTCTGCGTTCCGGCATGCGAGCGCGCAGGGGGTGCCGGTTTACGCCGTTCGGAATTCCCGCGCGGCCAGACTGGCGTGGTGGGACTATGAGCGGGCCGCTCAGGAAATCGTGGCGGCGGTCGGAGCGCAGGAATGACGGGCAGCAAATTTTCCAGCCTGCGTGCCATGCGGGAACGCCGTGAACAGGAGGCCAGTGCAAACCCCGGTCCTGTGATGGCCCCTGTCGAGGTGGCCGCAGCTCAGACGGGGTCGCCTCGTCGGGTGGGTCGTCCTCCAGGGAAACGGTCGAATCCCGAATTGATCTGTCAAGGGTTTGGTGGAGCCTCAGTTCGGGATGGGGGCCTGCTCCTCGAAGGCCGTCGGTGACCGATAGCCCAACGACGAGTGACGACGACGACGGTTATA
>NZ_JAGLBB010000114.1 GCF_018260555.1 Deinococcus sp. | reverse complement strand
ATTTGAAAGCAGCTTCTTAGCAATTTATAGGGCTGAATTCAGATTCTGAGCAATTTACCCTGCTGAGCAGTTACCAGTGCAGTTCTGAATCAACCCGAGCGGACGCGAGTAGGAACGGCAGACGGGTTTTGCGGTATGGAGCGCAATCCGTACGAGGGGTGGGCTACGAGCCCCGAGGAATATCCTCTCATCTCGTAGCCCACTCCTGAGGCGCGGTGACGTTCAGGGTTTGCTGACGTCCTGCCCGAACCACTGGCGGCTGATCTTGGCGTAGGTGCCGTCGGCTTTGATCTGCAGCAGGGCGCGGTCCACGGCCGCCTTCAGGGTGGTGTTGCTTTTTTTCATAGCGACGGCCACGGGCTGCGCGTCACCGATGATGCCCGCGCCGCGTACCGGGAGGTTCTGGGATTTGATCAGGTACCCGACGAGCAGGCGGTCGTTGTACGCGGCGTCCAGGCGGCCCGTGGCGAGGTCCGCGAGGTACTCGGGCGCGCCGGGGTACGTGATGATGTTGATGCCGCCCGCGTCGCGCAGGCTCTTTTCGTAGTTGCTGCCCAGGCCCACGCCCACGCGTTTGCCTTTCAGGTCGGCCAGGGTCTTCGGATTAAAACTGCCTGCCCGTTTAACGATGATCTGCGGGCTGGAGTACGCGTAGGGTCGGCTGAATCCAATGGTCTTCTCGCGTTCGGGGTTGATGCCGACCTGGTTAATGATCACGTCGTACTTGTTGGCTTGCAGTCCGGCGAGAATGCCGCTCCACTCGGTCAGGATGAACTCGGCTTTCAGGCCCATCTTGGCGGCCACGGCTTTGGCGATGTCCACGTCGAAGCCGGTCAGGTTGCCCTTGGCGTCGCGGTAGGTGAAGGGGGCGTAGGTGCCTTCCATGCCGATTTTCAGCACGCCTTTTTGCAGGGTGGTGGGGCTGGCGGCGCTGGCGGTGACGGTCAGTGCGGCGGCGAGCGCCAGGGTGGTGCGGATGGAGGTGTTCATGGTGGGACTCCTTGGGTGGGTGGGGAAGACCTGCTGGCCCTCGCCCGGCGATAGTTAGTGTACAAAATTCATCAACTTTGAGTGCGATTCGGCTGACACGCGGCCGCGTGTCCCTCCTGAGCGTCTTCTCATCCGGATTCCGTTTGTTTCGCCGACAGGTCCGCAACTGCGCCGGATTGCCGGCTCCACGTCCGGAACCCGTTTTGCTCCCACTCGCTCCGCTCGGATTGAACGGGCTTTGCAGCCCATTCAACCCGGAGTCCGTATCACGCAGCCGTCAGGCCCGCAAGCTCGGGTACGGTTGACCCGCTCCCCTCCCACTACACTCGGCGCATGGCCTTTCCGGACATTCAGAGCTTCATGCGCCTCCTCGAACAGCGCGGCGAACTGATCCGCGTCACGACCCCGGTCAGCCGCGAGCTGGAAATCACCCAGATCGCCGACCGCATGGTCAAACAGGGCGGCCCCGCGCTGCTGTTCGAGAACGTGCTGGGCAGCGCCTACCCGGTCGTGATCGGCCTGCTGGGCACCAAGGACCGCGTGGCGCTCGCCCTGGGCGTGGCGGACCTCGATGACCTCGCCGCCAAGGTCCGCAACCTGATTGACCTGTCCGGGGGGGGCAGCAAACTGGGGCTGCTGAGCAACGTCACCAAGCTGCGCGACGCCATGAACCTCCCGCCGCGCCGCGTGCGCAGCGCCCCCGTGCAGCAGGTCGTGTGGCGCGGCGATCAGGTGGACCTCTCGAAGATCCCGGTCCTGAAATGCTGGCCGCTGGACGGTGGCCCCTTCGTCACACTGCCGCTCGTCATCACCAGAGACCCCGAAACGGGCGAGCGCAACATGGGCATGTACCGCGTGCAGGTCATGAGCAAGAACACCACGGGCATGCACTGGCAGCGGCACAAGACCGGCACGAAACACCTGGAGAAGGCCAGGCGGCTGGGCCAGCGGCTGGAGGTCGCGGTCGCCATCGGCGGAGACCCGGCCCTGATCTACGCCGCGACCGCGCCGCTGCCGCCCGTGCCGGGCCTGGACGAGTTCGCCCTGGCCGGCTACCTGCGCGGCCAGCGCTACCCCGTGGTCAAGGGCGTCACGGTGGACCTGGATGTGCCCGCCAACGCCGAGTTCATCCTCGAAGGCTACGTGGACCCCGCCGAGGACTGGGTGGTCGAGGGGCCGTTCGGGGATCACACAGGCTTTTACACCCTGCCGGACCTGTACCCGCGCTTTCACGTCACGGCCGTCACCATGCGCGAGCAGCCGGTGTACCCGGCGACCATCGTGGGCCGCCCCCCCATGGAGGACGCGTACCTGATCGAGGCGTCCGAGCGGCTGTTCCTGCCCGCCGCGCAACTGATCATTCCGGAGATCGTGGATTACCACATGCCGCCCGCCGGAGTCGCGCACAACCTCGTGTTCGTGAGCATCAAGAAGTCCTACCCAGGGCAGGCGTACAAGGTCGCCAACGGTCTGTTCGGTCTGGGCCAGATGATGTTCGCCAAGGTCATCGTCGTTCTCGATGAGGACGTGACCGTCACGGACTTCGGGGCCGTGTGGCGCGAGGTGACGCAGAAGGCCGTGCCGGGCCGCGACACCCTCACCACGCGCGGCCCCATCGACGTGCTCGACCACTCCAGCCGTGGCTGGGGCTACGGCGGCAAACTGATCATTGACGCCACCACCAAACGTCCCGAGGAGGTCGGCAGCGCCGCCAGCAGCCGCCCCGATCAGGCCGGGGATACGCTCGCCCCGGACGGCTTCACGCCCCGCGCTGCGCATGACCTGCCCGCCTTCGACGGCGTTCTCGCCCAGCGGCAGACCCCGGACGGCTACTGGCTGGTGGCGCTGCACAAGTCCCGCGCCGGGCAGACCCGCGACCTCGCCGCCGCCTTCGCCGCGCACCCCGCCGCCCATGGAATGCGTCACCTGCTGATCTGCGACGACCAGACCGACGTGAACGACATAGGTGACGTCTGGTGGACCATCCTGAACAACATCGACGCCGAACGCGACGTGTGGGTGCAGGGCGAACTCCTCGCCTGGGACGGCGCGCAGAAGATTCCTGAGGAGGGGTTTGTGCGCGAGTGGCCGCCCAAGATCGTCATGAACCAGGAGGTCGTGGACCGCGTGGAGCGCCTGTGGAACGTGTACGGCCTGCCGGAATCCCTGCGGTGATACGGATTCCGATTGATTCGCTGCGGTCCCGAGTCAATCCGGGCGGACGCGAGGAGGAACAACAGACGGACTTCGCGGAATGGAGCAGAATCCGTCTGACACAGGGATGGAGCGGAGGTCAGAGCGTCAGCCCTGGCCCCCGCTCCAGTTGTTGCAGGGCTGGATCTACAGCCGTACCAGCGCGGGGCTGAGGTCCTCCACGCGCGCCTGTCCGCACAGGGCCATGGCAAGCCGGAATTCGTCTTCCAGGAGTTGCAGGGTGCGTTCCACACCGGCCTGCCCTCCGGCGGCGAGGCCCCACAGGGCGGCGCGCCCCAGGAATACGGCGCGGGCGCCGAGGGCCACGGCTTTCAGGACGTCCGTGCCGCGTGTGACGCCGCCGTCCAGGTAGATCTCGGCGCGGCCCGCGAGGGCTTCCACGATCTCCGGTAGGGCCTCGAAACTGCTGATGGCGGTGTCCAGTTGCCGTCCGCCGTGGTTGCTGATCCACACGTGACAGCCATGCTCGGCGGCCAGAACGGCGTCCTCGGCAGTCAGGATGCCTTTCAGGACGATAGGCAGGCGCGTCTGGGCGCGCAGCCAATCCAGGTCCCGCCACGTAAAGGCCTTGTCCACGAGATGCTGAAAGTAGTTGGCGAGTTGTGAGCCGCTGTCTGTCTCGACCTGCGCCAGGCTGTCCCGGGTAGCGACGTTCGGGGCGCTCAGGTGGGCGGGCAGGGCGAAACGGTGGCGTTCGTTCGCCTCGCGGCGACCCAGGTACGGGGCGTCCACCGTGAAGACCAGGGCGCGGGCTCCGGCGGCCTCGGCCTGCTCGATGGTGTGGCGGCTCAGGTCGCGGTCGCGCAGCAGGTACAGCTGAAACCAGAATCGCCCGGCCGCGTCGGCGCCGACCGTGGTGATGGGCGTGTTACTGAAGGTGCTGAGCGTCATGACGCTGCCCCTGGCGTGCGCGGCGCGGGCGGTGGCGCGCTCGGCGTCCGGGTGCGCCAGCCCGTGAAAGGCGCTGGGCGCGATGCCGATGGGGCTGCTCAGGGGCAGGCCCAGAACCGTGGTGGCAGTGTCCACGCTGGAAACGTCAGCCAGCATGCGGGGGCGCAGACGGGCGCGGGCGTACGCAGCGTGATTGCCGCGCAGGGTGTGTTCGTCGTTCGCGCCGCTCGCGTAGTACTCCAGCGCGTTGCGGTCGAGCGCGGCGCGCCCCAGGGTTTCCAGCTCAGCGAGGTTCACGGCGTGGGTCAGGTCCGGTCCTGGGGTGGTCATACGGCAGCATACCGGCTGGCGTGCGGGGCGGCGCTGAGGTTCCCGCCCAGGCTTCCGGCAGGGCGGTCGGGCGTGTCCCTGACGGTCTGTATGGCGTCATGGCCCTGGTGGAAGGACGCCCGGGCAGACTGGGGTGCGGGCCGGGTGCGGATGGGTGTTGACAGATGGGCCGCCCCGACATATAGTTCTCTTCGCCCGAGAAGAAGGGCGGAAGCAGAAAGCCGAAAGGCGCTGCTGGGACGCATGAAAATCTGGTGTTGAATGACGATGACAGGACAGTTCGACAGAGCTGTGCGAGCGGAACACCACCCCGGTGTTCTCCAGAATCGCGAAAAGCGGCGGAGTCC
>NZ_JAGLBB010000113.1 GCF_018260555.1 Deinococcus sp. | reverse complement strand
CATCTTCTGTTTCACACCCTCATTCTGAGGTCAGAAGCCGTGCTGGACGTCCTTTTCTAAAACTGAAAGATGTCAGTTTATCTTGTAGATCAACCGCGCGAAGCGCGGAGCAGAAGAAAGTACGTTGGAGCGGGGATGGAGAGGTTCCGGTGCTTTCTCAGAATCTCGCAATGTGAGCTTCAAGGTACTGAATGCGGGGGGTTTAGACCGTGCGGCGGCTGAGCTGGCTTCCGCTGGCGTATTCGCCGCCATGACGGATGGCGGCGGCCTCGACCACGTCATTGGGCACGCTGTCGTCTACGGCGACCGTGCGCCCGCCGTTCGTGGCGGTGGTGTTCAGGCGGTCGTAGTAGTCGCCGTCGGCGTCGTAGACGTTGTTGGTCTCATCGACACCCATCGCGCCGCCCGTGGCTCCTACGGCGGCCCCCACGCCTGAACCCAGCGCAGTCATGCCCAGGATGACCGGCAGGGCCAGTCCGCCCGTGGCAATGGTGGCGCCCGTCGCCAGCACACCGGCGACCGCGCCCACTGCGGCGCCCACACCCGTGCCCTTCACGGCGCCCGCTCCGGCGTCCTCGGCGGTGCCACCTTCGGCCCCGTCGGTGACCGGTGCGACCGGGGTGCGGCGATTCACGGTGGCACTTCCCATGGTCGGCGCGATGACGCCCTGGGACTGCAGGTCGGCGATGAAGGCGTCGGCAGCGGCCGTGGTCGGGAAGATGATGTGTTTCATGCCTCCAGTCTTACCCGGCGATCTCGGCTCCCCATGAGAAGGTGAGTAAGGCACTTTGCTCTGGCCCTCACGTGCCCCAGAGGACCGCCTCATCTGATCCGCCTGCCACGACCCGGCAGGGGTGCGGGCCGCCCGGCGGGGTTTAGCCGACCTGCTGCGCCTCGAACAGCCGCGTGGGCCTGATGAACTCATCCTGCGCGGCCACCAGTTGAATCTCGCGCGTACCGGCGGCGTGTGTGCGGCTCAGCAGGCCGAACAGGGCGCTCATGGACAGGCTCAGCGCCTGCGCCGACCGGCCCGCCCCCAGCGCCGCGTTCTTCAGGTAATGCCCCAGGAACAGCGCCGCAATGGCGTCCCCGGTGCCGTTGCGCGGTGGGTCCAGCGGCAGCAGTGGCGTGCGGCACAGCCACGCCCCATCATCCGTGACGACCAGCGTCTCGATGCTCTCGCCGGGCGCGCCGCTGCGGACCAAGCTGGTCAGCAGCACCACGCGCGGCCCGCTCGCCCGCATCCGCTCCCGCAGCGCGCGGGCCGCTTCCAGCGCGTGCTCCAGCGTGACCACGGTACGCCCGGTCAGGAGTTCCAGCTCGAAGTGGTTGGGCGTCACGATGTCCGCCTCCCCAATAGCCTGCGACGCGATCAATTCCGGCAGTTCCGGGCGCACGAACACCCCGCGCCCCACGTCGCCCATCACCGGATCGCAGGCGTACAGCGCCTCCGGGTTCGCGGCCCGCACGCGCCGCACGGCGTCCACGACTGCCGCGACGGTTCCCTCGCTACCCATGTACCCGCTCAGGACCGCGCCGCACTCCGGCAGCACCCCGCGCGCCTCGATCCCGTCGATCAGGTCCGCAACCGCCTCGGGCGGGAACACCGCGCCCGTCCAGGCACCGTACCCGGTGTGATTACTGAACTGCACCGTGTGAATCGCCCAGACCTCGAACCCCAGGCGTTGCAGGGGAAACACGGCGGCCGCGTTCCCCACGTGCCCGAAACTGACCCACGATTGAATGCTCAGGATGTTCTGCGGCGTGCCCGTCATGCCCGCAGGATACCCGGCCCGCGCGTCAGCCGGGCTGTCATAGGGACTGCGATTGATTCGGTGCAGTTCTGAAGCAATCCGAGCGGATGCGAGTAGGAACAACAGACGCCCCTTCGCGGTATGGAGCCGCAGGCGGTGGCTTCCCGACTGTGGCGGAATGGAGCGGCAGTCCGTATTAGGGGGCGCGCAGCGTGAGCGGCCCGAACACCCGCGCCCACAGGTCTGCCTTGTCCTGCGCGCCCTCCAGGTCCAGTGGCGTGGCGCCCGACACGGTCAGTTCCCAGCCGCCGTCCGCCGCGCGGCGCAGCGCCCCCAGCCGCGCGCTCCCCGCGTGCGAGCGGTCCAGGCCGTCCGCGACGCGCAGCACCGCCGCCAGCCGGGTCACCCGCGCCCGGTCCGGCACGCTGAGGGCCATGAACTCCGCATGCGACGGCTTTGGCGGGCTCTTGCGGTGATAGCGGGCGACCTGCGCCATCAGCTCGATTTCACGTGGACTGAAGCCCCGCAATTCCGCGTGCCGGATCAGGTACGCCGAATGCATGTGGTGCGCGCTCTGCGCCACGATCTGCCCCACCTCGTGCAGCGCGCCCGCCGCGGTCAGCAGGCTGCGGTCCTCACGATCTGCCGGTTCACCCGCCGCGTGCAGGGCGTCCAGCAGCCCCCGCGACAGCGCCGCCACCTGCCGCGAATGAGACAGGTTCGCCCCGAAACGCTCCGCGGTGGCCAGTACGCTCCGCTGCCGCGCACTCAGCGCCGACCGGTACGCCTGAAACCGCGACAGTTCCTCGATCAGCATTCCCTCGCGCAGCGCCCCTTCACTGACCGTCACCTCGGACGCGCCCAGCACCGTCAGCGCCGCGTGCAGCGTTGCCAGCCCCGCCACGACCGTATCCGCGCGCCGCTCCAGGCCCGGTATGCGCGCCCGGGCCGCCGCCTTCAGGCCCCGCGCGTGCTCCAGCAGCGCGCCCAGCTCATCCACCGTGAAACTCACGCCATTCACGCGCTCCGGCCCCTCCCCACTGCCCGCCCCGCGCCGCCCCATGATGGCAACTGCCGCCGCCTCCGCCGTTCCGCTCGACAGCACCACCCGCGTGCCGGGCCGCACCCGGAACCGCTCCGCGTACGGGGCGAGCGCCGCCCGCACCGCGTCCGTGAGTGCCTGCACCTCCTTGCGGCCCGGCACGTCCGCACGGAAGAACGCGCGCGTCATGCGAATCCCGCCCAGCGGCAGGCTCAGCACGTCACGCGGCTCCTGCCCGTCCCCCCGCACGAATTCCAGGCTGCCGCCCCCCAGGTCCAGCAGCACGTTGTCCTCACCCAACTCGACCGCGTGCGCCGCGCCCAGGTACGTCAGTTCCCCCTCGCGCTCCCCCGAGATGATCGCCGGGTACACCCCCGTGCGGGCCAGCATCCGCCCCGCCACCTCCGCGCCGTTCGGCGCCTCACGCAGCGCACTCGTGGCGTACACGTGCACCTCGGCCACGCCCGCCGCCGACGCCAGCTCCCGGAACCGCGTCAATGCCGACGCCAGCCGGTCCTCGCCCTCCGGTGTCAGGTTCCCTGCTCCGTCCAGGCACTCGCCCAGCCGCGTGCGGTCCTTCAGGGCGTCCAGCACCCGGAAGCCCCCCGCGTCCCCCTGCGCCGCCTCGGCAATCAACAGGTGACTGGAATTCGTGCCCACATCCGCAACGGCGACTCTCATGACAGGCAGCCTAGCGGCTTTTACAGGCTGGGACGGATCACGTACCGGACTTCAGAGTCTCAGTTGCCACTCGGTGAACGTGCTGTAAGGCGTGAATCCCAGCGCCACGTTGATGCCCAGCATGGGGGCGTTCTCATGGGCGTTGTGGGTCTGCATGGACCGCGCGCCGGGGCAGTGCGCCTGCGCGTGTTCCAGCATGGCGGCCTTCAGCCACTTGCCCAGGCCCTGGCCGCGCGCCTCGGGGCGCACGGCGGTCGCGCCCTGGTACACCAGCGCGGCGCGGTCCGGGTGCCAGAAGACCTCGCTGTACCCGTCGATCCGGCCGCTGCGGGTGTCCTCGGTGGCCATCAGGTAGCGCGTCTCGCCGCCTTCCTGGATCATGGCGTCCCAGGAGCGGATCATGTCGGGCGTGATGATCCAGTCGTCCTGTTCCAGTTCGCCTCTGGGGGCGGTGTTCATGACCATCATCATGTCCGCCATGCGGCTCAGGTACGCGTCCGGGATGGTCGTCCAGACGTGCAGGCGGTACGGGTCGCCGTCCGGCCGGGTCTGCCAGCGGGTCAGCAGGTCGGGGTCGAGCTCCGCGAGGGTCACGCGGCTCTGGCGCATGGGCAGCGCGGGTGTGGCTCCCAGGTTCCGGGCGAAGGCCCCGGCGGCGGGCGTGCGGCTGTCCGTGCCGAAGGTGATCATCGTGCGGCCGTGGGCCAGTGCGGCGGCGCGCACGGCGGTCCACAGGGCGCGGCCCAGCCCGGCGCGGCGGCGCTGCGGGTGCACGGTCAGGCGCACGTGGCCCAGGTGGGTATTCTGCTCGGTATCGAACGCCAGCCGCGCGTAGCCGATGGCGGCGGCGTCCCACAAGGCGAAGGTCACGTGGCGCTCGGTGGGCAGCAGCTGCGAGAGGGCCTGCGCTTCCTGCGCCGGGATCAGAGGCGGATCCTCCGGGTAGGCGGCGGCGAAACTGTCGGCCAGGAGCTGCCCGATAGCAAGCCGCTGCGCGGGCGTGGCGGTCGCCACATCGCAGGGCTGCACGCCAGGCAGCTTGACCGGCGGGGCGGGGGAGGGCTGCTCCGGCGTCTGGGCGGTGGTGGGGTTCGGCGTCATTCCTTCAGTGTCCTCCGGGCGGGTCAGGGGTGAATGCGCCAGATGGCTCAGCGTGCCGTAGGCCGGGTGCGGCTGGCAGGCGCTTTGGCCTGCGGACGTGCTCCCTTAAGCCACCGGTTTCGACGACGGTCCCCGTGTGCGCCCGCACGACCCGGCTGGAGGTCGTCTTGCCCGATCACCTTCAACTGATCCTGCTTCAGGGACTCGCGCTGGCGGACTTCACTGTGTTCGGCATTCACTGGCTGTACGCGCAAACGGGCCAGCCGGTGCTGGTCGTGGCCGGGCGGTCAGTACAGGTGGGCGCTGATCTGGGCGGCCGGGCGAATCCGACCCGCTCCAGCCTGCGCCTGTGCCGATCCTCCGGTTTCTTCACGATCCCCTGAATTCTGAACGCTTCCGTCAGGCCGAATCAGCCGCCCGTCATGCGGGCGCGCCAGACTACCTGTATGAAAAGCACCCTGACTGCCCTGCTGGCCCTCGGAACCGTCGCCCAGATCAGCACCGCTTCCGCCGCGCCGAAGATCAGCGCGCAGAGCATCATCGTGAACCCCGCCCAGCCTGACCTGAATGTCAGCGTGCGGGT
>NZ_JAGLBB010000112.1 GCF_018260555.1 Deinococcus sp. | reverse complement strand
CGCGTGCGCCCGCCGCGCCGCTGCGGCCCCCGCCCGTGGCGGCGCGGGTGCTGCCGGGCCGGGCGTCACTGCTGCGTGCGGGGCGGGTGTCCTTATGGGCTCCGTCCCGGCGTTCCGGGCCGCCGGAATCCCGCGTGGGTCCGGCTGGTTTGATGGTGTCGCGCGTGATACCACCGCGACCCTGAGCAGTCATGCGTTGTGGGGCTCGTCCCCGTGAACCTTTCTTTGGCCCCGTCATCCCTCCAGTCTAGAGCATCCGGGTCTGATACGGATTCCGATTGATTCGGCGCAGTCCCGGATCAATCCGAGCGGATGCGAGTGGGAACAGCATACGGATTCCGATTGAAGGGGCTGCAAAGACCATTCAGCCGGAGTCCGCATTATTTAGAGAGGCTGCGGATCAGGTCCAGGTTCACGAAGCGGTTCAGGTCCGGTACGTCACGCGCAAAGCCAGCCTCGCGGTTCAGTTCGGCGTACTCGGCCAGGGTGTTCAGGTTGATGTCCCAGGTGACCTTGGTGCGGGACAGGGCCTTGAACAGTTCGGCGGTGTTGGGGCGTTTGCCGGTGAAGGCGTAGATCTGCTCCGCGACCGCTTTCTGCGCGCCCGCGTTGCTGCCCCGGATGAATTCGATGGCTGCCAGGTGACCCTTGAGCAGGCCCCTGAGCGTCTCGGGGTTCGCGGCGGCGTACTTGGTGTTCACGGTCAGCACGGTGGTGGTGTAGTTCCCGCCGGCCCAGATGGCTTTCTCGTTGGCGATCAGTTTCGCGCCCTGGGTTTCCATGACGGCGCCCCAGGGTTCCTGCACGAGCGCGGCGTCCACCTGCTTGCTGGCGAAGGCGGCGGGCATGTTCGCCGGGTCGATAGGCACGATGGTGACGGTGCCGCCCTCGTCCGTGGATTTCAGGCCGTTCTCGTGCAGCAGGTGGCGCAGGCTGATGTCCTGCGTGCTGCCGCGCGTGGGCACCGCGACTTTCTTGCCGCCCAGGGCCTTGACGTTCCGCACGCCGCTGTCTTTGCGCGCGACGAGTACCGCCCCGGCATTCGCGGCCCCAGCGTACACCTGGATGGGCACGCCCCGCATGAAGGCGTTCATGGCGGGGCCAGGGCCGACGTACGCGGCGTCGATGGCTCCGGCGGCGAACGCCTCGTTGATCTGGCTGCCGTTCGCGAATTCCCTGACGATCAGTTTCACGCCGCCCGGCAGGTTCTTCTGGATCAGGCCGCGCTGCACGCCGACCAGTCCGGCGGCGTGCGTGATGTTGGGGAACACGCCCAGGCGCAGTTCTTTGGCCTGCTGGGCGCTGGCGCTGGCGATCAGGGAGAGGGTCAGGAGGGGCAGGAGGGCACGCTTCATGGGGCGCAGCATAGCAGAGCAGTTGAGTAGAGTTGTAATCTATTCGGTCGGCGGTAGCGACAGGGAAAGGGCGCCCCCCATCAGGAAGGCGCCCATGCCCGTAACCCGCCCCCTGCTACCACCCGCTCTGGTCGGATGGACTGGTGGGCAGCCGTTCCACCCCGGCGGGGATCAGTACTGGCGGCCGAAGATCACGCGTTTGCCGTACGCGCCGGGCTTGCCGCACTTCACGCAGGGGCCCTCGCCGCTCTCGTTGAAGAACTCGGCGTCGTCCAGGGGGACGTTGCGGGTGGTGGCCTTGGTGGCTTCCTTGACGCTCTTCTCGCAGTCCGCGTCCCCGCAGTGGTACGCGCGCACCCAGTGGCCCTCCTCGATCTTCGCGGCGAAGGTCCCGAAGTCCTCCACGGGAACGGTATGTTCCAGCATGAAGGTCGTGGCGCGTTCCAGCAACCAGTCGTGAATGCCGTCCAGGCGCGCCGTCATGCCCGCCACCGCTTCGGCGCGGGGCAGGGTTTCCTTCTCGTCGCCGTTGCGGTTCTTCACGACGACCACGCCGCTCTCCAGGTCGCGGGGGCCGAGTTCAATGCGCACGGGCACGCCCTTGAGTTCCCAGTCGTTGTACTTGAAGCCGTTCGTCACGCCGTCGCGTTGATCGACCTTGACCCGCACCCCCTGGGCGCGCAGTTCGGCGGCCAGTTTCTCGCCCTCGGCGACCATCTCGTCGAAGTTGTCCTTGCGGCCCACCGGAATCACGACCACCTGAATGGGCGCGATGCGGGGCGGCATGATCAGCCCGAAATCGTCACCGTGCGTCATGATGATCGCCCCGATGATGCGGCTCGAAATGGCCCAGGAGGTCGTGAACGCCAGTTCTTCCTTCTGCTCGCGCGTCTGGAATTTCACGTCGAATGCCCGGCTGAAGTTCTGGCCCAGGTAGTGCGAAGTGCCGCTCTGAAGGGCCTTTCCGTCGCGCATCATGCCCTCGATGGAGTACGTGGCGACCGCCCCGGCAAAGCGTTCGCTGGCGGTCTTCTCGCCGCGCACCACGGGCAGCGCCAGCACGTCCCGGCAGAACTCGTGGTAGATGTCCAGCATCTGCCGCACCTCTGCGCGCGCCCCCGGCTCGTCTGCGTGCGCGGTGTGGCCCTCGTGCCAGTAGAACTCGCTGGTCCGCAGGAACGCCTTGGTGCGCAGCTCCGCGCGGAACACGCTGCCCCACTGGTAGTGCAAGAACGGCAGGTCACGGTACGAGTTCAGCCATCCGCTCCACATGTGCCCGATGATCGTCTCGCTGGTCGGGCGCATCACGTACGGCTCGGCCAGTTCCTCGGTGCCGATCTTGTTCACCGTGAACAGCTCCGGCGCGAAGCCCTCCACGTGATCCGCTTCCCGGGTGATGAAGCCCATGGGAATCAGCGTCGGGAAGATCAGCGACTCGTGCCCCGTCGCCTTGAAGCGGTCGTCCAGCCACCGCTGAATGTTCTCCCACAGCGCGCTGCCGTAGGGGCGCACGACCATCGCGCCCGCCACGGGGCTGTTGTCGGCCAGATCGGCCTTCTTGACGACCTCGTTGTACCAGTCGTTGAAATCCACGCTCTGGGGCGTCACGCCGTACTGCTGCGCCTTCTTATCCTGTTTGCCGCCGTCCCTGGTCCCGCCGTCCTTAGTCATCGCCCCGCATGATACCGGGCGCGGAGTGACGATCAGGGTGCAAGGGTCATGGCCCTGTTGGAAACAGTTCCAGCATGTGTTTATGCTGTGCGGGTATGCCGCAATCAGACTCCTTCCGGACGCTGCTGGCCGGTCAACTTCGTCAGGCTTTCGACGACGACCGCGACGCGGACACCTTCCTGCTGCGCCTTGACCGCTACGCCCCGGAACTGACGGCCAGCCTGCAAGCCGTCTACGGCGACGCCGCTCCCGCTCTGATGGACCGCCTGCTGGAACTCATGTTGCACGCCTACCACGCCCGCCCCGCCGACCTGAAAAGGCTGGACGAGGCCCGGCTCCTGCGCCCCGACTGGCTACAGGAACCCGGCATGCTGGGGTACGTGGCGTACACCGACCGCTTCGCCGGGACCCTCAAAGGCGTGCGCCAGCGCCTGGATTACCTTCAGGATCTGGGCGTCACGTACCTGCACCTGATGCCGCTGCTGCAACCCCGCCCCGGCGAGAACGACGGCGGGTACGCGGTCGCCGACTACCACGCCGTGCAGAGCGACCTGGGTAGCATGGACGACCTGTCGGCCCTGGCCGCCGACCTGCGCCCACGCGGCGTGAGCCTGGTGCTGGACCTCGTGCTGAACCATGTGGCGCAGGAGCACGAATGGGCGCACAGGGCCCGCGCCGGGGACGCCACCTACCGCGAGTACTTCCATATCTTCCCGGACCGCGCCGTTCCCGACGCCTTCGAACGCACCCTGCCCGAGGTCTTCCCGGACTTCGCGCCCGGCAACTTCACCTGGAACGAGGCGGCCGGCGGCTGGGTCTGGACGACCTTCAACGCGTTCCAGTGGGACCTGAACTGGAGTAATCCCAGCGTGCTGGCCGAGTTCGTGGACATCATCCTGCACCTCGCCAACCGGGGCGTGGAGGTCTTTCGCCTGGACGCCATCGCGTTCATGTGGAAACGCCTGGGCACCGACTGCCAGAACCAGCCGGAAGTGCATCACATCACCCGGGTCCTGCGCGCCTGCGCCCGCATCGCCGCGCCCGCCGTGGCCTTCAAGGCCGAGGCCATCGTCGCGCCCGACAAGCTGATCCACTACCTGGGCACCGGGGAGCACCACGGGCGGGTGAGTGACATGGCGTACCACAACTCGCTGATGGTGCAACTCTGGAGCAGCCTCGCCAGCCGCGACACCCGCCTGTTCGCCGAGGCGCTCCGCGCTGTTGCACCCAAACCCACAGGCACCACCTGGGGCCTGTACGTCCGCTGCCACGACGACATCGGCTGGGCCATCAGCGACGCCGATGCCACCCGCGCCGGACTGGACGGCGCGGCCCACCGCCACTTCCTGAGCGACTTCTACACCGGCGAGCACCCGGGCACCTTCGCGCGCGGCCTGGTCTTTCAGTTCAACGCACAGACCGGCGACCGCCGCGTCAGCGGCACGGCTGCCAGCCTCGCCGGACTGGAAGCCGCCCTGAACGCCGCAGACCCCCGCCACACCGACCACGCCGTGCGCCGCCTGCTGCTCCTGCACGCCGTCACCCTGGGGTTCGGCGGGCTGCCCCTGCTGTACATGGGCGACGAACTGGCCCTCCTGAACGACGACGCCTTCGCCGCCGAGCCCGAACACGCCGCCGACAACCGCTGGGTGCACCGCCCCCGCATGGACTGGGAGCGCGCCGCCGACGCCCAGGCCAACCCCGGCACCCCACACGGCCGCGTGAACGCCGGACTGCGCCGCCTGATCAGCGCCCGCCAGGGCCTGCCGCACCTGCACGCCAGCGTCGAGAGCCGCCCCGTGCCCAGTCCGGACCCCTGCGTGCTGCTGCTGCGCCGCGACCACCCGCAGGGCGTCATGCTGGCAGCGTACAACTTCAGCGAACACACCATCCACTTCCCCGCCTGGGCGCTGCGCAACCACCTGGGTGACCACGCCCGCGACCATATCGCCGCGACCGCCTTCACCCTGGGCGGCGGCACCGTTTCGCTCGAACCGTACCGGGCGCTGTGGCTCACGCAGACCTGAAGCGGATGAGCTGATCCTTCGTAGCGGGGCGGAACCCGGGTTGGCCTACACACGCCGGGCCGCCCAGGCGTCAGGATGAAGGGTACGCAATGCGCGTGGGGGAGGCCGCGCCCGCCGGGACTGCGTCTGTAGAAACCGTCATGCTCCCAGTGTAAAGCGCCCCGT
>NZ_JAGLBB010000111.1 GCF_018260555.1 Deinococcus sp. | reverse complement strand
GTCACCGACTTCCTCGCTGGAGCGGTAGAGGTCCATCAGGATCCCCATCGCCACACCGACCACCTGTACGTACCGGCCAGGGGCAGCCTTTCCGTTCTCAGAGCCGCTCATGCAGCTCCTGAACCATCTGATCCCAGGTGGCCTGCGAGGTAGGCGCTGGCAGCCCATGGCGTGCCGCCAGCCAGCTGACCACCGTGTGGGCTTCCCAGAGATGCCCGGGCTTCTCGCGCCCATCGTCGTACCGCCCGTCCATCGAGCGCAACCAGTCCCGCTCCCGGGTCACCGCCTCAAGCAGCAGTCGGATGCGCTCGGGACTGAGTTGCCCCTTGATCAGGGCGCCTTCGTAGATCCAGCATTGCGCCTCGATCGGCAGGGCGCACAGCACGCCCCACGGGTGAGCGAGGCACTCCCGGTACAGGTCGGTCAGTCGGGCCATCACCTGCTCACTCTCCTCGTCGGTGTCGGTCTCCAGCGCCACGGTGACGAGCGCGTCATACAGCGCCCCCAGCAGCGCCGGGGCGTGAAAGCCACCCGCGAAACTCCGGGTGGCCAGGATCACCGGGATGCTGGAGCGCCGACTGTCGGGACTGTGCACAGGCATGAGGGCACCGAGGACTGACGCCGTGCCCTGCGCGATCCGGCGGATGGGTGCCTCGAGGCGCTCGCTGACTTCGAAGCTGTCCTCGCCCTGCAGGAAGGAGGGGAGCACCATGCGGTCAGTAGTAGGGGTTATCCGAGAACCTGACGCCCCGGATGCCAGCGGCCTCGAGCGCGGCCCGGCCTGCGGCCGAGACCAGCAGGTGCCTGCGGGCAGGCTTGAGGCAGAAGAGGGGTGGGAGGCCGGACTTGGGAAGGTGCAGAACAGCCTTCTCCAGACCGGTCACGCTTCCTGTGCGCTCGTTGTGCCGTCCATACTCCGAGCGTTCCAGGTCGAGGATGTCGAGATGCCCAAGAACCTGAAGGAGGATGTAGGCGTCGGTTGTGCGGCCCACGGGGTAGTCCGGGTCGCCGCCGCTGGCTTCCACGTCGTCGGTGATGCGGGTCGTGATGACCCGGTGCGGGAAGTCACCCACTTCCAGCAGGGTAGTCAGGAGCGCCCGGGAAATAAGTGGGAGCCGCTTCTCAGCGATGGGCATATCGGTCTCGAGCACGGTCGGGAAGAAGCCAGTGAACTCGACGGGTTCGGGCACGTGGAACGGTTCCTCGGTGCCTAACCAGAAGAACAGGTCTTCAGCTATCTCGACAGGGCCGTCTGGCGTCGTCAGAGTTGCATGAATGGGGCTGCGGTCCACCTGATTGACCTCGCTGCCGCCGAGGTCAGGGTTGAGCCGGTCAATGTCAGCCATGAGGAAGTAGAACTCGCTCATGCCTGTCCCTCGACGGGCGTGGGACCCGCGTCGGTCAGCACGTTGGACTTCGTATCCGGGTCCCAACGAGTCGGAGGTGTACCACTTCTGAACAACTCCCGTAGTTGATCTTCCAGAGTCCTGATTGCTTCCATCAGATCAGTATCGGTGAAGCCCCCAGGGTGGTCATCCTTGAGAGTCGCGAGGAGAAGATCTAGACGATCCTTGACCTGTTTGTCGTACTTGTCGTGGCTGCCGAAGTGCCCCACGATCTCCTGAACGCTCTGGCGCACCTCGGGTCGGCCGGGCATTTCCAGCAGGTTGGAGGCGCGGTCCAGGTCGTACCCCTTGGCCATGGCCAGCTGCATCAGGGGGTGACTGCGGACCAGGTTGTCCGGGATCAGGTGATGCAGCTGGTACCCGTCACGGACCGCCCGGCCCATCGCCGCCTTGAAGTTCCTCTTCATGGCGGAGGCGACGCTGATCCGGTCGCTGACGTTGGGATCGGCGACCTGTACCTTGCCGTTCTCGTCAATGGTGAGCATGACGAACTGGTCGTCGTCCGCTTTCTTGCGAACGATCTGTTTCTTGCCGTTCTCCAGGGTGCGGTAGAAGTAGCCGTCCGGGAGTTTGGCGGGCGGAGCCTTGCCGAGCAGTGCCCGGACGGCGTTCCAGTTCTTCGCATCCATCGCTGTCTGCAGCGCCTTGGAGATCACTTCGCCACTGGTGGGGGCCGCCGCGGTCATCCGTGAAGGGCTACTCAGTGACGGGAGGGGCGCTGGCGTGCGCACGCTGCCTGGCCGTGCTGGGCTGGGCAGCGACGGCCCGTACCCTGCGCCGGCCAGTGCGGGCCTAGGCCCACCGCCTCCCATCTGATGCAGGGCGCTATCCACCCTATCGGTGAAGTCGTCGAACATCTTCACGACACCGCCGCCACCCTTGAGGGCTTTCAGGGCGGCTCCGGCGCCCTTGCCGAGTGCGAATTCGCCGATCATCTGACCGACAAAGCGGCCCAGCGCGGCGCCCTGCTGCGCGGCGGTCTGCTTGAGCCAGTTCTGCCCGGCGGTCAGGGCGCCCATCCCGAGTGCCTGCGCGACGGCTTTCCATTCCTGCAGTGTGTCCATGGTGCGGAGCCAGGCGACCGCTTTCCGCGTAAGTTCAGGGAGTTGCTGCGCGATGACGGGCAGGTTCTTGATGAGCTCCCAGACGTCCACGAGGGCCTGCTTGGCGCCCTCGAACATGGCGCCGGGGATGGGTTTCCAGAAGTTGACGTCCCTGAACTTGAAGGCCGGCTGGCCCGGAGCGGCCTGGCGCTGCACGAGGAGGCCGCTGCTGGTGTGACGGGGCGCCGCAGTCACAGCTGGCAACGTGGGCCTGTGCTTCCCCGGCCTCTTCGCCAGTCGGGCGCCCATGGTCCGGGCCTCGCTCTCCAGTCCGGCGTCCGGGTCGATGCCTGTCCCGACGCGACCCTGACTCTGCTGGACGGTGTGCGTGACCTCGTGCGCGAGGAGTTCCAGGCCGCTCTGGGTGTTCGGATTGAAGTGTCCCGACTGGAAGAAGATGTCCGTGCCCGTTGTGAAGGCAATGGCGTTCACGCCCTTGGCCAGCTTGTCTGCTTCGGCGTCATCGTGAATCCGCACGCGGCTCAGGTCATGGTTCAGTCCCTGCTCCAGGTGACGCTGGATGGCTTCCGGGAGCGGGGAACCCGCTCCCCTACGTGCCTGGATGCGCTGCAGGACTGGCTGCGTCGCCTCGGCGTCCAGTTCGGCCAGTTGCCGCTGGAGGGTCTGCAGGGTGTCGAAGTTCAGGGCAGCCTGCTCCTGCGCCTGGAAGCGCTGCAGGGTCTCGTCGACCGCCCGCTGAAGGAGCAGACGCTCCGCTGGTGGAACCAGGCCCAGCACCACCCGGGCGACCGGTGCGCTCACCGGATGGCGCTGCAGGGTGGCGAGGTGCTCCCCGTACGTGGCGTAGCGGGCCTGAGCGTCGCCCCGATCTGCCCTGAACCCCTGCGCGAGGGTCTGAGCGACCTGCCGCTGCAGAGCGGTGAATGCTGCGCTGCTCCGGGAATCCAGCGGTCGTCCCTGGACTTCTTCGGCCCGGGCGCGCATCACGGTCACCCACTCGGCGGGCGTGGTGGGCCGGTCGGGAACGGGGCGGGGATCCGCCTGCCTCTCCACGGCTGTCACTTCACCGAGTGCGGCGACCTGCCGCTGGACGTGGGCGCGCTCCTGTTCGAGGCGGGCGTGTTCCTGGCGGTCCAGGGCAGCGGCCCGGAGCACTGGTCCGGCGGCGTGTCGCTGCGCGGTCTGTGGGCGGGCGCCGTGCTTCGTGAGGGCCTGCCGCTGGACGGCGAGGGGCTCCGGGGCCACTGGCACGTCCATCTGTTCTGGCTTCCGCTGCGGAGGCGGAGCCTTGCGTCTGGTCTGCTGGACCCGTTCGATCATGACGGGCAGCGTACCGCGCAAGTGGACGGCAGGTCAGCGCAAATGAGCGTGAGGGGTCATGGCGGCCCCCATCGTCTTGAATCGAGTCCTTCGCAAGCCTGCCGTTCACGACCTTCCCCAGCGACCCGGGCCCCGCGCACTTCGTGGAGACGCTACACGCTACACCTGCCCGCGGCCGGGCAGCAGCCAGCCCTACGTGAAGGATCTGCTCGACCTGAGCCTGCTCGTCACGGACCTGCACCTGCCGCCCAGCCGGGACGTATGGGCCGTAGAGGAGGGCGGGGTCGCCCAGTACACCTCACACGCTCTCTTCCCCTTCTGTGTCCTCTCCCCCGGTCGACTGGCGTGACCTGTACTTCGCCCCGCCGACGCGATTACTGACCGAAGACGGCTGCAGTGGCGTCCAGGCCGCACTCCTCGTCGATCATCCCACTGGGAGCGCCGCTGACGCCGACGGCACCGACGGCACCGACCACGGCGCCGTTCACGCGGATGGGCGCCCCGCCCGCCAGGACGAGGTAGCCGGGAATGTCCGCCAGGCCGGGGTTGCTGGGCAGGTTCCTGGCGATCTCACTCGTCAGGTTGCGGGCGCTGGCACTGGTGAACGCCTTGCCGAGGCTGGCGCCGAGGGTGTGCGGCCCCGCGTTCTCCGAGCGGGCCACAGCCAGGGTCACGCCGCTGCGGTCGACCACGGTGACGCTCACGTGGTACCCGAGTTGCGCGCAGTTATTCACGGCCAGCGTGGCGATGCGGGTGGCGGCACTGAGGCTCAGGCTGGCCGGTGAGATGGTCGGGGTGGTGGCCAGGGTGACCGGCGCGGGAGTCGCCGGTGCAGCGGTCGCGGGGGCAGGGGTCGTCTGAGCTGGTGTTGTCTGAGCTACTGCTTCTTGCCTGGATGGCAGCGATCACGTGCAGGAGTGGCCGAGATGTCCGAACCTCAATGCAGGTGGTCGGTGCAGATCTTCAAGCTCCGAGGAATTCGGACATCTCGGTCATCCAGGAGTTCGGACATCTCGGTCAGTTGTGGAAGAGGCGAGGAGTTGCAGACCGTCGCCAACGTGAATTTTCCAGAAAGAAGTGCCACGTGGGAACTGGCCGAGATGTCCGAACTTTTGGGGGTAAAAATCACCTGGATCGATTCGGACATCTCGGCCACTTGCTCTTACGCCAGTTCGGACATCTCGGTCAATTGAGTGGAGATTCGTTCGGACATCTGGGTTGGTTTTGTTCGGACATCTTGGTCAGTCGCAGAGTGGGTATTCGGACATCTCGGTCAGTAAAAATCCGAAAATGACGTGCACGACGCAAATCGGACGGCTTCTCTGATGATGATCAATCTTTTAATCAATCAAATTCTGTAACTGCTCAGCAGGGGGGTGGGGTGCGGCGCAAAGTGTAGAGTCTGGGTATCGCTGACGATGCCTGCCCAAACT
>NZ_JAGLBB010000110.1 GCF_018260555.1 Deinococcus sp. | reverse complement strand
GGGTCTGGTCAGCGTGTTCACGGGTGACGTGCTCATGCCCAACTTCAACCCCTGAGCTCGCCCTGCTGAGCAGTTACGTTTAGCTTAAACTAAACCAGTGCCGCCGCTGGTCTACGTCCGCCTCCCTCACCGGCTGCGGGCGCGGCACGTCCGGATCGTGGAATGCCTGCTCGACATGAATCGAGCTGGACACCGGGACGCGGTCTGGCAATGCATCAAGCTCTGCCAGGACGTCCGGGAGCATGGACATGTCAGCCGGTACGTGGTGGCTCTGAAAGGCTATCCGGGTATCAGTGAACTGAAGCCCAGTACCCGCACGGGCGAACGCGGCGGGGCGCGCGTATACCTGTTCTGGCTGGCGGATGGCCGGACCGTGCTGGTCAACGCGGAATTCAAGGCAGACGGGGACAGGCCGAATGAGGCCCTGATCGAGGAAGCGTACGACGCGCTGATCGCCGTGAAAACCGGGAGGTTGAAGTTATGAACGAATCCCTGAAAGCGAAGATGGCACTGGCGGCTGAACTGCTGAACGCGGATGGGTCGGTCACGCCCACCGCTGATCTGCCTGCCGGACTGCTGGTGCCGGAGAGTGCGTCGGGTTTCGCGGCGGACGTGCAGGATGCCCTGACGGCCGAGACGGTGGCGCACGCGCTGAAGCTCGCGCGGCAACAGACGCACCTGAGCGCGGCGGAGCTGGCGCGGCGGCGCGGCGTCAGCAGGGGTCGCCTGTCGCAACTGGAGAATGGCTCGGTCAATCCCACGGTGGGTACCCTGGCAGAACACGCGGGCGCGCTGGGGTACGACGTGACCGTGGTGCTCACGCCCCGCCGGGCTGGGAAGACCATTGAGGTGGACTTGCCGCAGCCCGTGCAGGCGCAGTAGCAGATTCAGGTGGGTCGCCTGACCCTCTTTACTTCTGTGCGTGGTGGTGCTACATTTTCTGGGCTCAGGCGTTGGCTTGGGGCTGTGGCGCAGCTGGGAGCGCGTCTGAATGGCATTCAGAAGGTCAGCGGTTCGATCCCGCTCAGCTCCACCAGAAACAAAAGGAACCCCCTCCACACCGGAGGGGGTTTCCTGTGGCGCCCGCCCTGGGTGGGGTTCAGTTGGCGGGGCAGCTCTTGGCGCTCTGTGCCTTGACCAGTTCCTCGGTGCGGGCATCGACCTTGGTGATCACTTCGCGGTTGTCCAGTTCGTTGACGACCGCGCCGGGCAGGAAGAACAGGGCGAACAGGACGTTCTCCTTGCTGACGCCGCTTTTGCTCTGTGCTTCGGCGCGGACGGTGGCGAGTTTACCCAGTTCGTCCTTGATCTCGGCGCAGTTCATGTCGCTGACGGGTTTGGCGGTGGCCGCCGTGTACTTGGGCGCGCAGGAAGCCAGGGTGAGGGAGGCGATGAGGAGCAGACCGGCAGTCAGTTTCTTCATGGCTTTCACATATACCAGTCATCAGTGTGCGTAGTTGCCGCATGTGCCGCTGCGCGGGGGGCGAGATTATGGTAGCGGGGCGGTGGGTACGCCACCATGACTTTCAGCGTCGGCTGTGGCGCGCTGAAACGCGCGGGCGGCACACTGCGGGCATGATAGAAATGACGGAAGGACAGGTGGAATCGGTGCGGGTGACGGACGTGCGCGCGGCGCGGGCCTTGCGGCAGGACACGGGGCTGCTCGGGTTGTTCCTGCGGCCCGTGTCGCCGTCCGAGGTGGCGGGGCGGGTGGGCATGGCAGCGAACCTGGTGCATCATCATGCGCGGCGACTGGCGGGGCTGGGATTGCTGCGCGAACTGGGCCGCGAGGGGGGCCGGGTGCGGTTCGTACTGGCCGCGCGGGAGTTCCGGGTGCCGTCGGACCTGCTGCCGCCGGAGGACGAGCAGGGGAACGGCACGGCGGACCTGCGGGAGTTGTCGGAAGGCTTTGAGCGGGCGTATGGGCGGTCGTGGGCGCTGGCAGGGGCAGGCGAGGAGGACGTGTACATTTTTGGCAAGGTGGGTGGGAGTACACCCGGCCTGCCACGAGCGGACGCCCCGGCGGCGGAGGGACACCCGGCGCACCTGGACCGCGTGACCGTGAACCTGACCCCAGAGCGGTACGTGCAGCTGGCGCGGGAGCTGAGCGAGGTACTGGCCCGCGCATACGCCCAGGGGCACAGTGAGGGCGGGCAGCCCTGCACGCTGGCCGTCCTGGCGTACCGGGCCGACGATGACGGCATCCGGAGCCTGTCGCGCAGCCCGAACTCGTTCCTGGGGTCGGCGCTGCCGGTGTAGGGGGGCCCAATACAAGGCAGGAGGCCCGCGCGGTTGCTGCGGGCCTCCTGTGTAGTGCGGGGTGGAGTTCAGGCGTGGACGAGGGCGCCTTCCCAGTTGAAGACGGCGCGGTCATCCACGGCCAGGGTTTCCTTCCCGGCCTTGATGGTGGTGGCGAGCGTCTTGATTTCGGGGAACAGTTTGGCGAAGTAGAACCGGGCGGTCTGGACTTTGGCGGTGTAGAAGCCGTCGCGGTCGTTCCCGGCTTCGATCTGGTCGTAGGCGATCTTGGCCATGCGGGCCCACAGGTAGCCGTACACGACGTGCCCGAAGAAGCGCAGGTAATCAACGGCGGCGGCGTTCACTTCGTCCGCCCCGCCTTCGCCCATGGCTTTCTGGCCGACGACCATGGTCAGGCTGCCGAGCTGCTGGGCGGCCTTGCCGAGTTGCGTGGCGTACTCGCCGATGTGCTCGTCGCTTTCGTTCTCTTCGACGAATTCCTGGAGGGTACCGGCGAGTTTCTGGAGTTTCTTGCCGCCGTCCATGAGGACCTTGCGGCCCAGCAGGTCGAGGGCCTGGATGCCGTTGGTGCCTTCGTAGATCTGGCCGATGCGGGCGTCGCGGACGAACTGCTCCATGCCCCATTCCTGGATGTAGCCGTGCCCACCGAAGACCTGCTGGCTCTGCACGGCGATATTGAAGCCGTTGTCGGTCATGAAGGCCTTGGCGATGGGGGTCAGCAGCGCGACGAGGTCGGCGGCTTCCTTGCGTTTGGCTTCGTCGGGGTGGTGGTGTTCCTGGTCGATGCTCAGGGCCAGCCACATGGCCATGGCGCGGCCCGCTTCGGTGTAGGCCTTGCCGGTCAGGAGCATGCGGCGCACGTCGGGGTGCACGATGATGGGGTCAGCCTGCTCGCCGGGGTTCACGCGGGGCTCGTGGCGCATCTGGGTGCGGTCCTTGGCGTAGGCCAGGGCGTTCTGATAGGCGACTTCACCCAGGCCCAGGCCCTGCAGGCCGGTGCCGAGGCGGGCGGCGTTCATCATGATGAACATGTGGCTCATGCCCTTGTTGACCTCGCCGACCAGCCAGCCCTGCGCGCCGTCAAAGTTCAGGACGGCGGTGGCGTTGCCGTGGATGCCCATCTTGTGCTCCAGGCTGCCGCAGACCACGCCGTTGCGTTCGCCGGGCTGGCCGTCAGCGGTGGGAATGAACTTGGGAACCAGGAACAGGCTGATGCCCTTGGTGCCCTCGGGGCTGCCTTCCAGGCGGGCCAGGACGAGGTGCACGATGTTGTCGGCCATGTCGTGCTCACCGGCGCTGATGAAGATCTTGGTACCGCTGATGGCGTAGGTGCCGTCGCCGTTGTCCACGGCCTTGGTGCGGATCATGCCGAGGTCGGTGCCGGCGTGGGGTTCGGTGAGGCACATGGTGCCGGTCCACTCGCCGCTGACGATCTTGGGCAGGTAGAGGTCTTTCAGGGTGTCGCTGCCGACGGCGTGCAGGGCGCTGTACGCGCCGTGGCTCAGGCCCGGGTACATGCCCCAGGCGACGTTGCCGCTGTTGATCATCTCGACCAGCGCGTTGCTGATCAGGTGGGGCATGCCCTGGCCGCCGTAGGCGGGGTCGGCGTCGAGGGCGGTCCAGCCGGCGGCGCGGTACTTGTCGTACGCGCCCTTGAAGCCGGTGGGGGTGGTCACGTCGCCGTTGTCGTGGCGGATGCAGCCTTCCCTGTCACCCACGACGTTCAGAGGCACCAGTTCGCTTTCCACGAAGCGGGCGGCCTCATCGAGCACCTGGCTCATCAGGTCGGCGTCGGCGGTCTCGTTGGCGGTGTAGTAAGGCATCTGGGCAAGTTCGGCTGGGGCGCCGAGCAGCTCGTTCATCAGGAACTTGATGTCGCGCAGGGGGGCTTTGTAGGTAGGCATGTGTAGGTCCTCCTTGTGAGGTTTCGCCCGGAGGGACGCCACCCGTCACTGTTAGTTGAACCGAGTATAAATCTTCTGCGCTCAAATGTCACCCCTGCCTGCCCGGTCGGCCCGCCCGGATCGTCCCCGATGACTGGTCAACCGGCTGCCCCGTGAGGTCCACCCCCCCGTTAACTGACCCGCAACACACCCGGTGGCGTCCCGGAGACGCAGGTACGCCGCGGGTCGCGGCCCGTTCTTTCGGGTATTGTGTGAAGAATCATGAACTACCCAAGCCTGGTCTGGCACCTCAAGCGAACGGAGCTCTTTGCCGACCTTGAACTTGCCGAACTGGAGCGAGTGGCCGCCACCACCCCCTACCGGTCCTACCAGCCCGGCGAGGTCATCTACCGCATGGACGACCCCGCCGACGCGCTGTACTTCGTGCGCAGCGGCCTCGTCAAGATCAGCAAACTCTTCCCGAACGGCAAGGAAGCCATCCTGGGCGTCATCGGGCAGCACGACACCTTCGGGGAACTGCTGCTACAGGCCGAGGAACGCCGCCCCACCCAGGCCGAGGCGCTGGAACGCACCACGTTGATCGTCCTGCCCCGCACCGAACTGCAGAAACTCCTGAGCAGCAAACCCGACCTGGCCATGAAACTGATCCGCCTGATGGCCGCCCGCCTGTTCGAGGCGCAGGCCTGGACCGCCACGGTCAGCGCCTACAGCGCCCCCGAGCGCGTGGCGAGCCTGCTGTACCGACTGGCCCGCGAGTTCGGCCGGCCCCACGCGCAGGGCGTGGAACTGAACCTGAAACTGAACCAGGAAGACATTGCCCGCATGGTCGGCGCGACCCGCGAAACGGTCAGCCACAGCCTGAGCAAACTGAAACAGGACGGCGCGATCATCCGCGCCCGCACGCCCATCATCGTGCGCCTCGACGCCCTGAAACGCTTCATCGAACAGGGCAGGTGAAACGAATTCCGATTGATTCGGTCCAGTTGCGAATCAATCCGAGCGGACGTGAGGAGGAAGGGCAGACGCCCCTTCGCGGTATGGAGCCGCAGGCGGCGCCCTTCCGACTGTGGCGCAGTGGAGCGGC
>NZ_JAGLBB010000010.1:0-58307 GCF_018260555.1 Deinococcus sp. | reverse complement strand
AGGTAACTGTACCGGAAGGTGCGGTTGGATCACCTCCTTTCTATAGGTTCCACATCTCTTGCCACCCAGCCACCCGTGGCTGCGTAACGCTGTTCTCCTCTGGGCCGGTCTTCCAAGACCGGCCCAGCGCCTTTTGTACCCGCGCTGCTTCCTCTGGGTGCGGTGAGCAGTTCAACCCGCCTCGCTGCTGGTTCGCCCACTACCCGCTGACGCGCCGGATCGCCAACTTCAGCCCGGAACCCCTTTTTCTGCTGCTTGATCCCAAGGCAAACTCTATGAGTGCATCTCAGTTGCTCTGCGGTGTTTCGTTCCAGACGTGGAGCAGCAGGGTCTGCACATCTTGCGCGCCCTGGTCCTGCAATCCACTGACCTCCTGTTCCAGCAATTTAATGGCGCGGCGGAAGGCCTGACGGTCCAGGTCAGGCAGGCCGCGTTCCACGTTCCAGCGGCGCAGTTCGCAGGTCAGGATGGCGAGTTCGAAGGGGTTGCCGCTGACCAGAATCTCGGTCACGCGGCGGTGACGGGCCGACCACTGGCGGGGCAGGTTCAAGCGGCTGGTCTTCAGGGAGTCCAGCAGGGCCGGCATGTCACGCGCGGTCAGGGCGGCCCTCATGCCGGCACTGTCGGGCGCGGCGACCGGCACGAACGCCCGGCTGGTCGTGTTGGCGAATTCGACCTGATAGTACGCATGTGACTGTCCCAGGATGGGTTGCAGGCAGGTGCCCCGCACCACACCAATGCCGTAGGGGGGAAGAACGACTCGGTCACCGGGTTGAAAGGCAGTCTGTTTCAAGGTGTCACCTCTTGAGGCGTACGGGGGTGTGCTCTGAAGAGGCGAGGCCCACGGGCTGCCTGGAACCGACGCAGCGTTCACATGCTCATAAAAACAGCCCAGCGGAGGCCTGGGCTGGAGGTAACCCTAGTGAATCGCGGTGTAGAGGCGCAGTGGACGTGCAGAGACGGGCGTTCCGGCACGACGCTGTGAGGGAAGCCTGCGAAGCTGCATGCCTTTTATCCTAGCTGAGCAGAGGCGTAACTGCGGGGAAGGTCATCATTAAGCGATTGTTTAATCTGCGCCGTAATTGATCAGTGGGGCGCGGCGAACAGGGACATCAGCGCGTCGAGGCTGAGGGCCAGCAGCGCGGCCAGCACGGCTCCGGTCAGCACCAGGGCTGTGTTCTGCTGCGACAGGCCATTGATGATCGGTTCGCCTAGGCCGCCCGCCCCGAGCGCCGCACCGACCGTGGCTGTGCCGACGTTGTACACCGTGCTGGTGCGCACGCCGGCCAGGATGACCGGGCGTGCCAGTGGGAGTTCGACCCGCCACAGACGCTGTCTGGCGCTCATGCCCATGCCGCGCGCGGCGTCCAGCGCCCCTGGCGACACCCCCCGCAGGCCCACCACGGCGTTACTGACGACCGGCACCAGCCCGTAGGCGATCAGGCCCAGCAGCGTGGGCGCCCAGCCGAAGCCCAGGACCGGCACGGCCAGCGCCAGGACTGCGAGGGTCGGGACGGTCTGCCCCAGGCCCACCAGGGTCTCGGCCAGTTGCCGCAGGGCGTCGCGGCGCGCGCGGGTGACGGCCACGGCCAGCGGCAACCCCAGGCCCAGCACAATCACGCAAGACAGCAGCACCAGACCCAGGTGCGTGAGCGTGAGCCGCCACAGGGGAGGCTCAAACGCCCCGACATTGCCCAGCCCGAGCGGATTGATCAGGCCGGGCAGCACACCGGGAATCAGGCAGATCAGCAGCAGCGCGGGCCAGAGCAGCGCCGCCCAGTTCCCCAGCCGCCCCCCCGTGCGGCGAGCCGCGTTCAAGGACGCTCCGGCCCAGAGGCCCGTAGGTCGTGCCAGCCGACTGTTCCGACCGGCTGGCCGCCTCGGGTGACGGTCAGGCGGTCCGTGCCCTCGCGCAGCAGGACACTCAGGGCGCTGCGGGCGTTCAGGGTCTCCTCGACCGCCACGGCTGGCAGGGGGGAGGCTGCCCCGCCTGTGCCCGCGCGGCCCGGCTGCAACCCATCTGGGCCGTGCAGGGCCACCATGAAGCGGCCCACCGGCTGACCCGCGAGCTGGCGCAGCGCGGCGTCCTCACCCAGGAACTGCCGCACGAAGTCACTGACAGGCCGGTAAATCAGGTCGTCGGGCGTACCGAACTGCTCAAGCCGCCCGGCGTTCATCAGGGCTACGCGGTCCCCGAGGCGCAGCGCCTCGTCGATATCGTGCGTGACCATCACGACCGTCTTGCGCAGTCGCCGCTGAATGTCACGGAAGGCGTCCTGAAGGCGGTCGCGGGCCAGGGGATCAAGCGCCCCGAACGGTTCGTCCATCAGCAGTACAGGTGGATCGGCGGCCAGGGCGCGGGCCACGCCCACCCGCTGCGCCTGCCCGCCCGAGAGCTCACCGGGCCGCTTGTGCCGGAAGGTGTCCGGGTCCAGGCCCACGAGGTCCAGCAGTTCATCCACGCGGGCGGCCGTGGCCCGGCGGTCGCGGCCCAGCAGGTCCGGCACGGTCGCCACGTTCTGCGCGACGTTCAGATGCGGGAACAGACCCACCTGCTGGATCACGTACCCGATGCCCCGGCGCAGCGCCTCGGGTTTCAGGGTGCGGGTGTCCTGCCCGCCCAGCAGCACGCGGCCCCCGCTGGGTTCAGTCAGGCGGTTGATCATGCGCAGCGTGGTCGTCTTGCCGCAGCCGGACGGGCCCAGCAGCGCCGTGAGTTCCCCGTCCGGGAAGATGAGGTTCAGGTCCTGCACGGCGAGCGACCCGCCGAACCGTTTCTCCAGGTGGTGCAGTTCGATCACGCAGCCCTCCCCAGGCGCCTTCCCAGCAGTGTTTCCAGGCCGCGCAGCGCCGCGTCGACCGCGACGGCCAGCAGCGCCGCCGGGACGGCGCCCAGCAGGATCAGGTCGGTTGCGGCACTCTGAAGGCCCTTGAAGATGTACGTGCCCAGCCCGCCCGCGCCGATCAGCGAGGCCACGGCCGCCACGCCCACCAGCAGCACCGCCGCCTGCCGCACCCCGCTGAGCCACACCGGAAGCGCCAGCGGCAACTCGACCCGCCAGAAGCGCTGCGCGGCCGTCATGCCCATGCCGCGCGCCGCGTCCACCGCGCCGGCCGGCACGCCCAGCAGGGCCACCACGCCGTTTCTCAGCACCGGTAGCAGCGCGTACAGGGTCATGGCCGTCAGGGCCGGGGCGACCCCGATACCACTCACGCCCGCCGATCGCAGCGCCGGGAAGGCGTTCGCCAGGGCCGAGAGCGGCGCGATCAGCAGGCCCAGCAGGGCCAGACTGGGAATAGTCTGCACGGCGTTCGCCACGCCCAGCACGGCCGCCGCCACCCGCTCGCGCCCGGACGCCCACACGGCCAGCGGCGCGCCGATCAGAACGGCCAGCCCCAGTGCCGTGCTGACCAGCCGCAGGTGCTGCGCGAGCTCCTGCACCCAGCGCGGCCCCTCGCTGCGCGCCTCGACGAGCACCGACCAGTTCGACAGTGTGCCGTTCAGCAGCAGCGCCCCCACTCCCGCCGCCCACAGCAGCCCAGTCCAGGCGGGACGGCCCGCCGCTCGGGTACACAGCCGCGCCCCGTACAGGGCCACGCCCGCCCCCAGCAGGGTCAGCCACGCGCCGCTGGCAGCACTGGCCCGCGCGAACGCCGCCTGCCCGACCAGCGCCGCGCCCGTGCGGGTGCCCAGCAGCCACACGGCCAGCAGCAGCGCCAGCGTGGCCGGGACCCAGGTCAGCGCAGGCCGCCAGCGGGCCGCGGCGAGCGGTAGCAGTGCCAGGACCAGCAGCGCCGCCACCCACACGGGCGGCAGGCGCAGGTACTCGCCCGGCGCCAGGCGGTTGGGGCGCAGCAGCACCCAGGGCAACCACGCCCCCGCCAGCATCGGCAGGGCCGCCAGGAGCAGCACCGCCTGCACGTCGCCCCGCGCGCCTGCCCCTGACCGGGGGGCAGAAGCAGGGCCAGCAAAAGAGGGGGCCGGCAGCCTCTCGGCTCCTACCCCCCTGTCTGCCGGATCACTCATGGACGGCCCGCATGCGGAGGGGGAAAGTCCCAGCGCGGAAAGAAACTTCGGCCAGCCCACCCCAGTGCAGCGCCCCCATCCACGGCGCTTACCTGATCAGCCCTTTGGCTTTCAGGTATTCCTGCGCCACGGCCTGCGCCGTGCGGCCTTCGAGCGCCACCTTGGCATTCAGGCCCTGCATGGTCGCCTGGGACAGCGTGGCGAAGGTCTTGTTCAGGATCGCCTCGATCTGCGGGTTGGCTTTCAGGGTCGCCGTACGGATGATCGGGGAGGGCTGGTACACCGCCTGGGCACCCTTGGGGTCTTTCAGGGCCACCAACTTCAGCGCCGCCAGCGTGCCGTCCGTGCCGTAGGCCATCGCAGCGTTCACGCCGTTCGTGCCGTTCGCGGCGGCCTGCTGCGTCTGGGGGGGCGTGGCGCCCGCCAGGATCAGCTTCTGATCGGCCTTCAGCTTGAAGCCGTACGCCTCTTCAAAAGCTGGCATGGTGTCGGGCCGGTTGAAGAATTCAGGGTTGCCCGCCAGTTTCAGCTTGCCGCCGCCGTTCACGTAACGGGCAAGGTCCGCGACCGTGTTCAGCCGGGCGCTTTTCGCCAGGACTCCGGGGACCGCGATCACCCAGGTGTTGTTCACGGCCGCCGGTTTGAGCCACGTGACGCCGTTCTTGCTGTCCAGCTGACGCGCCAGCCCGTAGATGGTGCCAGTATTGCCCGCCTGCTTGGCCGTGATCTTCGCCTTCGGGAAGAGGTACACAGCGTTACCGGTGTACTCGGGGTACACGTCGATCTCGCCCGCCAGGATAGCCTTGCGGTTCACGCCGGTATCCCCCAGGTTCGTGCGGTCAGTCACGTCCAGGCCCGCGTTCTTCAGGCTCAGCACGATCATCTGACCCAGGATCTGCGCTTCCGGGTCGAGTTTGCTGCCCACCACGATGGGCTTGGCGGACGCGGCGCTGGCCAGAGAGGTGCCCAGAAGCAGGGCAGGCAGAAGGAGTGTGCGGCGCATACGGTCAACGTACCCGCCGACCCAGGAGATACCGGTAGGGCAGGTCACAAAACCCGCAGGCCTCTAAAGACTTCTTAAACGCGCCCCGCTTCCCCCTACCGCTCCTGGCTCTCGTCGAGTCCCACCCCGAAGCCCTGATCCAGCAGCGCCTCGTTGTACGTGCGGAATGCCAGCATCGTCTGCGTGCGCGCGATGCCCTCGACCTTGCGCAGGTGCCCGGTCACCACGTCGTCCAGGTCCTCGTAGCGGGCAATTTTCAGGATCGCCACGATGTCCCACTCGCCCGTCACGGAGTAGACCTCGCGCACGCCCGGCACGCCGGCCAGCGCCTCGGCTGTCTCCTGCACCCGCTGCCGCTCTGCTTGAACCATCACGATCGCCGTTACCATGCCCGCCATTGTGCGCCCACACCGGCCCCCACTGCACCCGCCTGACCGTTCGTTCGGGGACGTTTCGCCGCCCCGCCGGCGCGTATGGTGCAGACATGACCGCACCCGCCGCCGCGCCCAAGCCTGCCCCCACGCCACGCGAGCAGCTCCTGAACCGCATTCAACGCGACATCCCCATCACCCGGCGGCCCTACGCCGTCATCGCGCAGGACGTCGGCCTGACCGAAGCCGAGGCCCTGAGCATCCTGCGCGAGGTGAAAGCCCAGGGCGTGCTGCGGCAGGTCAGCGCCATCTTCGACACCCGCACCCTGGGCTACCAGAGCAGCCTCGTGGCCGCCGTGCACGACGAGGACCAGCTTGACGCCGGGGCCGAGATCGTGAACCAGCACCCCGGCGTCAGCCACAACTACAAACGCAACCACCGCTTCAACCTCTGGTACACCATCGCCGTGCCGCCCGAAAGTGACCTGGAGGCGCACGTGCAGAAACTCCATGAACTGAGCGGCGCGCGCCTGACCCGCCTGATGCCCACCCTGCACCTGTTCAAGATCGGCGTGGAATTCGACATGACCGGCAAGGAAGACTGGAACGCCAAGGCCAAACCCCAGTACACCAGCGAGCAGCGCAACATCGGCTACGCGGTCACGGACCTCGACCGGGCCTTCGTCACGGAATTCCAGAAGGACCTGCCGGTCACCGAGGAACCCTACGCCGACGCCTGCGCCGCGCTGGGCCTGAGCATCGACGAGGTCGCCGCGCACGCCGAGAAGATGAAAGCCGCCGGAGCGCTGCGCCGCGTCTCCGCCGTGTTCCGCCACCAGAAAGCCGGTTTCACCTTCAACGCCATGGGCGTCTGGGCCGTCCCGCAGGACAGCGTGGCCGAAGTCGGCCGCCAGATGGCCGAATTCAAGGCCGTCTCACACTGCTACCTGCGGCCCACCTACCCCGAATGGCCCTACACCATCTTCACCATGGTTCACGGCCGCAGCAAGGAAGAAGCCTTCGGGAAGATCAGCGCCATCGAGCAGGAAGTCGCGCAGGGCGTTCCACACGACATCCTGTACTCCACCAAGGAATACAAGAAAGTGCGCCTGGAATTCTACAAACCGGAATTCTACGGCTGGGCCAAAGAACACCTGGGCACCGAGGCGTAAGCCGCAACGGGCAGAGCGAGTGGGAATAGACGGCAGTCCGTAGCAGATATGATACGGATTCCGATTAATTCGGCATACTTCCGGATCAATCCGAGCGGATGCGAGTGGGAACAGCATACGAATTGGGCGGTATGGAGCCGCAGGCGGCGCCTTTCCGACGGTGGTGTCATACGGGCGCTTACAGCACCAGCAGGATGGGCTGCTCCAGCGTCCCGGCCACCTGCGCCAGGAACTTCGCGGCGCGGGCGGCGTCCACGTCACCGTTCAGGCTCAGCGGAGCGCGGCCATCGTGCGTGCGGCCCACGCTGAGGGTCAGGGTGTGCGGGTAGTGCAGGTCATCCAGACCATGCGCGCTGGCGTCCACGATCAGCAGGTCCGGGGCGTCGCCGTCGTACGCGGTGTCCAGCTGCGCCAGCGCGTCGCGCAGACTGCCGGTCCCGACCGGGTGCGTGTGGCGGTCGCCCTGCACGGCCACACGGCCCAGGTTCAGGGTATCCGCGTGACGCACGGCGGCGCGGGCCACCAGCAGGCCCAGCGGAAGCGCCTGATTCAGCGCGGCGCTGACCTGACCTTGCAGGTCGTGCAGCGCGGCCACGTTCGCGTCGCGGCGCAGGTACGCACCGAACCACACGGCGTTCGCCGGGCTCACCTCGCCCGGCGCGTGCACGACCTGCGTGGAGTTGGTCGCGGCCACCACGACCGGCGCGACCAGCACCTGGGGTTCCTGCTCCGGGTCAGGCTGAAGCTCCCCGGCCGGAGCAGCTTTTATCGGCTCCTCCTCTGCGGCGGCTGGGGTCGCCTGTGCTTCTTTAACTGGCGCTGCGTCTTTAATCGGCGCTGCGTCCGTAGCAGGTGCGGCGGCCTGGGCCGGTTCCGTCCAGGCGTGATCGTCGGCCTGACGGCCATCCGTCCAGGTGGGCATGGCGGGCGTCCAGGCGTGATCTGGCCCGGGCCTGGCCTCTGGCACTTCCGGTTGGACAGCTGGGGTGGCGCCGAAGTGGAACGCGGGCACGCTGCTGGGCGCCGCTGGCGCCATAACCTGCACGTCGGGTACTGTCAGATCGGACAGGTGGAGCGGGGGTGCGGTCACTTCTGGCTCGGCGGCCATGGGCGCCGTGAAGGCGGGCGTCGTGACAGACACCGTGATCGCAGGCGCAGTGATGGCAGGAGCAGTGGCCTGCGGGGCAGTTTCCGGCGTGAGTTTCGGGTACAGGAGTGAAAGCTGGCTGCCCAGGCTGGCAGCCAGTCCAGGCGCGGCGGTATCGGCGATCTGCGGAGCGGCCAGGACTGGCGTACGGTCGTCCAGTTCGAATTCCAGGTCCACGTCGGCCAGGGTGCTGGCGGGCGGGGTGGCGGGCAGCTGCGGCGAGGCCGTGCGCGCCTGCTCCACGAACGGGGTGATGTCGCTATCGACGCCCGCGCGGCTGAGCATGTCGGCGTTCATGCCAGCCTTGTTCAGGATGTCGGCGCTGGGAATCTCATCCCCGGTCCAGCCGGCGGGGGTGGGGTCCACCGGCGTGCTGGGCGGATCTTCCTCGCCGCTCATGACGCGGGAAAGGTAATTCAGGATGTCCTGTTCGACGATCATCCCGTCGCTTCCGGTCCCGTTGAGTTTCTGCCAGTCAATCCCGTTCGCTTCTGCCAGAATTTTGGCGAGCGGAGCAATCCGTTCCATTCAATTCCCCCTCTGTTCGCCCCATTGTAAGGGACTTCAGTCTGCCGGAACACCAAGTTTTTTCATGTGGCTGCAGGGAACCACGCAGAATGCAGGGCGGGACACCAGCATGAGCATGCTTGCAGGGTCGGGCGTCTGACAGCGTTCACCGTGCTCTTTCACGCCGTTGCTGACCTCCGGGCCACGGTAGGCGGGTCCCGCGGCGCGCAGGGGACGGGGGGGCCAGGACCCCCGCGCGCCTCCCTGCTGTTGCGGCGGCGGGGGCGGTGGTAGGCTTCAGGGCGTTACCGCGCGCCGCAGCAGTGGCGGGCGGGCGCGGCACAGGAGTCCCGAATGTTGATACTTGAGGAGATGCAGTCACGCGGCCATGAAGCCCTGACGTTATTGCACCACGCTCCCAGTGGCCTGCGCGCCGCACTGGCGATTCACTCGACCGTGCTGGGGCCCGCCATTGCCGGGGTGCGGTTACGCGAACAGGATGAAGAACTGGCGGTGCAGGGCGCGCTGGCGCTCTCGGAAAGCCTGACCCTGAAAGCCGCGCTGGCCGGCCTGAATTACGGCGGTGGCGCGTGCGTCCTGATGATGCCGGAATCCGGCGTGGAAGACCCGCATGCCAGAGAAGCGCTGTTCCGCGCGCTGGGCCGGCAGGTGCGGCCCATGGAGTCCCGCGTGGTCCTGACCGAGGACATCGGGGTCAGCCCGGCCGACATTGCCTTCGTGGCGCAGGAAACCGGGTCCACGCTGGGCATGCACACCGATACCAGCTCCGTCACCGGGTACGGCGTGTACCGGGGCATGAAAGCCGCCGCCCGGCACGCCCTGGGGTCCGAGAGCATGCGTGGCGTGCGCGTGGCCATCATGGGCGTCGGGGCGGTCGGGCGCGCGCTGGCCGTTCACCTGCACCGCGAGGGCGCCCGCCTGACCGTGGCCGACGACCGCCCGGAGCGCGCGCAGGCCCTGGCCGAATCGCTGAGCGGCGTGAGCGTCGTGGGGTGCCATGAACTGCTGGACGTGCCGTGCGACATCCTGGCCCCCTGCGGGTACGGGCACTCCATCCGCAGTCAGGACGTGCCGCGACTCCAATGCCGATTGATCGCCGGTGGCGAGCACCACCCCCTGACCCGCCGGGGTGAGGAGGCTGTCAAGGAAGCCGGAATCGTGTACATGCCGGACTTCGCCATCAACTCTGCGGGGCTGATCTCGGCGGCCACGGGTCTGGACATGAACCAGTCGGCTGAGCGCATCTACCAGACGGTGAACCGCATCACGGGCGTCGCCGAGCAGTACGGCAAGGCCCCGCACGTCGTGGCGCGCCGCATGGCCGAGCGCCGCATTGACCTGATCGGCAGCCTGGGCGGGAAGGGCGCGTGAGCGTTCCGTTCATGATCGGCGTGGCCGGCGGGTCCGGCAGCGGCAAGACCACCGTGACCCGCCGCGTGATCGAAACGGTCGGGCCCGGGGGCGTGGCCGTCTTAAACCAGGACAACTACTACCGCAACCAGGACGACATTCCCTTCGAGTCCCGCCTGAAAACCAATTACGACCACCCCGCCGCGTTCGACTGGGCGCTGCTGGGCCGACACGTGGACGCGCTGCTGTCCGGGGTGCCCATCGACATGCCCGAGTACGACTTCACGAACCACACCCGCTCGGCGCAGACCACCAAGGTGCTGCCCGGCCCGGTCGTGGTGCTGGAAGGGTTTTTCGCGTTGTACGACGAGGCGCTGCGCGCCCGCATGCACCTGAAAGTGTTCGTGGACGCCGACGCCGACGTGCGCTTTATCCGCCGCCTGCTGCGCGACACGCAGGAACGCGGCCGCACGCCCGAAAGTGTGATCGAGCAGTACCTGGAGTACGTGCGGCCCATGCACCTGAGTTTCGTGGAACCCACCAAACGCTACGCGGACGTGATCATTCCGCACGGCGGCATGAACGAACCGGCGCTGGACATGCTGGCCGCCCGCATCCGTACCACCATCTGATACGGATTCCGCTCCATTCCGCCGCAGTCGGAAAGACACCCCCTGCGGCTCCATACCGCGAAGGGGCGTCTGCCCTTCCTCCTCGCATCCGCCCGGACTCCATCGGAACGGCACCGAATTGGCCGCAGTCCGTATGGCACGCCCTGCCCGGAGGCTGCCTGCCCCGACTGCGGGCCGCGGCCGCGTTCCGGACACTCCTTTGGATGGACGACCCGGCAGGCCCCTGCACCGCACCATGGACCGTTCCGGCCGCTCCGGGCTGAGCTGCTCGGTTTCCCGTTCGCCCACTGCCGCTGTTTTTCCCCTTTAGGATGTGCCTGTGACCGATGCTGCCCCCACCCGCGACGCGCCTGCCCAGGGCGGAATGACCGTTCCGCCGCCGTCCCGTCACCCCTGGACTCCAGCGCTGCTGGGTCTGATCCTGCTGTCCCTGATTCCGGCGCTGCTGCTGGCCGTCGGGCGCGTGAACTACGAACGAGGCGAGAAGACGGCCGCGCTGGTCATGGACTACCCGGCCGTGGCCACGCAGGCCCGCCGGTTCGGCATGGAACCGCAGGCGCTGATGGACCGCTACCAGAAACTGGGCGTGAACAGCGTCGCCATCTACGAGGACGTCATCGGGAACCTCGCGCAGCGCGGCGAGGTGTACCAGCGCAGCGGCGCGGACCTGAAAGCCGACTTTCCCGGCGCGGCCGTGAATCCGCAGAACGTGTACGTGCGGTCCCTGAAACCAGGCGTGGCCGAGGGCCTCTCCGCCCGCTTCACCATTCCGACCCGGCAGGTGCAGGTCGGCGGGTTCACCTGGACCGAGTGGCCCACGGACCCCACCTTCCTGCCGACCGGCCCGAACGCCGCCCTGATCAGCGAACTGAAAGCCAAGGGGTACATGGTCGTGTACCGCCCGTACGCCGACGACGCCGTGCGCGAGCCCGGCGCGGACTGGCCGGATGTGCCGTTCATCGCCTTTAACGGCGACGAGGTCATCGGGGCGCGCACACCGGAGTTGCTGGACCAGATCAACGAACGCATGGGCAAACGCATTCCCGCGCTGATCGAGGCGACCCCGCAGCGCGGCCTGGACACGCTGATCGCCACACACGGCGCGGCCCGGGCGTTCAGCGTGAACCCCGCCTGGCAAAACCGCCTGGACCCCCTCACGCTGGCCAGCAAGTACAACCTCGCGGCCCGCGAGCGCTCCATGCGCCTGCTGTACCTGCGCCCCTACCCGACCATCAACGAGACCGAGGAACTGCTGGCGCGCACCACCGAACTGCTGGGCAGGTCCGGCGTGAAGATCGCCGAGCCGGTCATCACGCCCTTCACCGAGAACACGACCCTGCGCCTCCTGAGCCTGATCGGGCCGGTCGCGGCGCTGCTGCTGCTGGGCCTGAGCTTCCCGCTCGCCCGCCTGGGCCTGCTGGTCGCTGCCGCCAGTGGCGCGCTGGCCCTGCTCCTGAACGGCCTTGATCCCTTTGCGGGCGGCGCGCTGATCGCCGCCGTGACTTTCCCTGCACTCGGCATGGTACTGCGCCGCGCCCGCGTGACCGACTGGTTCATCGCGACCGGCCTGAGCCTGTGCGGCGTGCTGTTCGTGTCGGCGCTCGGCGCGAACCGCGACAGCGTGCTGGGCCTCGAACCGTTCCGGGGTGTGGGCCTGACCCTGGCGCTGCCGCTGCTGCTGGTCGCCCTGAGCTTCCTGCCCCGCCAGGACCTGCGGCAGACCGCGCGGGACATCTACAAAGCGCCCATCAAGCTGGGTGACGTGGTCGTGATGGGCCTGGCGCTGGCCGTGTTCACGCTGGTGTTCCTGCGGCGCGGGAACGCCACCGGAGCCAGCGTCAGCGACACCGAGGCCCGCATCCGCCAGGACCTGCAAGACAGCCTCGTGCGCCCGCGCTTCAAGGAGATGGCCGGGCACCCACTGGGCCTCATCGGCCTGAGCGGCGTGCTGCCCGGTTACTTCGGCGCCATGCTGATCCTGGGTGGCGTGGTCGGTCAGTCCAGCATCCTGAACACCTTCTCTCACTTTCACACGCCGCTGCTGATCAGTGCCACGCGCTGCTTCCTGGGCCTGGGCATCGGGTTGATCGCCGGTCTGATCGGTATCTGGGCTGTGCGCACGGCGCTGCGCCTGTGGCACACGCACGGGGCGCGGCTGGCGAAGGCATGACCCGCGCCACCGTCACCGTCAGCGGCTACTACGGCTTCGGGAACACCGGCGACGAGGCCATCGCCCTGGCCATCACCCGCGAACTGCGCAAGTACAGCGCCGAGCCGCTGCTGCTGTCGAACACCCCCGCCGAGACCGCGCGCACCTACGACTGCCAGAGCGCCGAACGCATGAAACCCGCCGCCGTGCTGGGCGCCCTCATGCGCTCGCGCGTGCTGCTGTCCGGCGGGGGCGGCCTGCTCCAGGACAGGACGAGTGCCCGCACGCTCACGTACTACCTGGCGATCATCCGCCTTGCGAAATTCATGGGCCTGCGCGTGGTCGTGTTCAATCAGAGTGTCGGCCCCCTGAGCGAACAGGGCGGCCGCCGCGTGGCCCGCGCGCTGCGCGGCGTGACCGTGATCGTGCGCGACCAGGGCAGCCTGGACACCCTGGGCAGCCTGGGCGTGCGCGCCGAACTGGGCGGCGACCCCGCCCTGCTGCTGAGCGCCGCGCCCACCGTGCGCGACCTGAGACGCGTGATCGTCGCCCCGCGCGGCGACGTGACCGACGCCACCGGAAAACTCAGGGACGTGATCCGCCGCCTGCGCGACGAGGGCCGACACGTCACCGCCCTGAGCTTCATGCCCGACCAGGACGACGAGGCCGCGTACAGCCTCGGCGCGGACGACGTGATCAGCACCCGCGACCCGCAGGTAGCGCTGGACGCCATCGCCGCCAGCGGGTACGTGATCGGGGTTCGCCTGCACGCCGTGATCCTGGCCGCCGCGACCGGCACGCCCTTTACCGGCGTCGCCTACGATCCCAAGGTGCAGGGCTTCTGCGCCGACGCTGGCGCGCCCGCCCACCCCACCGACCTGAACGCCGCGCAGGTGGCCGAGGAAGCCCTGCGGCGGGTCGTGCCTGACTGGAACGCCGTCGAGGACATGAAACTCCGGGCCGCGCAGAGCTTCGGCCGCGCCCTGTACCGTTAGGTTCCTGCCCGCGTGACCCGACCGGACTACCGTCCACCGGCAGGCCACCGCCGCCTGCTGCTGCGGGTCGCCTGGGACGGCGCGCCGTTCGCCGGCTGGCAATCGCAGCCCGCGCTGCCCAGCGTGCAGGACGCCCTGCACGGCGCGCTGGCGCAGCTGGGCGGCGGTGAGTTCCGTCCCGTCGCGGCCGGCCGCACGGACGCCGGCGTGCACGCCGAGGCCATGCCCGTGCACGTGGACGTACCCGACACCTTCCGCGTGCCCCCCGCCAGACTGGCCCGCGCCCTGAACGCCCACCTGCCGCCCACGGTGGCCGCCCTGCACGCCGCCGACGCGCCCGCCGGGTTCCACGCGCGCTTCTCGTGCACCGAGCGGCAGTACGTGTACCGCCTGCTGATGCACCCGCAGCGGCACCCGCACTGGCACGGCCGCGCCCTGCACGTCCCCCAGCCCCTGAACCCAGACGCCATGAACGCCGCCGCCGCCGCGCTGACCGGCACGCACGACTTCGCGGCGTTCGCCACCCAGGAAGACCGCCAGACCGTGCGCGAACTCAGGGAGCTGCGCGTGCAGCCCGGCCCCCTGATCTGGGAAATCCACGTGCACGGCGAGAGCTTCCTGCGGCACATGGTCCGCGGACTGGTCGGCACGCTGCTGCTGGCCGGGCAGGGCCGCCTGAGCCCCGCGCAGGCCGCCGCCATCCTGCACTCGCGGCAGCGGTCACAGGCCGGCGCGAACGTCCCCGCGCACGGCCTGTCCTTCACCGGCGCCCGCTATTCGGGATTCGAGGCTGACGAGGGCTTCCCGGAGATCGGGTCCGCGTGACCCACGACCCCCACGCCCTCACCGGCCCGCGCCCCCCGCACGACGGCGGCCAGGGCAACGTGCGCGGCGCGCTGGTCGGTTGCGGCCCCCTGAGCGCCGCGTGCCTGCTGCGGTGGCACGCCGACCGACTGGAGCGGCCCCTGCCGCCACGCGGCCCCCTGCCGCCACGCGGCGCGCTGGCCGCCGAACTGCTGAGCGCGCAGCGGGCCTTCATCGTCCCCGCCAGCGGGGGGCAACGCGCCGCACTGCCCTGGGACTGGCTGACCGGCACGAACGCCTGGCTGCGCGCACAGGGCCCTGGGCTGCGGGCACGCGGCCTGTGGGGCGTGCGCCGCGCCGACGCGCTGGAACGCCACCTGCACCGCCTGTTCACCGCCGGAACGCCCGCTGTGGGTCTGGAATTCAGCGCGCGCCTCCGGCATCACGGCCTGCTGAGCGCCTACCAGCCCGGCGCGATCCTGCCTGCCACGCTCCTCGTGGACGGCAGCGAACTGCACCTCGCGCCCCGCGTCGGCGTGGGCGGCGTGTTCTGGATCGAGAGGGGGTAGCTCTGCCTCCCTGGCCTACCCGAGCTGCACCCTGAGTTCCTGCGGGCCGCGCAGGATGAGGTTCGCCTTGAACGGGGGCGTAGGGTCGGTGACGGTCAGGTTCGGGAAGCGGCGGGCGAGCGCGGCGTATACTTCCGCGATTTCCAGGCGGGCCAGGGACGCGCCCAGGCAGTAGTGCGCGCCGGCGGCGAAGGCGAGGTGCCGGGCGCTGTTGGGGCGGTCCCAGTCAATACGGTCGGGGTCGGGGAACACGCTGGGGTCGCGGTTGGCGGCGGCCAGCAGGGTCTGCACGTGCATTCCGACCGGGAGGGTCAGGGGCTGGCCGTCCGCGCCGCTGGTGGTCAGGTCGCCGGACAGGCTGCGCCCGTCGAGTTGCACGGGGGACACGACGCGCAGCAGTTCGTCCGCGACGTTCGGGTGGTCCGGGCGGGCGACCAGGGCGGCCCAGGCCTGGGGTTGCCGGGCGAGTTCCAGGAGGCCGCCGGGAATCAGGTTGCTGGTCGTCTCATGCCCGGCGGCCAGCAGCAGCACGGCGTTCGAGAGCAGTTCGTCGCTGCTCAGGCGCCCTCGCCCGTCCTGGGCGGCGGCCATGGCGCTCAGCAGGCCGGGTTGCGGGTGGGCGCGCAGTTCGTCGGCCAGGTCACGGAAGTACGCGCGCATCTCCCTGGCGTCCGCCTCGATGCGGGCCAGCAGCTCCGGGTTGCCTTGCGCGCCGCCCAGCAGGTCCGCGACGCTCTGGGTCCAGCGCATGAATCTTGCCTCGTCATCGCCGCGCAGGCCTAGCATCCGCATGATCACGCGGGCCGGGAGCGGCGCGGCCAGTCCGGCCACGAGGTCCACGTCCCGTTCGGTGGGCAGGGCGTCCAGCAGCTCGGTCAGTACCGTCTGCACCAGTTCGCGCTGCGCCTCGACCACGCGCGGCGTGAAGGCCGCCTGCACCAGCCCCCGCAACCGGGCGTGCGAGGGGCCGTTGTGGAACAGCATCATGGGTTGCAGCAGTCGGGTGGCCTGCGTGTCGCCCGGCACCTGCGAGATGGCGGCGCCCGAACGCGCCAGCGGGGAGCGCAGCACGGCGCTGTTCACCGCGTGCGACGTGACGAACGTCACGTGCCATTCCGGCACGCTCAGCACGCCCGACGGGTTCAGGTCGCGCAGCGCCGCGTACGCCGGGTACGGGTCCGGGATGGTTTGCGGGTGCCACAGAGACTGCACGGATGCCTGCACGGACGCCTGCATGCGCTGCTGTTCGGGCATGAACGGCGTCTGTGCTGCCGTCCCTGCCGCCGTCCCTGCCGTCGTCTGGGCCGCCTGCGCTGGATTGGTCATGCTCCAGCGTGCGCCCCGGTCTACTCGACCGTCAAGCACCCGCGTCGAGTAGACCGGGTGGGGCGCGCTACGCTGCGGGCATGCCGCGAGCCTGGACGCGCCTGGAAGACCCGCACGCCGCCCGGCTGGCCCTGAACCCCGCCTACACCGACCTGCTGCGCCTCCTGATGACCCGCGAGTGGACGGCCGCCCCGCTGGCCGCCGCCGCCGGGCAACCCCTGAACGCCGCGCACCACCGCCTGGGCCGCCTGCAGGGCGCCGGGCTGATCCGCGTCACGCGTCTCGAGGCGCGCCGGGGCCGCCCGCTGCGGCACTACCGGGCCGTCAGTGACGCCCTGCTCATCCCGTACCACCTGACGCCGCTGGGCAGCCTGGAAGACCTGATCTCGCTGCACGAGGACACCTTCAGTGAGCGCTTCCGGCGCGCGGTCGTGCAGGCCGGGGTGCCGCTGATCCGGCGCGAGAACGACATCGCCGTTCGCCTGTACCGCCACGCGGGCAGTGTGGTCATGGACGTCACGCCCACTGCCGAGGAGTTCGACGTGCACGACCTGCTGCGTCCCGAAGCGCCCGCCCTGAGCGTCGAGTGGGGCACCCTGCACCTGAGCCGCGAGGACGCCAAGGCCCTGCAACGCGACCTGCACGACCTGCTGGCCCGCTACGCCGCCCGGGACGGGCCGCACCTGTACCTGTACCGCGTGAACCTCGCGCCCGACACCGGCGAGTAGACCGGGGGGAAAGTCGGGAATGGAGGCGGGAACGCCAGTCTACCGCCCACTCCCGACCTTCCCCACCCGCCCACTTTTTCCTCAGGTTTTCTCAGGCCCGGCGGGTCACGCCGTCGAGCGTCAGCAGTGACCCGTACAGTTCGGGGCGGCGGTCGCGGAAAAAGCCCATGCCAGCGCGGAATTTGCGGGCCTCGGCGATGTTCAGGGTGTGGATCAGGGCGCCTTCCTCGGTTTCGGCCAGTTCCGCGACGATTTCGCCCGTGTAGTCACTGATGAAGGTGTGCCCGTAGTACGTCTGGTTCAGGCCGCCCACGACCTCGGTCCCGATGCGGTTGGCGGCGGCCACGTAGGTGCTGTTGCTCACGGCGTGGCCGACCATGGCGCGCTGCCACATGTGGTGGCTGTTGGGCGTCTGGACCTCGGCCGGTTCACTGCCGATGGCGGTGGGGTACAGCAGGAAATCCGCGCCCTGAAGCATGAGGGCGCGCGCCGTTTCCGGGTACCACTGGTCCCAGCAGATGCCCACGCCCACGCGCCCGAAGCGGGTGGGCCAGACCCTGAAGCCGGTGTCGCCGGGATTGAAGTAGTACTTCTCCTCGTAGCCGGGGCCGTCCGGGATGTGCGTCTTGCGGTAGTTGCCCAGCAGGGTGCCGTCCGCGTCGATGCACACGAGGCTGTTGTAGTGCGCCTGCCCGGCCGCCTCGAAATACGACACGGGCAGCACGACGCCCAGTTCGCGCGCCAGTTCCTGAAAACGCCCGATGAACGGGTGGCCTTCGAGCGGGTGCGCCAGCGCAAAGTACTCCTCGCGTTCCACCTGACAGAAGTACAGATTCTCGAACAGTTCCGGCAGCAAGATCACCTGCGCGCCCTGCGCGGCGGCGCTGCGCACGTGCGCGGCGGCGCGCGTGACGTTGTCTTCGAGTTGATCCGTGACGTGCATCTGCACGACGGCCAGCTTCACGGTGTCGGGGGCTCTCATGCCCCCCACGCTACCGGATGCGGCCCGTCAGGATGGTGCGCCCCGTCCGGTGTGCCCGGGAGGGCCGGTCTGGCTAGCCCCGCGCGCCGTGCGGAACGCGGGCGGCCTTTAGAGTGACCGTATGAAGTACGTTTCCACACGCGGCATGCGGGACCTGGGAGGTTTCTCGGACGTTCTGCTCATGGGACTGGCCCCGGACGGCGGCCTGGCCATGCCCGAGCGCATTCCGACCTTCACGCCCGCGCAGATCGGGGCGTGGCGCGGCCTGAGTTACGCGGACCTGGCCTTCGAGGTCATGCGGCCGTTCATCAGCGACATCCCGGAAGACGACCTGCGCGGTCTGCTGCGCGCCACATACACCCGGGAGGCGTTTCACAGTGAGGCGATCACGCCCCTGACCCCCCTGGGAGAGGCGGGACCGGACGGGGGCGGCCTGTTCCTGCTGGAACTGTCGAACGGCCCCTCGCTGGCGTTCAAGGACATGGCCATGCAGTTCCTGGGGCAGGTGTTCGAGTACGTGCTGGAAGCGCGCGACGAGCGGCTGAACATCCTGGGCGCCACCAGCGGGGATACGGGTTCGGCCGCCGAGTACGCCATGCTCGGCAAGGCCCGCGTGAACGTGTTCATGCTCTCCCCGCACGGCCGCATGAGTGCGTTCCAGCAGGCGCAGATGTTCAGCCTGCACGACGCCAACATCTTCAACATCGCCCTGGAGGGCGTGTTCGACGACTGCCAGGACCTCGTGAAGGCCGTGAACGCCGACGCGGACTTCAAGGCCCGCTACGAGATCGGAGCCGTGAACTCCATCAACTGGGCGCGGGTGCTGGCGCAGGCCGTGTACTACTTCCGCGCGTACCTGAGCCTGAACCTCCCGGAAGGGCAGGAGGCGGACTTCAGCGTGCCGTCCGGGAACTTCGGGAACGTGTTCGCCGGGTACCTGGCCCGCAGCATGGGCCTGCCTGTCGGGCAGCTGATCGTCGCCACCAACGAGAACGACGTGCTGAACGACTTTTTCACGGGCGGCGTGTATCAGGTTCGCCCGGCCGGGCAGGTCGCCATGACCAGCAGCCCCAGCATGGACATCGGCAAGGCCAGCAACTTCGAACGCTACCTGTACCTGATCACGGGCAGCGACGCCCCGCAGACGCACGGCTGGTGGCAGGACGTCGGTGAGGGCCGCCCCGTGGATCTGCGCGGCACGCCCCACTGGAACGCCGTGCAGGTCAGCGGCCTGAAGTCCGGGCGCAGCACCCATACGGACCGCCTGAACACCATCCGCCGCGTGGACCGCGAGCACGGCCGCCTGATCGACCCGCACACCGCCGACGGCGTCCTGATCGGGCAAGCCTACCGGCGGCCCGGCGTGCCCATGATCTGCCTGGAAACTGCGCTCCCCGCCAAGTTCGAGGAAACCGTGCAGGAAGCCGTGGGCCGCCTGCCCGAGCGCCCCGCGCGCTTCGAGGGTATCGAGCACGCCCCCAAGCGCTTCGAGGTCCTGCCGAACGACGTGCAGACCCTCAAGGACTTCATTGCCGAGAGGTTGGCCGGGACGCGGGCCGCCACCTGAACCCGGCCGCGCCGCCCTACACTGTTCCCTGTGGACCGCCGCCGCCCGCTCCTGCTGCTGACCCTGATCGTGGGTCTGGTGCTGTTCGGCACGCTCGGATACCGGGTGCTGGAAGGCTGGAGCTGGCTGGACTGCGTGTTCATGACGGTCATGACCCTGACGACCGTCGGGTACGGCTCACCCGAACCGCTGAGCACCGACGGCAAGGTGTTCAGCACCCTGCTGATGCTCGTCGGGATCGGCCTGATGCTGTACCTGCTGACCCTGCTGGCCGAGACGGTCGTGCGCGGCCTGACGGACCCGCTGGCCGTGCGGCGGCGAAAGGAGCGCAAATTGATTCACCTGCGGGGACATACGGTGGTGTGCGGGTACGGGCAGGTGGGCGAGGCCGTGTGCGTCGCCCTGCGCGCGGCGCGCAAGGACGTGGTCGTGATCGATCACCGATCCGAGCACCTGGAGTGGGCGCAGGGCCAGGGCATTCACACGCTCGTCGGTGACGCCACCGACGAGGACGTACTGCGCCGCGCCGGGGCCGAACGGGCCGAGTCACTGGTCACGGTCATCAACAGCGACCCCAGCAACCTGTACGTGGTGCTGTCCGCCAAGGGCCTGAACCCGGCGCTGCGCGTGATCGCGCGCGCCAGTGACGAGAGGGCCGCGCAGAAGATGCGCCGCGCCGGAGCGGACGAGGTCGTGAACCCCTACCAGCTCAGCGGAAACCGCATCGCCGCCATGATGCTCGCCCCGCGCCTGAGCCGCCTGCTCAGCGGCGACGTGACCAGCGATCACTTCATCATCCGCGAGATCAGCGTGCCCGACACCCTGGTCGGGCAGACGGTCGAAGCCCTGGGCCGCGAGACGGGCGCGCTGATCGTGGCCATCTGGCGGGGCGGGCACCCCATCCGCTGCCGCGCCGGAGACGAGTTACAGGCCGGGGACACCGTGCTGGTGGCAGGCGCAGCCGCCGAGGTAGAGGCCGTCGAGGGACACCGCACCGCCGGGAGCAGGGCCGCTGGGGCCAGTGCCGTAGGAGTGCAGCCCAGCTGATCTTTCCGCTCCGGCGGGGCGGGTGCTAGCGTGCCCGACATGACCGACGCGCACGCCACCCCCGGACAGCCCACCCCGCAGCCTAGCCACGTGTTCATGGATTTCCTGTGCCCTTACGCGTGGCGAGGCGTGGAACTGGCCGCCGCGCTGCGCGCAGAGGGCGAGGCGTTCACGCTGCGGCACTTCTCGCTGGTGCAGGGCAACCACGCTGACAACGCCGGGCAGGCGCAGACCGCGTGGTGGCTGACCGATCAGCCCGCCCACGAGGGCAGCGAGTACCAGCAGGGCGGTCTGGCCGCGTTCCTGGCCGCCCAGGCCGCCGCCCGGCAGGGCGAGGAGGCCGTGTGGGCGTTCTCACTGGCGTTGTTCCGCGCCCGCCACGAACACGGCCAGCCCCTGACCACCGATACCATCCAGGCCGCCGCCGTGCAGGCCGCGCTGGACCCGGAACGCTTCGCCGCCGACCTGAGCGACGACGCGGGCCTGCGCGCCGCGCTGCGCGCTGACCTGCATGAAGCCGCCGATATCGGCGTGTTCGGCACGCCCACCTTCGTCCTCCCGACCGGCGAGGCCGCGTACTACCGCTTCGAGAACCTGACCCGTGACCCCGCGCAGGCCCGCGCGTGGTGGAACCTGTACGTGACCGTCCTGCGCGACGGGGCGGGCGTGGCGACCATCAAACGCGCCCGGAATCGCCCCGCCCGCCGCGCCTGACGCTCACCCTGTGGACGGCGCGGACGCAGCCCCAGCGGCGGCAGCTGGAATGGCTGGGGGTGGGTCAGCCTTCCTGCTGCCAGGGCGTCCCGGTGGGCTGCTGCTGCGTCACGCAGTGGAAGCTGCCGCCCCCCTCGATGATCGCGCGGCTGCTCAGGCCGATCACCTCGCGGCCGGGGAACAGCGGCGTCAGGACCTCCAGGGCGCGGGCGTCGTTTGGGTCGCCGTACTGCGGGACGACCACAAAGCCGTTCCCGATGTAGAAGTTCGCGTAGGTAGGCGGCAGGCGGCCCTCCGCACCCTCCAGGTAGTTCGCAGGGAGCGGCAGTTCCACGATGCGGAAGGGCTGTCCGTCCTGGTCGGTCATGGCGCGCAGGTCCGCGAGGTTGTTCGCCATGACCGCGTGGTTCGGGTCCTCCGGGTCGCGCTCGACGCTGGTGACGATGGTCCGCTCATCAGTAAAGCGCGTGATGGTGTCGATATGCCCGTCCGTATGGTCGTTCTCCAGGCCGCCGTCCAGCCACAGCAGTTTGCGCACGCCCAGCGTGTCGGCCAGCAGCGCCGCGTACCCCTCCTCGGTCAGGCCGGGGTTGCGGGTGTCAGTCAGGAAGCACGAACGGGTGGTCAGGCCCACGCCCAGCCCGTTCACTTCCAGGCCGCCGCCCTCCAGCACGAACGGCTGCGCCCAGCGCTGCGTGCCCAGCTGCGCGGCCACGTACTCGGGCACGCGGTTGTCGTTCTCCCAGTGGAACTTGCCGCCCCAGGAGTTGAACTGCCAGTCCGTCAGGGCCAGGTCGCCGCTCCCCCCGGACTGCGCGCGCCGGACGAAGATCGGGCCGTTATCGCGCACCCACACGTCATCCAGCGGCACGCGGTGATACGTGACGTCCGCGCCTTCCAGGCGGGCTCGGGCGTCGGTCTCGCTCTCCTCGTCGCGGACCAGCAGGTGCAGCGGCTCGAAGCGCGCGACCGTCCGCACCAGCCCGGCGAACTCGGCGCGTACGCCGCTCAGGTGACCGAACCACAGGTCGTCGTCGGCGGGCCAGCTCATCCAGGTGGCGGCATGCTCGGCCCACTCGGCCGGCATGCTGAACCCCAGCTCGCGGGGCGTGGGGTCATGCGGGGCGTCGTGCGGAGTGACGGCAGGGGAGAGGTCGGACATGCCCGACATTAAAACAGACCCGACTGCGCCGATGGTCCGAACCGCACTCCGGTGGAGTGGTCTGCAACAACCCTTCCATCCGGGCGAGCCTGCAGAGCTGCGCCGCAGGGCGAGGAGAAGCAGCGCGGATTCCGCGTTGTTGACGTAGCAGAAGGCAGTCCGCGGCACTGCCCGTTGAACCGAAATATCAACTGTGCATAAAAGGAAAAATCCCCGTCTGGGACGAGGATTTCCTGTGGTGGTGGCCAGGGCCGGACTTGAACCGGCGACCCAACGATTTTCAGTCGTTTGCTCTACCAGCTGAGCTACCTAGCCTTCCTTGGCGGTCCGGACGGGATTTGAACCCGCGACCTTCTGCGTGACAGGCAGATATGCTAACCGCTACACTACCGGACCATGATGGAAGTTACTGGTGCGCCGCTGTAAAAGCAGCGGGGTTAAGGATAGCGGCGGCTCTTACGGTTGTCAACCAGTTGCAGGCGGCGAGGGTCGGTCACAGTGGGGCAGGTCAGAAGCGGGCGGGTTAAGTACCTTGAAGCTCACATGGCGCCATGCCGGGAAAGCACCGGAACCTCTCCATTCCCGCTCCAACGTACTTTCTTGTGCTCCGCGCTCCGCGCAGTTTATCGACAAGATAAACGCAGTGTACTTAGAAGGGGACGGCGCGGACACTGATCAGCGGGTCGGGCTGTTCGGGGTTCAGCATGAGTTCCAGGTACTCGCGGCTGTGCAGGGCGTCAATCATGGCGAGGTGGTGTGTTTCGTCGAGCAGGATGCCGTCCTCGATCTGGGTGTGGCCGTACACGCCGAAGCTCAGGCCGGCCATCTGCACGTACTCGGGTGTTTCGAGGAACCAGCGTTTGGGGCTGCGGTCGGCGTAGAACAGGTCGTCGTAGTGCGTGTGGCCGGGAAGAGGGGAGACGTGCGCGAACTGCACGGTGCCGACCCTGAGTTCGCGGGCGAAGGACTGCATCCAGTGTTTCAGCTGGTCGGGCAGGTGGATGCCGCCGTGATCCGGGTCGAATTCGGCGTGGACGAGGCCGCCGCTGGTGCCGAGCAGGAAGCTGGTGTTCAGTACGGCGTCGTCGTGGTTGCCCAGGATGATGTGAATGGCGTGCGGCGCAGCGCTCTGGTACTCGCGCAGGCGGTCGAGGTGCTTGACCTGTTCGCGCGCCGCGAGGAACAGGTGGTCGGGGTTCTTGGGCTCGAAGCTGGGCAGGCCGGTCAGGCGGCTGTACTCGCGGTCGTTCTTGGGGTGCACCAGGTCGCCGATCAGGACAACCTGGTACAGTCCGGCCTGCACGGGCGGGGTGGGCTGGCCGTTCGTGTCGGCGCAGCTGGCGGCGCGCAGGGCGGCCCAGAGGGTGTCGAAGTCGGCGTGCACATCACCGAAAGCCAGGAACTTCCGCATCGGTTGTCAGTCTACGGGATGCCGGGCTTCCCCCCCGATGGGGGCTGGCGGGCGACTGGCGGAGCCCCGCGTCGCGCGTGGGTCGGGTGCGTGCGGGCGTGCGGAGTCTGGAACTCCGTTTTCAGCCTTTGAGGATGGAGTGCAGTTCCTTGTAGATGGCGCGGCTTTCTTCCAGCGTTTCGCCGTAGCCGCGCATGAGGATGCGGGCGGCCTCACCGCCGCGCCCGGCAACGTTCAGTTGATCGAGGAGGTCTTCGATGTGTCGGCGCGCTTTTTCCATCTGCGGGTCGCGGGGTGGCGTGGGGGGCAGGGGTCGTTCGGGGAGGTCGGCGGGGGCGGGCGTGTCGGTTTCCAGTTCGGTGGTGTTCGCGCCGTCTTCCGGGTCGTACTCGACCCAGACGGGGTCGCTGGTGGGGCGCACGCCGTAGCTGCGGGCCATCTCGGCCAGCGCGGCCAGTTTCGCGTCGTGCAGGGTGTGCGCGGTCGCCAGTCCCTCGCGGGCGGCGCCGTGCACGGTCAGGCGGGCGCGCACGACGGGCGGCGTGACGCTGTCACACGCCCAGGTGAGACTCCAGGCGGGGTCGATCTGATCGAGGTACGGGGCGAGCACATCGAGGTCCGGGGCGAGGGTCACGCGGGCCTGATCGTCCCGGACGGTCAGGGTGGCCCAGGCGGTCATGCTGGCGCGCAGGGCGTCGCGCACGCGGTGAGGTTCAGCCATGCCCTGGAGTGTACCGGGTTGCCCGCGCCGCAACTGTCTTTCATGAACGCACTGGCCTCTTCACGCCCCCGCCTTCCCTAAACGCCCACGCCGCGGGAAGGCGGGGGCGCGTTGAGAGGGGGTTCAGGGATTCAGGGTCTGGGATTCAGGGTCAGGGTGCTGACGCGGCCCCAGTCGGCCTGATCGGTACTCATGGGCAGGTACTCCCCGGCAATCCAGCGGGGTTGCTGGTCGGCGGCGTGCGCGCCCAGCGGGTTGCCGTCCTGGCCCAGGCTGCCTATGAACACGCTGCGGTTGGGGTCGGCAAGGTCCACGACCTGCCGGTAACTGGGGCCGTGCGTCTGCCGGAAGGTGCCGTGTTCGGGCCGGCCGACGTTCACGGTGTTCGTTCCGCCGGGCGTGGGCGCCGAGTGGTTGAACAGCCACGCCAGGGCCCGCACGTTCCCGAAGGCGCGGTGGTGACTGGCGACCGTGTGCAGTCGCCCGTAGGTCCAGGTGTTCATGTCCGGTCCGAGGCGGCCTTGCAGGTCGGTTAGGGCGGTGTCCAGCGTGCGGGTCAGCAGGGCCGCGCAGTCGCCCTGGCCCTTCACGGCGCACAGTTCGCCGCGACCGTCCGCGCCGCGCAGTTGATTCAGGACGGACAGGCTGTTCATGACGGTATCGGTGCCCAGTTCGTCGCGCGCCATCTCCTGCAACTGCATCAGCCACGCCTCGAACAGTGTGGCGGGCACGCTGTCGGTCGTTTCGTTGCCGTCCCAGCCGCGCAGCTTCTCCAGTGCCTGCCGCGCCCGGTCGCTGCCGGGCCGGGTGGACAGCAGCGGCCCCCTCAGGTCCGCCCAGACGAGGCTGGTGGTGTCCAGTTGTACGCGCTGCACGTCCGGCACGGTCAGTTTCGCCTTGGCGCCTAGCAGGTCCGTGATGCGCTGGGCGCGGTACGGTTCGGCCCAGTTGCGGTCGTTGCCCAGCGCGCGCGAGTCGGGGCTGGGCAACACCTGATTGTTGGCCGTGACGATCAGCCCGTCGGCGGGGTTCAGGGTGTGCGGCAACTGCTCGAAGGGAATGAAGCCCTCCCACTCGCGGCTCCCGTCGCCACTGACGGGCAGGCTGCCGTCCCAGCCACGGCGGATGGGCACACGCCCCGGCGCGTAGTACCCGGTGTTGCCGTCCACGTCGGCGTACACGAAGTTCTGGCTGGGCGCCACGTATGAGCGCAGCGCGCCCGTGAACTGCGCCCAGTTCTGCGCGTAATTCAGGCCCAGGAAGGCGTCCATGGTCGTGTCGCCGCCTTGCAGGGCCGTCCACTTCAGCGCCACGCGCGGCCCCACGGCGCCCGCCCCGGCGTCACTGATGATCGGTCCGTGCGCGCTGCTGCGGACTGTGAGGGTCACGTCCGGCTGGCCCTTGACCCGGATGACCTCGCGGCGGCTGGTCAGGGGCGCGCCCTCGGGCTCGATGTACAGGTCCTGCACGTCCGGGTTCACGTTCGTCACGCCCCACGCCACGCGGTCGTTGCGTCCGATCACGATGGCCGGCAGGCCCGGAATGCTGGCCCCGATGGCCCGCAGGCGGTCGCCGCGTACGTCCGCGAGGTACCACAACATCGGCGCGCTCAGGCTCAGGTGCGGGTCGTCCGCCAGGATGGGTTTCCCGGTCGCGGTGCGGCTCCCGGCGATCACCCAGTCGTTGCTGCCCTTGCCCGGCACGGCCTGCATGCCCAGGGCCCGCGCGGCCAGCAGGTGCGAGCGTAGCGCCTGCACGGTCGCCTGCGGCAACCCTCGCTTCTGCGGGACAGCTACCTGTGTCCCGTCCGTTCCTGCACTGACGGCGCCGGCCAGGGACTGTGCACCCCCGGCCAGGGACTGTGCCCCCCCGGTCAACTCGTCGGCGCTCAGGATGGTCGGGCCGTCCGCCGGGTACGGGGCCGTCACCTGATTCAAGCCGTCCTCGCCGAGCGCGCGGACCACCTGCGCGCCCAGCACTTCTTCCTCGTAGTTCCCGCCCAGGTCGAAGGCCATCAGCTTGCTCCAGGAGACGCTGTCCACGTCCTGCCAGGGTTGCGGCGTGTAGCCCAGAATCCGGAATTCCAGCGCAGTCTTCCCCTGCGCCTGTGCGGCGTTCACGCCCGCCGTGTATGCGCCGATCAGTGCGCGGGACTGCGCGGACAGGGCCGGGAGGGCCGCCTCGGCCGCCCGCCCGAACCCCCAGGTGCGCAGAAAGCGGTCCTGTTCCAGCGCCGCCCCGCCCAGCACCTCGGACAGGCGGCCCTGCGCCACGCGCCGCTGGAAGTCCATCTGCCACGCGCGGTCCTGCCAGTGCACGAAGCCCAGCGCGTACACGGCGTCCGTGTCCGTCGCGGCGCGAATGTGCGGCACGCCCCAGGCGTCACGCGTGACCGTGACTGGCCCTGACACGCCGGCGACTGTCACGGCCCCGCTGCGCTGCGCCCCGGAGGTACTTTTCAGCCACGCGAACGCGCCCCCGCCTGCCAGGAGCAGCAGCGCCGCCAGTCCCAGCAGCCCCTGGCCCAGCACCACCCACGGGGAGCGCCTGCGCTTCTTTCCGCTCCGACCTGCCCGGTCTGCCTGCCGCTGCGCCATGTTCAGCCTCCTTGAAGGTGACGGCCAGAGCGCCCGGTGGCGACCCCAGCGTCCTGAGATTGTCGATGCGGGCAGCATAGCCCACGCTCCACGGCAAGGCCCCCCGTCGGGAACTGGAGACGGCAGTCGGTATCCCCCAGGAAACCGCGCCCGCATGAGCGCCCTGCTGCTCCCGCTGGGCGTCCTGGTTGACCTGGGCTACGGCGCGTTCATCACCGGCTGGAACACTGGTCGCCCGCACCCTCCCCGAAGGTCAGCAGGCTGCCGCGTGGGGCGCCGTCATGGCCGTCGAGGCGCTCGGGTACGCCGCCAGGCCCGTGCTGGGCGGCGCGGCGTGGCAACTGGCGGGCGTGACCGACGTGTCCAGCCTCGGCGCGGCCGTGCTTCCTCAGCGCCCCGCTGTACGACCTGGCCCGCCACCGCAGCAGACGCGCCGCAGCGACCGGAGCGCCCTAACACGAACTGCCGTTTGTGCTGACAGATCGGAACACCACCGATCTGTCAGCTCCACGCCCGGAACCCGTGTTTCTCCTCCTCGCATCCGCTCGGACCCAGTGGCCTTGCAAGCCATTCAATCGGAGGCCGTATTACAGCGTGCGCGTGGCCTGCACCCACCAGTGCGGGTACTGCCGGGCCAGGGCGTGCGCGGCGTCGTGCGCGTGGGCGTCGTCGCGGGCCAGGGCGAAACAGGTGCTCCCCGAACCGCTCATCAGGGCCGAGTGCAGCCCGGCGGTCTCCAGGGCGCTCAGGGCCTCACGGATGGGCGCGTGGCGGGCGGCGACCGGGCCTTGCAGGGCGTTCAGGTACGGCGCGGGACGGCCTGCGCTCAGGGCGTCCAGGATGGCCTCGGTATCCAGGGCCGGTGTGAAGGCTTCCTCGGCGTCCAGCCAGGCGTAGGCGTCGCGGGCGGCGACCTCCACGCCGGGGTTCACGAGCACCAGCGGAACGGGCGGCACGGGCAGCGGTTCCAGGATCTCGCCCACGCCGGACGCCACGGCGGCGCTGCCCAGCAGGAAGAACGGCACGTCCGCGCCGAGTTTCAGGGCCAGGGTAGGCAGGTCCACGCGGGCCGGGTACAGCCGCGCCAGGGCCATCAGGGTGGTCGCGGCGTCGCTGCTGCCACCACCCAGCCCGGACGCCAGCGGCAGGCGCTTATGCAGCGTGATGGCGGCGCCGCCGGGGTGACCGGCGGCGTCCAGGTACGCGCGGGCGGCGCGGTACACCAGGTTGCGCCCGTCGGTCGGGAGGTCCGCGCCCTGCACGTTCAGGGTCAACGAGTCGGCCGGGGCGATGTCCAGGTCATCCCCGACGTTCAGCGCAACCATCAGGGAGTGCAGTTCATGGTAGCCGTCGGCGCGCAGGCCCCTCACGCTCAGGCCCAGGTTCACCTTCGCGGGCGCGAAGTACGTGGCGGGCAGCGGGGCGAGGTCAGCGGGACTCATGTCGGCTCTCAGCATTCCATACCCGCGCCGTCCCACACCCGCGCCAGGGCCTGCGCGATCAGCAGGTCGCCGGGCGTGGTGACTTTCAGCAGGCGGGCGTCGCCGGGCACCAGGGCCACGGGCTGCCCGGCGCGGGCGATCAGCCCCGCGTCGTCGGTGGCGGCGTGAGCGTCGGCCAGCGCGGCCTCGTGCGCGGCGATCAGGGCCGCGCGCCGGAAGGCCTGCGGGGTCTGTACGGCCCACAGGCCCTCGCGGGGGGTCAGGGCGCCCCAGCCGCCCGCCTCGCTGGACCGTACCAGCGTGTCGGCCACGGGGAGCGCGGCGGTGGCCGCCCCGACCTCCTGCACGGCGGCCAGCAGGTCGCGGATCACGCGCGCGGGCAGGAAGGGCCGCGCGGCGTCGTGAATCACGACCACGTCGGCGTCCGTGGCGCGCAGCAGTGCCAGCACGCTCGCCTGCCGCGTGTCGCCGCCCACCACGGCGCGGCCCGGCACGTCGCCCGGCAGGTGTAAACCGGCTGGCAGGGCAATCAGGACCTCGTGCACGTGCGGCGCGAGCGCAGCGGCCGAGCGGCCCAGCAGCGTGCGCCCCTCGACCGGCACGAACGCCTTGGGGCCCAGGCCCAGGCGCGTGCCGGACCCGGCGGCCGGGATCAGCGCCGCGACCCTCACGTACCCCCCCTCATGCCCCGTCCTCACGCCAGCGCCGGAAGCCCGGCACGTCCAGCCCGAACTGATCGAGGACCCGCGCCGTCACGAAGTGCAGCAGTTCCTCCACGCTGCGCGGCGCGTGGTAGAAGCCCGCGCTGGCCGTCATGACGGTCGCGCCCGCGTCGTGCGCGGCCAGCATGTTCAGCAGCGCCGGGCGCGGCAGCGGGTCCTCGCGCAGCACCAGCACCAGCGGGCGGCGCTCCTTGAGGGTCACGTGCGCCGCGCGCGCGAGCAGGTTGTCCGCGAAGCCGTGCGCGACTTTCGCCAGCGTGCCCGCGCTGCACGGCACGATCAGCATGCCGTCCGTGCGGAACGACCCGCTCGCCACGCCCGCCGCGAGATCCCGGTCGTCATGCACGTGCCGGGCCAGCGCCGTCAGGTCCGGCAGTTGCGGCCCGCTGCCCTCGGCCGTCATGACCCGCTTGGCACCGCTGGACACGATCAGGTGCGAGTCCACGTTCAGGTCATGCAGGGCGCGCAGCACCGCGTGCGCGTACGGAATGCCGCTTCCACCGGAAACACCGACCACCAGCTTCATGCGCGCACCCTAGCAGGGCCGCCGCCGGGCGCGCTGTACGCCCGCACCCGGCGACCACGCCCGGAATGAAGCTTCAGGGAGTGGGGCGCGGCTCGGCGTCCGGGTTGTCGCGCCGCAGCAGCCGCGCGTGCCGCACCTCGGCCGTCACGAAGGTCACGGTATTCAGCACGTACGTCAGGATCAGGGCGCTCAGCAGCGCCGTCTGCGAGCCCGCCTGCTCCAGGAGCGGCAGGTTCGGGAAGAACACCAGCCCCGTCACGTGGGCCAGCGCCGCGATCACGCCGCCCCACGCCAGCAGCAGCACCCCGCCCCAGGGGCTGTCCATCACGCCCGCACCGGGAAGCGCCAGGGCCAGCAGCCGGAAGCCGGGCGGGCGCGAGCGGCGCAGCGGCGTGACCGGGCGCGGCAGCAGCAGCGCCAGCGCCAGCAGCGCCGTCAGGGCCGCCGACGCCAGCAGCGCTACCGACACCCCCGTGCCCACCGCCGGGTTGCGCAGCAGGCCCGCCGGGTCACTCAGGGCCGCGCGCAGCGTGACGCTCAGGTCGCCCGTCACGGCCCGCGTCACGCTGCGCTGGTCCGGGTAGCACAGGCGCGGCTCGCCCGGACGGTTGGTCCGCTGAAACTCCAGGGACGCCAACCCCGGATTCAGGCCCAGGTTGAACGCCGCGGCACTCAGGTCCGGGTTGTCCGACAGCGCCGCGCGGTACAGGTTGCGCGCCTGCGGTTCGTCGCTGCGCACCTGCGCGATCACGCCCAGGTTATTGCGGGCGCAGGCGTCCGGCAGCGCCCGCGTGTACAGCGTGCGCGCCAGGCTGTTGTCGCCGTCCAGCTGCGCGGCCAGCCCGCTCAGCAGCGCGGCGTCCGGGCCGGGGCGCAGCGTCAGGTTCGCCAGTTGCGCGTTCCACCAGCCGCCCCCGTACGTGCCGCTGGACAGCGCCGGGGACTGGAGCTGCACGCTGACCTGATTGGCCCACTGCACGCCGCCCACGGCGCCCACCAGCGCCGCGCCCAGCAGGGTCAGCAGCAGCCGCTCGCCGGGCGACGCGTACGCCACGAACACCCGCCGCGCCCGCGACAGCGGGTGGCGCACCCACGAGCGGTAGCGGCCGCCCAGCGCGCGGGTATCCTCCCGCTGGGCGGGCCACGATCGGGCCGCCACGGTAAGCAGGGCTGCCAGGAGCGTCAGGAGCAGCGCCGCCGCGGTCAGGCGCGCCGCGCCGCGCACGCTGTTCAGGCCCTCGGGACCCAGGTTGTACAGCGTGCCGCTGCGCAGGGACCGCGTGAACTGCCGCCACTCCTCGGCCTCACCCTCGCGGCCCTGCTGATCCAGAATCTGCGCGTAGCGGGCGTACAGCGCCGGGCCGCCCTGAAAGCGGGGGTGCAGCTCGCGCAGGTAGGACATCCAGGTGACCGCGCGGGCCAGCCGGTTCTGTTCCAGCAGCGTGCCCACGTACCCACTGGGATTCCCGAACGCGCCGAGTGCCGACCGGGAGATCGGGATGTCCGGGTCCACGCCGCGCGCCGCTGCGTCCCGCCGCGCCCGGTCCAGTGCCAGGTCCGCTGCCGACGGGAAACCCGCGCCGTCCAGCCGGGCCGCCAGTTGCACCCACGCCGGGAACGGCACGCTGACATTCAGCGCGCGCCGCACGGCACTCAGGGCCGCGTAGGGGTCACCCGGACTGGCCTGCGCCTGCCGCAACGCCAGGAACGGATTGAGCGGGTCCTGCGCGGCCGCCGCCTGCACGTCGGCCGGGGGAACGCTGTCGGCGGCGCGCGCCAGCCAGCCGGTCACGGTCGCGTCGGGCGGGAACACCACGCGCTCGAGCACACTCAGGGTGCCGGTCTCGCCGGACAGCGTGAAGCGTTCGTTCACGCCGCTCAGTTGGGTCGTCACGCGCACCACCCCCCCCGAGGCGTCCAGCGAGGTGACCAGTCCCGGCAGGTCCGCGCGGCCCAGCGGCGCGCCCGTGGCGCTGCTGTACGCGAACACCACCGGCCCCACGCCCAGGTACACGGTCTCCCCGACTTCCAGCGGCCCGGACAGGCCGCCCAGCGCGTCCGGGTACGAGCGGGACCACAGCAGCTGCGCGCCGTTCTCGGAGCGCAGCGTGCGGTCCTCCAGCACGGCCGTTGCCTGCGCCGTCCCGGTCAGCCCGGCGGCCAGCAGGCCCGCCAGCAGCGCGCTCCGCAGGCCGCGCCGCACCCCGCCGCTCCGCACGGTCACGCGGACCCTGCCGCTCCGCACGGTCACGCGGACCCCGCCGGGCGCAGCAGCAGGTGAACGCTGCGCGCCGCCATGGCCGCCCCGCCTGCGAGCAGTTCCGGCACTCCCCCGTAGCGCGCGGCCACCAGCAGTCCCACCGGTACGGCCACCGCTGCCGCGAACGGCACGGCGTTCAGGCCCACGCGCCGCTGCCCCCACGCCCGGTACGCCGGAATGACCAGCGCGGCCGTACCCAGCATGGCCAGCAGCGTCAGCGGCGCCAGGACCGCCAGCGCCCCCAGCAGCGGCGCGATGCCCGCCCCACCCCGGAACTGGAAGAACACCGGGTAGCAGTGGCCCAGCACCACGCCCAGCACGGCCAGCCAGCCCAGGTCCGCAGCCCCGCCGGGGTCCGGAGCCCAGTGCTGCGCGATCAGGGCCGCCAGCACGCCCTTCAGGATGTCACCGCCCGTCACCAGCGCCGCCGCCGCCGCGCCGTACTGCCGGTACGTGCCGCTCCCGCCGGGCAGGTCACGCCCGCGGATGTCCGCGCCGCGAGCGCGGGAGTACAGCACGCCCGACACCAGCGAACCCAGCAGGTAGGAGGACAGCAGGATCAGGGCGGGCATACGCGCGGCATTCTACGGCGCGCCGCCCCGCACCGGCACCGGTACGGCTGCTTAACCGGCAGACCGGTGCCGGGTTCTACACTCGGCGGATGACCGATCCCGCCCGCCCGCCCGGCCCTGATCTAATCGGCCCTGATCTGACCGCCCGTGGCCTGACCGGGTCTGGCCTGACCCGAACCGAGTTGCGCCGCTACTCCCGGCAACTGCTCGTGCCCGAGTGGCTGGACGCCGGGGCGCAGGAACGCGTGCGCGCGGCCTCGGTGCTGGTCGTCGGGGCGGGCGGGCTGGGCGGCCCGGTCTGCCTGGCGCTGGCCGGGGCGGGCGTGGGCCGCCTGATCGTCGCGGACGACGACACGGTGGACCTCAGTAACCTGCACCGGCAGACGCAGTTCACGCTGGGCGACGTGGGGCGCGCCAAGGCGGCCGTCACGGCGGCGCGCGCGCAGGCTATCAACCCCTTCGTGGCGGTGCAGGCCGCGCCCCGCCTGAACGCTGCCAACGTGCAGGCGCTGCTGGCGCAGGCGGACCTGATCATCGACGCCACCGACAACTTCGGGACGCGCTACCTGATCGCGGATACCTGCGCCGCGCTGGGCCGCGAGTGGGTGTGGGGCGCGGCCAGCGGCACCAGCGGCATGGTCAGCGTGTTCGGCCCGCACCTGGGCTTGCGGCAGCTGTTCCCGGAGCCGGGCGACGACCTGTCCTGCGACGAGGCGGGCGTGATCGGCCCGGTCCCGGCCGTGGTGGGGAACCTGATGGCTCTGGAAGCCCTGAAGGTGCTGGGCGGGGTAGGTGAGCCGCTGCGCGGCCGATTGTGGACCTTCGACGCCCTGAGTGCCCGCACCCGCACCCTGAACCTGCGGCCTCCCACCGGTCCGGCCGGGGGGGAGATGGGCGGCTGATCCGGGCGCCCCTGCTACCCTGACTGCATGACTGACGCTGCTGTCCGCGCGAAACTCGCGGCCCTGGTTCCGGCCCTGCGGCATTTTCACGCCGCGCTGCTGGACTTCACGAAACGTGATTACGAGTTCCTGAACGGCCCGGTAGGGGGGCCGTTCGAGCTGTACTCGCTGGTGATGAACCACCCGCAGTTCCAGTGGCTGCGGCCCCTGTCGGGCCTGATGGCCACGCTTGACGAGGTGCTGGACGCCAAGGACACGACCCTGACGGAACGGAACGTGACCGACATCCGTCAGGCGCTGGGGCTGCTGTTCGCCGAGACCGACACGCGCTTCGCGGAGTTCCGGGCCGGGTACGCCCGCGCCCGCACGGACCTGCGTGTCCGCGAGACCGAGGCGAAGTGGCGCGAGATCCTGCACAGCCTGGAAGCCTGAGGACCGGCCCGTGAAACTGGTGGTGGGCCTGGGTAATCCGGGCGTCGGGTACGCGCAGACGCGGCACAACGTGGGCTGGCTGGTCGTCGAGGAGGTCGCGCGCCGCGCCGGGGTCACGTGGCGTAAAGAAGGCAAGGACGCCGAGGTGGCCGAGGTGCGCCTGGGGCCGGGGGCGGGCGAGAAGGTGCTGCTGATCAAACCGCTGACGTTCATGAACGCCTCGGGCAAGGCCGTCGCGCCGCTGATGTCGTTCTACAAGCTGGACGGCGCGGACCTGCTGGTCGTGCAGGACGACCTGGACAGTCCATTCGGGTTGCTGAAGCTCCGCATGGGCGGGCGTCACGGCGGTCAGAACGGCCTGCGGGACATCATCCGGCTGCTGGGGCACGAAGCGTTCGCGCGCCTGAAGATCGGCATCTCGCGTCCCCCGGTGGGCTGGGCGGTGCCGGACTGGGTGCTGAGCCGCTGGCGGGACGAGGAGAAGAACGACCTGAGTGAACTGGTGCGGCTGGGCGCGAACGCTGTCGGGGTCTGGGCGGCGTCCGGGCTGGCGGAGGCGCAGGGGCAGTTCAACGGCACCGACCTACGCCCGCCGCCCCCACCCCCGCCCCCTGCATCCGCGCACCCTGCATCCGATCAACCGGCGGGACATGCGGGCAGCCCCGCAGAGAGCCCGGAAGAAGGGTAGGGAAGGCCGCCGCGCCCGTTCCATCCATAGCGTGGTGGAGGCCGTGAACGAGACAGACCTGCGCGCCGGGGTGGGCGGGCTGGTGTCAGCGCAGGTAAGCGGTCGGCCCGCCTCCCCTGGCCTTTCTCCTGCCCGGCTGCTCGAACGTTCTCCGTCTGGTCTTCGCGGCCTCCGGTGGAGTCCCCGGCCGGGGGAGGGTTGGAACGGTGCCTCACAGCGGCGCGTACTGTAGGGCGTATGGAACTGTTCTCCGGTCTGCTGTCCTCGCTGGGCCTGTCGGGCGCGGCGGGCCTGAACGCCTTCGTGCCGCTGCTGCTGGTGGGCCTGCTGTCCCGTTTCGGGGTGCTGGGCCTGAACGAACCCTTTGACCTGCTGGGCAATACCTGGGTGCTCGTGGGCGTAGGCGTGCTGGGCCTGCTGGATTTCGTGGGCGACAAGATTCCGGGTGTGGATCACGCGCTGCACCTGCTGGGCGGCGTGGTGAACACGGCGGCCGGCGCGGTGCTGTTCGCCTCGCAGTCCGGCGTGGCCGACGTGCCCCCGGCCCTGAGCATGGCGCTGGGCCTGCTCGTGGCGGGCGGCGTGCATGCCACACGCACGGCGGTGCGCCCGGTGGCAACCGCCACGACCGGTGGCCTGGGGAACCCGGTCGTCAGCAGTATTGAGGACGGCGCGAGTGTCCTGCTCAGTGTGCTGGCTGTGTTCGTGCCGGTGCTGGGAGCCGTGCTGCTGGCCGTGGTGGCCGTGCTGGCCGTGCGCTTCTGGACGCGGCTGAGACCCCACCGGTTGGGGTAATACGGATTCCGATTGATTCGCTGCAGTTCCAAATCAATCCGAGCGGATGCGCGTAGAACCAACCTATGCCCCTGCGCGGTATGGAGCGGAATCCGTATGCCCCGGCAGAAAGCCGATTTGAGAAAGTATGCTGCAATCCGTCCGGGCGAATCTAGCCAAATTGTCAAAGGGATTTTGACATTCTGCACATGTGTCTCTAAGCTCGGGCTATGCAGGGATGCAATTACTGCAAATTGAGCTGAAAGAAGGAGACGCCATGAAACTGGTCACGGCTGTCATCAGGCCCGAGAGGGTCCAGCAGGTCAAAGAAGCGCTGTTCCAGGCTGGGATCAGCGGCATCACGCTCTCCCGCGTCAGCGGTCACGGCGGCGAGCAGGAAGTCGTGGAGCATTACCGGGGCACGCGCGTCATGGTCGAGTTCCGCGACAAGGTCGAGGTCCGCATGGCTGTCAGCGAACCCTTCGTGCAGATCGCCATCGAGGCCATCTGCAAGGGCGCCCGAACCGGCGAGGTCGGCGACGGCAAGATCTTCGTGCAGACCCTGGACCGCGTGGTCCGCATCCGCACGGGCGAGGAGGGCGCGGCGGCCCTGACGCCCGTCACCGAAACCCGCCTGGCCCCGGGCTGACCCAACCCGGTCTAACCCGGCCCAGTCTGGCCCGACTCAACCCGGCCTGGCCCGCCTCCCCCCCCCTTCCGGATCTCCCGACTTCAGGCCCCTCCAAGGAGAGTGACCATGCTGACCACCCCCACCCGAACTCCCCGCGCCCGCCTGGGTGCGCTGCTGCCCCTGGCAGTCACGCTGGGCGGCGCGGCCCTCGCGCAGACCGAGGCGCCCAAACTGGATACCGGCGACACCGCCTGGATGATCGTCGCCTCGGCCATGGTCCTGCTGATGACGCCCGGCCTTGCGTTCTTCTACGGGGGCCTGAGCCGCACCCAGAGCGTTCTGAACACCATGATGATGAGCGTCGTGTGCATCGGCCTGATCGGCGTGCTGTGGATGCTCGGCGGCTACTCGATCGCCTTTGCGCCCGGCGGAAACGCCTACTTCAGCGGGCTGTCCAACGCGGGCTTTAGCGGCCTGGCGGGGCAGCTGACCGGCACGATTCCCTCGTACATCTTCGCGGCCTTCCAGGCCATGTTCGCCATCATTGCCGTCGCCCTGATCAGTGGGGCCGTCATCGAGCGCATGCGCTTCGGGGCCTTCGTGCTGTTCGCCGGCCTGTGGAGCCTGCTGATCTACGCGCCGCTGGCGCACTGGGTCTGGAACGCGGACGGCTGGCTGTTCAAGATGGGCGCGCTGGACTTTGCGGGCGGCACCGTGATTCACATTGCCGCCGGTGTCAGTGGCCTGGTGGCCGCCTCGGTACTGGGCGCCCGCATCGGGTTCCCCAAAACCGCGCACGTTCCCCACAATGTTCCCTTCGTGCTGCTGGGTGCCGGCCTGCTGTGGTTCGGCTGGATGGGCTTTAACGCCGGCAGCGCCCTGGCCGCCAACCAGACGGCCGCGCTGGCCTTCATGACCACGCTGATCGCTCCGGCCGCCGCCATGCTGACCTGGCTGGCCCTGGAAAGCGTGCGGAACGGCAAACCCACCGCCGTTGGCGCCGCGACTGGGCTGGTCGTGGGTCTGGTCGCCATCACGCCCGCCTGCGCTTTTGTCAGCCCCGCCGCCTCGGTGATCGTGGGCGTGCTGGGCGCCGCCGCGAGCTTCGCCGTCGTGCAGATGAAAAACCGCATGAAGGCCGACGACGCCCTCGACGTGTTCGCCTGCCACGGGGTGGCTGGCATCGTAGGAGCCGTTCTGACCGGCGCGCTGGCCTTCACCACCGGTAGCGGCAAGCCCTGGGGCGAGCAGATGCTCATCCAGTTGCTCGGCGTGCTGGCCGCCATCGTGTGGACCGGCCTGGGCACCTTCATCCTGCTGAAGCTGGTGGGACTGGTCATGCCGCTGCGCGTCCCGGTCAGTCAGGAAATTGCCGGTATCGACATCAGCGCCCACAGCGAGCAGGGCTACTCCGACAGCGAGACGGGCCTGGGTGCGCCGGTGTTCGTCGGCGGCGACTGATCCAGCTTCCAGTGCCGCCTGCCCGTTCCCGCTGCACCTGCTGAACCCTCCACGCGGGTCCCGTCCGGAGTTCCGACCCGGCCCGCCCTGACAATTCAGACACTCCACGTTTGGCCGGCCCCTGACCGCATCCCCAGGGGCCGGCCCTCTGCTATGGACTCGGGTTGAAGGGGCTGCACAACCGTTGAACCGGAATCCGTCTGATTCCTCCCGCCGCCCGGTCTCATATGGGTTCCGATTGATTCGGCGTATTTCCGAATCAATCCGAGCGGATGCGAGTGGGAACAGCACACGGATTGGGCGGTATGGAGCCGCAGGCGGCGCCCTTCCGACTGTGGTGGAATGGAGCGGAATCCGTATCATCCGGACGCGGCGCCGGGGTGCCACAGCCGGGCTGACGCAGCACATCCAGGCCAACAGGGACGCTTGACCCCCCAGAGCGGTGAGAAGGCTGTGTTAAGATTGAGTACGAGTCTGACGCAATTATCACAACGGGTCGGGCCACCGAAAAACTCACCGCACCCCCGCCACACCTCATGACGTTCATGGGGCGCCTTGACCGGGGTGCTTGAGTCACGAAGGCAAAGGAGGAGTGAGTTTTGGACGTCTCAAGTCGAGTCTTAAGTGAACTGGCCAGCCGTGAAGCGGCCCTGGACGGGCAGATCGAAGCCGCGCGCACCCAGGCGCAGGCGATGGTCGCGGCAGCCGAGGCGGAAGCTTCCGGCATCCTCCGCGAAGCTGAAGCCCGTGCCAAGGCCATGCAGGCCGAGCAAGAGCAGCAGCTTGCCGCAGAAGTCGAGCAGATTCGCGCTCAGGCCAGTGCCGGCGCCCAGCAGCAGGCCGACGCGACGCGCACGCGCGCCGAGGCCAAGCTGGGCCAGGCCGTGGACACCATCATGAGGGCGGTGCTTCCGTGATCAACCCCATGCAGCAGGTCGTGATCGCCACGCGCAAACGCGACAGCGAAGCCGTCATTGCGGCCCTGCAGAATGCCGGGGTGCTGCACCTCAAGCCCATCACGGGCGGTCCACTGAACACCGGGACCCTGGCCGGAACAGACGCCCAGAGCCGCCGCGAGGACGAGCGCCTGCTCGCCCGCGTGGAGAGCACACTGGCGGAACTGGGCAGCTACCGCCCCGCGCCCGCGCCGCTGCCCGCCCAGAACACCTGGGCTGACACCATCGAGCAGGCCGCGCTTCCCGTGGCCGCGCTTGCCCGTCAGCGTCAGGAACTCCAGGCTGACCTGGACGCCGAAGCCGCCTACGGCGACGCCGTCCGCGCCCTGGCCAAACTGGCCGGTGGCCTGGACAGCAGCCGCCGCGTCAGCACCGTGCCCTTCTTGCTTCAGCCGACCGATAACGTCGCCGAACTGGAAGCCGCGCTGAACGAAACCCTGCGTGACCGCCACGCCCTGGCCACCGATACGGTCGGCCAGAACCGCGTGGGACTGATCGCCGCCCTCCGCACCGAACGTGACGCCGCGCGCGCCGCGCTGGGCAAAGTCCGCCTCGGCGAACTGCGCCTGCCCGGCCGTTTTGACCGTCTGAGCCTCAGTGAGGCCGCCAGCGCCATGACGCAGATCAAGCAGAGTGGCGAGAGCCGCCAGCGCGAACTGAACGCCGAACGCGACCGGCTGGCCCAGACGCACACCCCCGCGCTGTACGCCCTGCGTGACGCCCTGAAAGACTGGGTCGCCATTCACGACGTGCGCGCCGTGTCCGCCCGCGGCAAGTACAGCCTCGCCATGCAGGGCTACGTGCCCGAAGACCGCGTGCCCGCCCTTCAGGCGGCGCTCGGTACCTTCGGTGACGCCGTCAGCTACGAACTGCACGCCGTGGACGAACACCACGACACGCTGGTCCCGGTCGAACTGAAGAACAACGGGTACGTGCAGCCCTTCCAGACCGTCATGGGCCTGATGACCCTGCCGAAGTACGGCACCTTCGACCCCACCTGGGTCGTCGCGCTGTTCTTCCCGCTGTTCTTCGGGATCATCATGGCCGACATCGGCTACGGCCTGATGTTCCTGGCGTTCGGCATGTGGCTGCTCGGCAAGGCCCGGCGCAACGAAGGCTGGAACCTCAGCTTCTTCGGCGCGTTCGTGCCGCCCGCCACCCTCAAGGACCTGGGCTTCGTGACGAACGTCATGGCCGCCTGGACCATCCTGTGGGGCTTCCTGACCGGCGAGTTCTTCGGCACCCTGCTGGAGCACATGCACTTCTTCTACATCAACCCGGAGCTGCTCAACAGCCTCTGGAGCTGGACCGGCGTGACCTACCCCATCGAGGAAGGCGTCAAACACTACGGCGTGATCCCGATCGTGTTCCCCCGCCTGGAAACCGCCTACTTCAGCAACGTCGCGCTGGTGTTCGCGCTGTGCTTCGGCATTCTGCAGGTCCTGTGGGCCTGGGCGATCCGCATCCAGCAGGGCATCAAGCACAAGGACAGCACCCACACCTGGGAAGGCATCGCGCTGTTCGGCGGCGTGCTGGCCCTGATCATGCTGGCCTTCGCCACCAAAGCCGGGAAGGACTTCAGCGCCTTCACGAACTTCAGTGACGTGCGCGTGCTGGTCATGTACGCCGGGTTCGCCGCGTTCATCATCGGCTGGCTGCGCGTCATCAAGCACTACCCGCTGCTGCCGGTCGAACTGCTCTCGCAGGGCGGCGCGGTCGTCAGTTACGCCCGTATCTTCGCGGTCGGCCTGGTGTCCGCCATCCTGGCGAAACTCTGCACCGACCTCGGCTGGAGCCTCGGCGAAACGCTGGGCTTAATCGGTATCCTGATCGGCGTGATCCTGGGCATCGTCCTGCACTTCTTCGTGCTGGCCCTCACCCTGATCGGTCACATCCTGCAACCCCTGCGTCTTCACATGGTCGAGTTCCTCAACCCGACCGGTTTCAACGCTGAATCCAGCCCCCGTTACAACCCCCTTCGCCGCCTCAGCCCCGCCCAGGGGCCGGTTAAATAACTTTCAGGAGTGTTCACCATGACCAAGTACAACAAGATCGTCGTCGCTTCCCTCGTCCTCGCCCTCGCCACCAGCGGTCTGGCCCAGGAAGCCGGCGCCGCCGCCGGTAACTCCGACAACATGTACCAGGGTCTGCGCGCCATCGGCGCCGGCCTGGCCCTCGGCCTCGGCGCCATCGGCACCGGCATCGCCCAGGCCCGCATCGGCTCCAGCCTCGTCGGCGCCGTCGCCGAGGACCCCAGCAAGGCCGGCAGCCTGCTGCTGTACTTCCTGCTGCCCGAAACCCTGGTCATCTTCGGCTTCCTTGCGCTGTTCATCCTGAACTGATATGGCGCTCGACAAGCTCCTCGAAAACGAAGCCCAGGCGGAAATCGAGCGCCTGCGCGCCGACGCACAGGCCCGCGCCGAGCAGATCGTCGCCGACGCCCGCGAACGCGCCCAGGCCCTCCTGGACAGCCGGACCCGACAACTGGAAACGGCCCGTCAGGCCGGACTGGTCCGTGCGCGCAGCGCCGCCGACCTCGAAGGCAACGCCCAGCGCCTGACCTCCTCGGACAGCCTGCAGGTTCAGGCCTTCAAGGTCTCCGAGCAGTACCTGCACTCCTCGGTCACCTCGCCCGAGTACCCGCAGATCCTGGCGAAACTGATCGCTGAGGGCCTGCAGGTCCTCCCGAACGCCGAGGCGGTCGAGTCGGCGCTCAGCGAGCACGACGCCGTCCGTCAGGCCCTGGCCCAGCTGGGCCGCACCCTTGAACTGCGCGTCAACGAGCAGGTCAAGACCGGCGTCCGACTGGTCGGCCCCGGCGGCAAGTCCAGCATCCAGAACACCCTCACCGGCAGGCTCGAACGCGTGCGCGGCGAACTCGCGCCGCAGATCAGCCGACTGCTGGCCGAGTAAGGAAGTCCGCATGCCCGACGACTACGCTTACATCAACACGCGCGTCCGCATCATGCGGACCAAGCTGCTCGACGGACGCTCGCTTGACTCGGCGCTCGCCGCGGGCAGCTACCAGGAGTTCCTGCGGGTCCTGAGCGAAACCGACCTCGCCGCGAACCTGCGCGCCACCACCACCGAAACCGCCGGACTGAGCGAACTGGACCAGGCCCTGAGCCGCAACCTGTTCGACACCACCCAGAAAGTCCTGGGCTTCGCCGACGGTGACGCCAAACGCGAGATTCAGGCCCTGCTGATGAAGTGGGACCTCGTGAACCTCAAGACCGTGGCGCGCGGCGTCGCCGGAGGCCGCGGCGCTGAAACCATCAGCGCCAGCCTGATCCCCGGCGGCACCATCAAGGCCAGCGCCCTGCAGACCGCCGCGCAGAGCAGCGACCTGCCCAGCGCCGCCGCTGCCATCGCCCTGAGCGGACACCCGCTCGCGGCCGCGATGCGTACCGGCGCGCAGGCCTACGCCAGCAGCAACCGCCTGCTGGACCTCGAAATCGCGCTTGACCAGGGCTACTACCGCTACGCCCTGAGCGTGGCACGCAACACCAGCCTGCGCCGCTACCTCAGCCGCGAGATCGACGTGACCAACGCCCTGATCGCCCGCTCCAGCGCCGGACGGCCCCTCGACCCGACCCTGTTCGTGGCCGGCGGGAAACTCGACGCGGCCGGGTATGCCCGCCTCGCCGCCGGGGACGCAGGCGGCCTGAGCGACGTCGCCGCGATCCTAGAAGCCCCCACCCTCGAAGACGCAGAGGTCGCCGCCCGCGTCGCCCTGGACACCGCCGCGCGCAGCATCGCGGCCGGTGACCCCGACGGCGTGGGCATCATCCTCGACTTCCTGCGCCGCAAGGAAATCGAGATCGCCAAACTGCGCCTGATCGGCCGAGGCAAGTTCTACGACCTGCCCACCGACCAGATCCGCCGCGAGGTCCAGGCATGACCAGAGGCACCTCCACCCAGCGCGTCGCCGTTCTCAGTGACGCCGAGACCGCCACCGGCTACCGCCTCGCGGGCGCCGAGGTGATCGAGGCGACCCCCGAGACGGCCGTGGCAGAACTGGAACGCGTGATCATCAGCGGCACCTACGGCCTGATCGCCGTGGATACCGGCCTGATCCCCGACCCGGCCACCGCCACCGCCCGCGTCATGCGGGGCCGCGACCTGCCGATCCTGCTGCCCATCCCCAGCCTGCGCGACGCGTTCAACCCGGACACCGTCGATGCCAAGGCCTACATGGGCAAACTGGTGCGCGACACCATCGGCTTCGATATCAAACTGTGAGGGGGTTGATGGCAGATGGTCGATGGATAATGGTAAAAACCAGTTCTAACCGAAGTGTTTCTATCTCTTTCCATCAACTTTCTACCATCAACCGGCCCCCTCTTCCAAGGAGTACCAAATGACGCAGAACAAGACTGGCGTCGTGCAGAGCATCGCCGGACCGGCCGTCATCGCTGACGGCATGTACGGCGCGAAAATGTACGACATTGTGCGCGTGGGCACCGAACGCCTCGTGGGCGAGATCATCCGCCTCGACGGCAACACCGCCTTCGTGCAGGTGTACGAGGACACCAGCGGCCTGACCGTGGGTGAGCCCGTGGCCACCACCGGCCTCCCCCTGAGCGTCGAGCTCGGGCCGGGCATGCTGAACGGCATCTACGACGGCATTCAGCGTCCCCTGGACAAGATCCGCGAGGCTTCGGGCGACTTCATTGCGCGCGGCATCGAGGTCTCTTCCCTGGACCGCACCAAGAAGTGGAGCTTCACGCCCGCCGCGCAGGTCGGCGACACCGTCGGCGGCAGCGCCATCCTGGGGACCGTGCCGGAGTTCAGCTTCACGCACAAGGTCCTGACGCCCCCCGACAAGAGCGGCAAGCTCTCGTGGATCGCGCCCGCCGGTGAGTACACCATCGACGACACCATCGCCAGGCTCGAGGACGGCACGGAACTGCGCATGGCGCACTACTGGCCCGTGCGCGCCGCCCGCCCCGTCGCCAAGAAACTCGACCCCAGCCTGCCGTTCCTGACCGGGATGCGCATCCTGGACGTCATGTTCCCCCTGGTGATGGGAGGCGCGGCCGCGATCCCCGGTCCCTTCGGTTCGGGCAAGACCGTGACGCAGCAGAGCGTGGCGAAGTACGGCAACGCCGACATCGTGGTGTACGTCGGTTGCGGCGAGCGCGGCAACGAGATGACGGACGTGCTGGTCGAGTTCCCGGAACTCGAAGACCCCAAGACCGGCGGTCCCCTCATGCACCGCACCATCCTGATCGCCAACACCAGCAACATGCCCGTGGCCGCCCGTGAAGCGAGCGTCTACACCGGCATCACGCTGGCCGAGTACTTCCGCGACCAGGGCTACTCCGTGTCCCTGATGGCCGACTCCACGAGCCGCTGGGCCGAGGCGCTGCGCGAAATTTCTTCGCGCCTGGAAGAAATGCCCGCCGAGGAAGGCTACCCGCCCTACCTGGGCGCCAAGCTCGCCGCGTTCTACGAGCGTGCCGGGGCCGTCAAGACCCTCGCGGGCGACGACGGCGCGGTCAGCGTGATCGGCGCGGTCAGCCCCGCCGGCGGTGACATGAGTGAACCCGTCACGCAGGCCACCCTGCGAATCACGGGGGCCTTCTGGCGACTGGACGCCGGCCTCGCCCGCCGCCGTCACTTCCCCGCCATCAACTGGAACGGCTCTTACAGCCTGTTCACGCCCATCCTGGACTCCTGGTACCGCGCCAACGTCGGCGAGGACTTTCCGGAACTGCGCCAGCGCATCGGCAACCTGCTGCAACAGGAAGCGGCGCTGCAGGAAGTCGTGCAGCTCGTCGGCCCCGACGCCCTGCAAGACAACGAACGCCTGATCATCGAGGCGGGCCGCATGCTGCGCCAGGATTTCCTGCAGCAGAACGGCTTCGATCCCGTTGACGCCAGCGCCAGCATGCCCAAGAACTACGGTCTGATGAAGATGTTCCTGAAGTTCTACGACCAGGCCGAACTGGCCCTCAAGGACGGCGCGACCATCGACGAGATCGTCCAGAGCCCCGTCATCGAGAAACTCGCCCGCGCCCGCTACACCGCCGAAGGTGACTTCGCCGCGTACCGTGACGACGTGCTGGGCGAGCTCGACACCACCTTCAAGGGAGTGAAAGCGTGACCCTTCTCCAGAAGGAATACAACGACGTCGCGTACATCTCCGGGCCGCTGCTGTTCGTGAACGCAGCCTCGGACCTCGCGTACGGCGCCATCGTGAACATCAAAGACGCCACCGGCAAACTGCGCGGCGGTCAGGTCATCTCCGTGAGTGACCAGAACGCCGTGATCCAGGTGTTCGAAGAAACCCGTGGTCTGGACCTCGCGACCGCCAGCGTCAGCCTCGTCGAAGACGTGGCCCGCCTGGGCGTCAGCAAGGAAATGATCGGCCGCCGCTTCGACGGCCTGGGCCGCCCCATCGACGGGCTGCCCGAAGTGATCGCCGAGAAGCGACTGAGCATCAACGGTCAAGCCATGAACCCCGCCGCGCGCGCCAAGCCCGAGGAGTTCATCCAGACCGGCATCAGCACCATCGACGTGAACACCAGCCTGATCCGTGGTCAGAAACTCCCGATCTTCTCGGGCTCGGGTCTGCCGCACAACGAACTGGCCGCCCAGATCGCCCGTCAGGCCAAGGTGCCCGGCCACGAGGGTGACTTTGCCGTCGTGTTCGCCGCGATGGGCCTGACCCAGCGCGAAGTGTCGTTCTTCACGCAGGAATTCGAACGGACCGGCGCCCTGGCCCGCAGCGTGCTGTTCCTGAACAAGGCCGACGATCCCGCCGTGGAACGACTGCTGACCCCCCGCATGGCCCTGACCACCGCCGAGTACCTGGCCTTCGAGCACGGCTACCACGTGCTGGTGATCCTGACCGACCTGACGAACTACTGCGAGGCCCTCCGTGAAATCGGCGGCGCCCGCGAGGAAATCCCCGGTCGCCGTGGCTTCCCCGGGTACATGTACACCGACCTTGCGAGCCTGTACGAACGCGCCGGCGTGGTGCAGGGCAAACCCGGCTCGGTGACGCAGATTCCGATTCTGTCCATGCCCGACGACGACATCACGCACCCCATCCCCGACCTGACCGGCTACATCACCGAAGGTCAGATCGTGGTGGACCGCGCGCTGAACGCCAAAGGCGTGTTCCCCCCGATCAACCCGCTACCCAGCCTGTCCCGCCTTCAGGGCAACGGCATCGGCAAGGGCAAGACCCGCGCCGACCACAAGAACGTCTCAGACCAGCTGTTCGCCGCGTACGCCAACGGCCTGGACCTGCGCAAACTGGTCGCCATCACCGGTGAAGACGCCCTGAGCGAAACCGACAAGCTGTTCCTGCGCTTCGCGGACGACTTCGAGAACTACTTCATCGGCCAGGGCAACCAGGACCGCTCCATCGACGACAGCCTCACCGTCGCCTGGGGCATCCTGAGCAAACTGCCCCAGAGCCAGCTGACCCGCCTCGGCAAGGACTCCATCGACAAGTACTACGGCACCAAGATGGACGAAATGTGGAAAGGCAACCGCATGTGACCCCCTGACGGAAGGCGTCCGGGCCTAGGGGGCCCGGAACCCCCGCCTTCCGTCGTGACCGACCGACCAGGGAGGTGAATACTTATGGCAGAACAGATCAGCCCCACCCGCAGCGCCATGCTGGCCAGCAAGGCCAGCCTGAAAACCGCGCAGAGCGGCGCGGACCTCCTGAAACGCAAGCGTGACGCCCTGATCGGGGAATTCTTCGCGCTTGTCAAGGACGCCCTCGCCGCGCGCGAGGAACTCGCCGGCGTCAGCAAGGGCGCGTACACCAGCCTGTTCAGCGCGAAAGCCTGGGACAGCCCCGAAGCCGTCGAGAGCCTCAGCCTTGCGGGCAGCGGCGACTACGTCGTTGACATGCAGATCGTGAGCATCTACGGCGTGAAAGTCCCCAAGATTGAAATCCCGGAACGCGCGAAGACCGCCACGTTCAGCCCCATCAACGTCGGCGCGCGCACCATCCAGGCCGCCACCGACTTCGGCGGCGTGCTGGAAGCCATCGTCAAGGTCGCCGCGACCGAGACGAAACTGCGGCGCATCGGCGAGGAAATCAAGAAGACCAGCCGCCGCGTGAACGCCCTGGAACAGATCCGCATTCCAGGCATTCAGGACGACATCCGCTTCATTCGCGGCGTGCTCGACCAGCGCGAACGCGAGGCCAGCTTCACCCTAAAGAAGATCAAGGCGAAACTGGAAGCCGAGGCCGCCAAGGACAAGGCCAACGCGCAGGCCGGACACCACGGCAGCGCCGCAGACTGAACCTTTCACGGCACCCTCTGAACCGCCCCCCACCCGGAGGGCGGTTTTTTTGTGCGCTGCCCGGACAAGAGCGCCCTGTCACGCCGCAACCCCGTGTATGCCGCGCCGCTTGCCCCGAACGGCGCCACAGCTGCGTTTGCACGTCGTCTTTGGCGCGTCTTCAACCGTTATGAGTAGGGCGGCCGTCAGGGCGGTCGTCAGGGCGTCATGGGTTCAGCCGTGCCGGGCCGCGAGGGCCGCGCCGATCACGCCGGCGTTCGTGCCCAGCTGCGCGCGGCGGATCGTGACGGGCGCGAAGCCCTGCGCGTACTCGTCGGCGGCGGCCTGCACGCCGTGGAAGAAGTAATCCCCGACGCTGGCGACCCCACCACCCAGCACGAACACCTCCGGGTCGATGGTCTTTTGCAGGTCGGCCAGGGCAATGCCGATGTGCCGCATGGCCTGCGCGATCACGCGCCGCGCAGCAGGGTGCCCCTGCTGCGCCAGCTGGAAGGCCTCGGCGGTGCTCACGTCGCGGTTCAGGGCGAAACTGGCGTCCCGGGCGATGGCGGTGCCGCTGGCGACCGCTTCGAGGGCGCCGTCCAGGCCCGCGCCGCTGACCGGGCCGCCGGGCAGGGCCGTGATGTGCCCGATCTCCCCGGCAATGCCGTGCCGGCCACGCCAGATGCGGCCGTTCAGGACGATGCCCGAGCCGATGCCGGTGCTGACCGTCACGTAGATGCTGCTCTCGGCGCCGCGCGCGGCGCCCAGGTGCGCCTCGGCCAGCGCGGCGGCCTTGGCGTCGTTCTCCAGGACCACGCGCTGCGCGAGGCGGTCGCGCAGGCCGTCCACGAGGGGCACGTCGGTGAAGCCGTAGATGTTCGGCGCGAACTTCACGCGGGTGCGGTCGGTGTTCAGTGGTCCCGGAATGCCCACCCCGATCAGTCGGGCGTGCGGGTGGCGGTCCTGGAGACGGCGGATCTCACCGGCAATGGCGTCCAGTACGGTTTCCCAGCCGGTTTCCGGGGTGGGGATCACGTGAGCGTCAAGCAGTTCGTCGCCGCGCAGGACGCCGCTGGCTATCTTGGTGCCGCCCACGTCAATGCCGATGCTGATGGGTTCGGGAATGGAGGGATTGGTCATGCTTGCTCCTGGGTTTGCTGTGAACTCGTGGCGGGGCCGGGCTGACCCCACGACTGGGAACGCTTCCAGTGCAGGCTCCCACTACGGTCTGACCCCGGCCTGCCGGAACGAAGAAACGGGAACGGTCAGGTCTACGCTCTTCACTGTACCGCGCCGCCCAGGGCCGGAATTAAGACGGACTGCGGTGAAGTACGTCTAGCATTGCGAGAGTCCGTCAGATGCGAGCAGCACTAACAACGAAGTTCGCAGCATGGAGCTTCAGGCAGTGCGCACCCACGTGAGGCGGTATAGAGCGGAATCCGTATCACGTGCCTGAGCGGTCTGACCCCTCTGGGCGTATGGCAGCGGCGTGCTCATCCGGCTCCGGCCCGTCTGGTCCCGGGTTGCCGGACTCGGGGGCAAAGCCCAGCAGGTCCAGCGCCTCGGCCAGTTGCACCTCGGGTACGTAGAGGCCCACGTCGCCCTGATACCCGCCCGTCTCGATCTCGATCACGGGACTCCCCATCGACCACTGAAACGGCGTGCGGACCACGCTGACCACGCCGCCGTCCATCAGGTTGCGCCGCCAGCCTTCCGCCAGGATGCGCGGCAGGGTATCGATCCGCACCCACACGTCGCCCTGGTACAGCACCCGGTCCTCGTACGTGGCGCTCACGGCGTGGTCGTCCGCACCAGCACCGGGGCGATCCGCTCCGTGAAGCCCGGCGGAATCACGGCCGGGAGCCCCTGACCGTCCACGCGCACCTGCACGGACCGCGCGAACGCACACGGCACGCCGTCCGCCAGGATGCGGGCCACACCCGTCCAGCTGGTGCGGCCCACCCGCTCGATCAGCGTTTCGATCACGACCTCCTGCCCCAGACGGATGTCCCGCACGTAGTCCAGTTCCAGCCGCGCCAGCACCGAACGGTCATCGGCGTCCCGCACCTCAAGCGCGCGCGACAGATCCATGCGCGCCACCTCCAGGAACTCGGCGTAGCGGGCGTTGTTGACGTGCCCCATGGCGTCCAGGTCGCCGTACCGCAACTGGATGACCGTGCGGTGGGCGTCGCCCCAGTTCAGCGCGGGAATGCGCGTGGGGGAGGCCGCGCCCGCCGGGACTGCGTCTGTAGAAACCGTCATGCTCCCAGTGTAAAGCGCCCCGTCCGGCCGGGTGCGCCGCCCCGCCGGCGCGTATCTCATACGGACTGCCGCTCCATTCCACCACAGTCGGAAAAGCGCCGCCTGCGGCTCCATGTCGCGCCATCCGTCTGCTGTTCCCACTCGCATCCGCTCGGATTGATCCGGGACTGGGCCGAATCACTCGGAATCCGTGTCACCCATCCAATCGGGCGCGCCGCCCGCTATGCTGGCAGGCGTGACTGACCTTCCGCCTCCTCCCGTCCCGCCGACCCGGGCGACGTGGTGGCAGCGACTCCAGCGGCGTATTCAGCGCCTGCAACGCCTGCCGCTCACCATGATGATCGCCAGTCTGCTGGCCGGACTGGGAATCGTGCAGCTGAGCTTTCAGCTGGTCAACTCGGCGTACCGCAGCGTCACCTGGAGCGCCCAGACCCGCGATACCCTGACCCGCACCGGCACCCTGGAACAGGACGTGCGTGTCCTTCAGGACGCCGTGAAAGCCCACCAGGACCCCACTTACCTGCGCGCCCTGGCCCGCTGCCGGGGCTTTGTCGCCGTGGGCGAGCGCGTCGTGGTTGCCAGCGACGCCCCGGAAACCCCGCCCGGCGAGAACTGCAAGGCCCTGCGCGTTCCGTAGAGGGGTGATGCCCGAAAGGTGATGGTTGACAGAGGGGGTCTCCCTTCCATCAACCATCACCTTTCTGCCTTCGACGTCGTTCAGAACACGCGGTCGAGGATCAGCGGCTCCGTGGCGGGCGCGTGTTCGCTGAGGGTCAGACCCTCGCTGAGGAGGCGCGTGGCGACTTCCAGGCCACGGGCACTTCTGTGGTAGATGCGGATCACGCTCTCGCCCGCCTGCACGGCCTCGCCGGGCTTACGCAGCAGTTCCACGCCCACGCCGTGATCGATGGCCTCGCCCTTGCGTTCGCGCCCGCCGCCGAGGGCCAGCACAGCGCGGCCTACGCTCAGCGCGTCGATGCCCGCCACGAAGCCCGCGCTCTGGGCGGTCACGTCGGCGCGGCCCGGCGCCACGTCGAACTTGCTCACGTCGTCCACGTAGGTCGCGTCTCCGCCCTGCGCGGCCACGAACGCCCGGAATTTCGCGAGGGCCGAGCCGTCGCGCAGGGTGGCGAGCGCCCGCCCGCGCGCCTGCGTCTCGTCCTCACCCTGGGCGGCCAGCGCCTCGACGGCCAGCGCCACGCACAGGTCCGTCAGGTCCTGCGGGCCCTCGCCGCGCAGGGTCGCCAGGGCCTCCAGGACTTCCAGGCTGTTGCCGACCATGTGGCCCAGCGGGGTGTCCATGTCGGTCAGGACGGCGCGCACCTGCCGCCCGGCGCGGTTACCGATGTCCACCATCGCGCGGGCCAGTCCGCGCCCGGCGTCCAGGGTACGCATGAATGCTCCGGCGCCCACCTTCACGTCCAGCACGACCGTGTGCGCGCCCGACGCGAGTTTTTTACTCATGATGGAACTGGCGATCAGGGGCAGGCAGTCCACGGTGGCGGTCACGTCGCGCAGGGCGTACAGTTTCCCGTCAGCCGGGGCGAGGTCCCTGCTCTGCCCGACGAGTGCCAGCCCGATCTCGCGGGCCTGCGCGATGAAGTGGTGCTCATCGAGTTCGCTGGTCCAGCCGGGAATGCTTTCGAGCTTGTCGATGGTGCCCCCGGTGTGCGCCAGGCCGCGCCCACTCATCTTGGCGACCGTCTGGCCCAGCGCGGCCAGCATGGGCGTCAGGATCAGGCTGGTCTTGTCGCCCACACCGCCCGTGGAGTGCTTGTCCACGGTGCGGGGCAGGTCCCCGAGGTTCATCAGGTCACCGCTCTCGGCCATGACCACCGTCAGGTCAGCCGTTTCCTGCTCGGTCATGCCCCGCAGGAACACGGCCATCAGCCACGCGCTCATCTGGTAGTCCGGCACGTCGCCGCGCGTGTAGCCCAGCACCAGGGTTTCCAGTTCGGCGCGGGTGTGGGTTTCCCCATCGCGTTTCTTACGAATCAGGTCGGGGATGTTCACGGCATTGGGCGTCGAGGTGGTCATAGCGTAGTGTACGTCTGCCGCAGTTCTGCCCCGCCGCGCTACAGGGGACCGGGCGTGCTTTTCCAGCCGACTTTCGCGTGCGTGCCGTCGCAGTAAGGTTTGTTGCTGCTCTGCCCACAACGGCACAGCGCCGCGCGCACTTCCCGCTGTTGCCCGCCGGGCGTTTCGATCACGAGGTTGCCCCGGATCATCACCGGCCCGTCGGGCGTGGGGGTGACGGTGGTGGGTTCCTGCGGCATCTCGGTCTCCTGGTCAGGCTGATCAGGCTGATTCGGCTGGTCGTGCAGGGCGTAGTGCAGCGCCCCGGTCGGGCAGGTGCGCACGACCGCCGCGACCGCCTGCGCCCCGGCGTTGGCGGGCTGAATCCAGGGCCTGCGGGCCGGGTCGAACACGTCCGGCAGGCCCCTGACGCAGTTGGCAACGTGCAGGCAGCGCCGGGCGTCGTAGTAGACCGTGATGCCCGGCGCGGTGTACGCCCGGCCCTGCGCGAGATCCTGCTGGCTTGGCTTGGTCATGCCCCAGTGTACGCAAGTTGCGCCGCGCCACCGCTCGGGTGCCGGGCCCGAGCGGCGTACTTCAACGGAACCGGGAGGCGCCCACGGCCAAGAAAACCCCCCTCGCAGCGGAGGGGGGCCAGTCAGGGGTGGGAGATCAGGCGGGGGGCAGCTTCGCCAGTTCCGGCGTGGGCTGCGGCGCGCCGTTCACGCGGGCCACCGCCTCACGCACCACGTCACCCGTGATGAGTTCCTGTGACAGCAGGGCCTCGGCGACCTCGTGCATGGCGGCGCTGTACTCGGTGATGATCTCACGCGACCGCTCGAAGGCGCGGGTCAGGATGCGCTTGACGTCCTCATCGACCAGCTGGCTGGTGTGCTCGCTGAACGCCTTGGGCCTGGCCATGTCCTCGCCCAGGAAGACGGGGCCGCTGTCGGTGGTAAGGGCCATGTTCTTGAAGTTCTCGCCCATGCCCCACTCCAGCACCATCTTGCGGGCGATGTTCGTCGCCTTGCGGAAATCATCGGCCGCGCCGCTGGTCACGTTGCCCATGAAGACTTCCTCGGCGGCGCGGCCACCGAGCGCCACGACCAGCTGGTTTTCCAGGCGCTCTTTGCTCATCAGCACCTGTTCTTCGGGCAGGTAGAACGCCGCGCCCAGCGCCCGGCCACGCGGGATGATGCTGACCTTCTGGAGCTTGTCGCTGCCGGGGATCACGGCGGCAGTCACGGCGTGCCCGGCCTCGTGGAAGGCGATGGCGCGTTTCTCGGCGTCGCTGATGGTCAGACTGCCGTTCTCGAGGCCCAGGGTGATCTTGTCGAGCGCGCGGTAGAAGTCGCTCATGTCGATCACGGTCTTGCCGATGCGGGCCGCTTCGAGCGCCGCCTCGTTCGTGACGTTCTTCAGGTCCGCGCCGCTGAAGTACGGGGTGCTCTTGGCAATCTCGTTCACGTCCACGCCGCTGCCGATGGGCTTGTTGCGCAGGTGCACCTTCAGGATCGCCTCGCGCTCCTTGAGGTTCGGCAGGTCGATGGTCACCTGACGGTCGAAGCGGCCGGGGCGCAGCAGCGCGGGGTCCAGCACGTCCGGGCGGTTGGTGGCGCCCAGCACGATCACGCTGCTGGCCTTGTCGAAGCCGTCCATTTCCGAGAGGATCTGGTTGAGGGTCTGCTCGCGCTCGTCGTGACCGCCGCCGATGCCTGCGCCGCGCTTCCGGCCGATAGAGTCGATCTCGTCAATGAACATGATGGCCGGCGCGCTCTTGCGGGCGTCCTCGAACAGGGTGCGGACGCGGCTCGCGCCGACCCCCACGAACATCTCCATGAACTCGCTGGCGCTGACCGAGAAGAACGGCACGTCGGCCTCGCCGGCGATGGCGCGGGCCAGCAGGGTCTTACCGGTGCCGGGAGGGCCGACGAGCAGCACGCCCTTGGGAATCTCCGCGCCGATCTGGTGGTACTTGGCGGGGTTCTTCAGGAAGTCCACGACCTCGATCAGTTCCCGCTTGGCTTCCTCATGACCGGCCACGTCCGTGAACTTGGTCTGCACGCGGTTTTCCTTGCCGTATTTCTTGGCCTTGCTCTGCCCGAACTGCATGACGCCGTTCTGGCCGCCCTGCGAGCGCATGAAGAAGAAGTACATCATGCCGATCAGCAGAATGATGGGCAGGAAGTTCAGCAGAATCCCGAGCCACTGGCTGGGCTGTTCGAAGCGCAGATCCACGTTCCGCGCCTCCAGTTGCGTGATCAGGCCGCTGTCGGGCGTGGCGAGGCTGCTGGGCAGGCGCACCGTGAAGGACCGGGTTTCGGTCGTGCGGGGTTGCTGGCCTGCCGGGGTGGGCAGCGCAACCCGGGTGGGCTCCTTGAGGGTGACGGTGGCGGTGTTCTCACGCACGATCACCTGGGAGACTTTGTCCTGCTCCAGCAGGGCTTTGAATTCGTTGTAGTTCACGCTGGTTCTTCCGCTGATGGGTGCCTGCGAGAACATCACGAACAGGGCCAGTACGAACAGAACGATCAGCCAGGGATTGAGCCGTTTCAAGAACAGTCCTCCGGGGGAGTGAATGGGGCGTTCGGGGCACCCTTGGCCCCACCGAAGTTGAGTGTACCAGACTCAAGGTGTATGAAATTGTCCCGATTTCACAGCCTTCCTCACCGGCGCTTTAGCCTTCGGTAACCTTGACCCGCGCCTCCTGGCGACCGCGCCGCCACACCAAGCCAAGCGCCAGCAGACCCAGCAGCACGCCCACCCACAACGCCAGAACCAGCGCCAACGGTAGGAAGTTCAGCGCGATCCCGAGCCACTGGCCACGCCTCTCGAAGCGTAGGTCCACGTTCTGGGCCTTCAGGTGGGCGGCCAGCGCCGAATCCATCATGACGGCGCTGTCCGGCCGGCGCACCCGTACCCGCTGACCGCCGCGCAGCCAGGCCTGAACGTCCACTCCGTCCCGCACGACCACCCGCTCCACCCGCCCGTCCGCTGCGTGTCATGGCCCTCACTTCATCACGGCGCGCCCTGGCCCGCAAGCACCCAAAGCATGACTGGGCGCGCTATCCTGAGGAAGAATGATTGACGTGGACACCACCTGGCAGCAAGTCTGCGCGGCACTCGCGGGCGGCGACTACGACGCGGCCTTTACCATCCTGGAGGCCGCCATGCAGGAGGCCCGCAAACCCGAACGCGCCCGCCTGTCCCTGCTGACTGGCAGCGTGCACGCCCTGTACGGCGATTCGGCCCTCGCCGAGATCGGCGCGGCGCTGCGCGAGGCCCGCATCCTCGACCCGGCCGTCCGCGCCGACCCGCTGCACCTCGCGCTGATCGCGGAACTCGACGCCCGCACCCACGGCCCAGACGCCACCGCGCCCGCGCAGGCCGTACGGGACGCGGCCGACCCGCTGGCCCGCTTTCACGCCATGTGCGCCCTGGTGCTGGCCGAGAAACCGCAGGAGGCGCTGGACCTGCACATTCCCAGCGCGGACCTGCCTGTTCACCTGCGCTGGCGGCTGCGGTCCTGGGAGGCCGACGCGCACGAGCAACTGGGCCAGACGGCCGAGGCCATCAACCTGTACGCCGAGGCCGCGCATCACGCCGAGGGGCTGAACCGCGCCGTAATGCTTCAGGAACAGGCGGCGCTGCTGCTGCAAGACGGCCAGTCGGAAGCCGCGAACGCCGCGCTGAACCAGGCCCGTCCCCTGTACCCCGCGCACCCCCGGCAGGACGACCTGGAAGAATTCAACCTGAACCTCGCCACCTGGCATTACCTGCGCGCCCAGACCCTCCTGAACCTCGGGCAGCCCGGCACGGCGCACGACATGATCCGCGAGGCCGCCCGCCTGGAAGCGCAGTACGGCGACCCCAGTTACGGCGTGGCCCTGGTGCGCGGCCAGGTCCTGACCCACCTGGGCCAGCAGGACCAGGCCATCACCGCCTTCGAGACGGCGCTGGCCCTGGCCACCGAAACGGACCGCCCCTACGCCAACCACGAACTGGGCGTGGCCCTGCTGGACCTCGACCGGCCCGTCGAAGCCCGCGAGAAACTCGAGGCGGTCCTGAACGAACCCGAGTACCCCTACCTGCCCGAAGTGCTGGCCGACGTGGCCGAGTGCGATTACCGGCTGGGCCGCCTGCAAGAAGCGCAACTGGAGGCCGAGCAGGCCCTGGCGCAGGGAGCCGTGGTGCCCGCCAGTCTGGTGCTGGGCAGCGTCGCCCTGGATTACTTTCAGCTGGACGAGGCGCTCGAACACTACGGGCGGGTGATCCGCGAGGCCGCCCCCGACAGCCGCGACTGGATCGCCGCGCACCAGATGGCCACCGACGTGATGGCCCAGCAGGGCTTCCCGGACCCCGCCGCTGCGTACGCCCACGCGCAGCAGGCCCTGACCCACACCCCGGAAAGTGACGACTGGCACGGCACGCTGATCGAGCACATGCGCCGCGCCGAGGCGCTGATGGCCGAGAAGGGCGGCAGCGGCGGCCGCATGCTGAACTGATCCGGATTCCGGGTTGAAGGGGTGGCGAAGACCCTTTAACCCGAGCGAATCGAGTGGGAGCAGAAGCGGGCGGTCAGCGCCAGCCCCCCCCAGAGGGTCAGCCCTTCAGGGCGTCCGTCAGGGCGGCGTTCAGGGCGTTGGGATCGGCCTTGCCGTCCGTGGCGCGCATGACCTGCCCGGTGAAGAAGCCCAGCAGGGCCGTGCGTCCGCCCCGGTAGGCGTCCACCTTGTCGGGGTTGGCGGTCATGACCTGCGCGATGGCGGCGGCCAGTTCGTCCGGGGTCAGGCCCCCGGCGAGGTTCTCGCGTTCGATGATGGCGGCGGGAGCCTCGCCGGTCTGCGCGGCGCGGGCCAGCACTTCCCGGGCCACGCGGGTCGTGATCTGGCGCGCGCCCAGCATCGCGGCCAGCGGCTTCAGATCGGCCGCCTGCACCCGCACCTCACCGGCACGCAGCCCCGGCGCGAGGTCATTGGCGGTCCAGGAGGCCACCTGCGCGAAGGTGCCGTCCGGCGTGGCCCCGGCCAGGAAGGCCAGCAGGGCCGGGTCGCGCGCCAGGGTGCGGGCCTCGGCGTCCGATACGCCGCGCGCGCTCAGGCGGGTCGCTTCGGCCTCCTGTTCCGGGCTCAGGGGGGCGGGCGCGGGGGTGGGTGTGGCAGCGTCCGGCGCCCGGTTCACGTCCGGTTTCTGCGGCCCGGTCTGCTTCCCGCGCGGCCTGGGGGGCGCTTTCGTCTCCCTGGGCGCCTCGCGGGTCCAGGTGTCTTTCAGGGTGATGATCCGCCCGAACACCAGGGCGTCGGGGCGGCTGTCGACCGGGTCGCGCCAGAAGTACCCCTGCCGCTCGAACTGGTAGCGGGTGTCTGCCGGGTCGCCGGTCACGCTGGCCTCCACGAAACCGTGCGTGACACGCAAACTGTCTGGATTCAGGAACCGCAGGAAGCCCGTTGCGGCCGGCCGGTTTTCAGGCAGGTCGGCGTCGTCGTGGCCAGGCTGTTCCGGGCCGAAGTCCGGTTCCAGTTCGCCGCTAAGGTCAGCAGCAAGGTCGGCAGCAAGGTCGGCAGCAAGGTCGTCCTCGTTGGCGCCCTCGGGGTTCGGCACGCGGAACAGCCGGTCGTACAGGCGGAACTCGGCGGGCACGGCGGTCGCGGCGTCTACCCAGTGAATCACGCCGCCCGCGCGGGCGTCCTCGCCCAGCAGCGTGGCGTGCACGGCCGTGACCTGCCCGCTGCCGTCCGTCTCGAAACGGTCGGCACGGATGATGCCGGCTCCGCGCAGCCGGACCGTGCCGCCCGGCGTCAGGCGCTTGAAGCCCTTCGGCGGCTGCGGGTTGAAGTCCTCACGCTCGATGAACAGCTCGCCGCTGAGGGTCACGGGACGCGTGGCCTGCTCGGGCGGGACGCGCAGCCCGCCGGGCAGGCCCACCAGTCCATCCGGCGAGTCGCGGATCACGTCGTGCGGCCAGTACGGCAGGTCCAGCGTGCGCGCCGGTACCGGCTGGCCGTCCGGGCCGCTCAGGGTCACGCGCAGGGGGTCCGTGACGGCCATCACGCGCGGCGCGTGGTGGTTCAGGTCGTCGCGCACGGCGTTCTCGTACACGGCGAGGTCCACGGTGCGGTTGGTGCGGCTCACGCCGATCTGCGACGCGAAGGACCGCACGGCCTGCGGCGTCACGCCCAGGCGGCGCTGGGCGCGCAGGGTCGGCATGCGCGGGTCGTCCCAGCCGCTCACGTGTCCTTCCTGCACCAGCTGGCGCAGCTTGCGTTTCGAGACGACCGTGTACTCCAGGCTGCGCCGACCGAACTCGTACTGATGCGGGCGCGGCTCGAAGCCCAGCCTCTCCATCAGCCAGTCGTAGATGGCGCGGTTGTCCACGAACTCCAGGCTGCACATGGAGTGCGTCACGCCCTCCAGCGCGTCCTGAAGCGGGTGCTGGAAGTCGTACATGGGGTAGATGCACCACGCGTCCCCGGCGCGGTAGTGGTGGGCGCGCAGGATGCGGTACAGCACCGGATCGCGCAGCTTCATGTTCGTGCTGGCCAGGTCGATCTTCGCGCGCAGGACGTGCGCGCCATCCGGGAATTCCCCGGCGCGCATGCGGCGCAGCAGGTCCAGGTTCTCGTCCGGCGTGCGGTCCCGGTAGGGGCTGGGCGTGCCGACCTCGTTCGCCGCGCCGCGCAGCCGGGCCATCTCGTCGCCGCTGACCGAATCCACGTACGCGTCACCCTGGCGGATCAGCTGCTCGGCGTACTCGTAGTACCGCCCGAAGTTGTCGCTGGCGTAGTACAGGTGCTCACCCCAGTCCCAGCCCAGCCAGCGCAGATCATCAATGATCGCGTCCGCGAACTCCTGCGATTCGCCCAGCGGGTTGGTGTCGTCCAGGCGCAGGTGGTAGCGCCCGCCCAGTTGCGCCGCCGTCTGGAAATCCAGGAACGACGCGAACGTGTGGCCCAGGTGCGCGTACCCGTTCGGTTCGGGCGGAAAGCGGGTCACGACCTGCGGGTACTTCCCGGCACTCAGGTCGCGCTCGATGATCTCGGTAATGAAGTTCGGTGCCACGCGCGGCGCAGCGTCACCGGCGGCAGGAGAGGAGTCGGGGGCCGTCATGCTGCCCAGCATAGCGGGGTGCGGCGCTGGGCCGCCCAAACCGCACGCCAGTTCATGCCCCCGGCTCACGGGCCTGCGGGGCGCGCCGGGGTCTCAGGGCCGCGCTGCCAGGCTGCCCAGCATGCCACGCACCTGGGTCTGCAGATCGCGGTCCAGGGCGCCCTGCGCGTCCAGGGTGGCGGCGCGGGTCAGGACCGCGCGGGCCTGCGGGTGCCGGAGCAGGCTCATGGCGATCCCGGCGTGCGCCTGCACGAACACGCTGTCCGGTGCGGCGCGGGCGGCGCGCGTGGCGAGGTCG
>NZ_JAGLBB010000109.1 GCF_018260555.1 Deinococcus sp. | reverse complement strand
GTGCTGATGGGCCCGGAGCGGCGGAGCCTGGTGGTGCAGGAGGCGGACCGGAAGGTCACGGCGTACCACGAGGTCGGCCATGCCCTCGCCGCCCAACTGCTGCCCGGCGCGGACAAGGCGCACAAGCTGACCATTGTGCCCCGGGGCCGCAGCCTGGGCAGCGCGCTGTACACCCCGCAAGACCGCATGCACCACACCCGCGCCGCGCTGCTGGACCGGATCTGCGTGGCGCTGGCCGGGCACGCCGCCGAGCAGATCGCCACCGGGCAGGTCACGACCGGCGCCGCCAACGATTTCCAGCAGGCGACCAGTATTGCGCGGCGCATGGTGACCGAGTGGGGCATGAGCAGCGTGGGGCAACTGGCGCTGGAGCAGGACAGCGGCTCGTACCTGGGGTACGGCCCGCAGCAGGGCGCGTACAGCGACCACACCGCGCAGGCCATCGACGAGGAAGTCGGTCGCATCCTGAACGGTGAGTACCAGCGGGCCCTGGACCTGCTGGGCGAGCACGCGCACGTCCTGTACCGCCTGACCGACGAACTCGTGGCCCGCGAGAGCCTGGGCGGCGAGGACCTGCAGACCATCCTGGCCGGAGGTGCGCTGCCTCCCCTCACGCCCGACCGGCGTCCCACCGAATCTGCCGCGCCCACCGGGAAACTCACGCCGGGACCCGCGTAGACGGGAGGCAGATGGAGAGCCCAACGCACAGGGGGCAGCGGCAGGTATTCGCCACCTGCCCCTGCACCGGGTTGCCAATTGCACGACCGACAGCCCGTTTCTCCCCTGCTGAACAGGCGGCGCCGCGCTGCTGTCGGCCCTGAATGGGGCGGCCCGGCCGCTCATGAGGCGCCGCGCGCCGCCGGAGGACCGAACAGGTCGTACGGCGCAAAGGGTGTCCTGGCGGGCGCCGCGAGCCGGCTGAATGAAAATGAGTCCTTCGGCTCAATTCTCACTGCCAACAGGTACAGTACAGGTCAATATGAAGCTGACTGCCACTTTCCTCTTATCCACACTGCTGATGGCGGTCGCGGGTTCGGGACTGGCGCAGACCGGTGATCCATTTCAGCGGTCCGCGCCCGCCGCCGTTGCACCCACCGTCTCTGCGGCGCGCGGCGTGGCCGTCACGCGCCCAGTGCCCATCACCCTGACCGGCGTGCAGAACGCCACCTTCGGCTCGCCCCGCTCCAGCAACCAGGGCAGCGCCACGCGCGTGGTGTTCGACCTGGCTCCCGGCGTCAGTTACTCCCTGACCCCCACCTTCACGGGCCTGCGCGTAAACGTGCAGGGCGCGCGCGTGCAGCCCGCCGTGATCAGCCGCCTGGGTAACAGCGTCTCCGAGTACCGAGCCGGGGGCGGGCAGGCCACGCTGTCCACGCTGTTTCCGCTGTCCCTGACCGATGGCTGGGAGGCGCACGAGGCCACGCTGGCAACCGGCACCCGCGTCCTGATCATCGACATCGGCGCGACCGTGTCGGGCGGCTCGGTTGACCGCGTGCAGCCTGGCGCGCCCATCAGCGCCGCCGCGCAGGCCCTCCTGAACGCCCCGGCCACCCCCACGGCCAGTGTCAGCAACCTCCCGCCCGGTGATACCGTCACGCGCGGCGGGAAGGTCCTGCCGCCCGCCCCGGCCCTGCCCGGCGACAACACCGCCCGCCCCAACGACCTGAACGGTGTGGTGCCCGGCACGTCAGGGGGCGTCACGCTGCCGCAACCGCGGATCGGCAAGAACCCCGGCCAGACGCGCGTGGTGCTGGACCTGCCGCCCGGCACCGCCTACCGCATTGTGCCCGGACCCGGCGGCCTGAGCGTGGAACTGACCGGCCCGGCCGTCCCGGCCCAGCGGGAGCAGAACGTCAGCCCCGAACTGACCCAGTGGTCGGCGCAGCCCACCCTGGGCGGCGGGATCATCGTGCTGTCCACGCCCGCCCCGACTACCGCCCGCAGCGGCTGGCGCGTACAACTGCTGCCGCCGAGCAGCGACCAGCTGGCCCGTCTGGCCATCGACCTGTCACCCGCCATGGCTGACCTGACCCCCCTGCCCGCCGCCGCGCGGACTGTGGCGGCCGTGCCACCCTTCCCGGCCTCGCGCGGCACGGCCATCCTGGCCCTGAGTGCCACGTACGTCCGGCCCCGCGTGGTGATCGATGCTGGGCACGGCGGCCGGGATCCCGGCGCGGTCGGTTCGGTTATCGAAAAGGACGTCGCACTGGCCGTCGCGCTGCGCGTGCGGGACCTGCTGGCCCCAGCCGGTGTGGACGTCGTCCTCACCCGTGACAGTGACCGCGAACTGAGCAGCGACAAGAACACCGACCTGAAGATGCGCGCCGGTATGGGCACTCCCGGCACGCAACTGTTCATCAGCATTCACGTGAACGCCCTTGAGGCCAGCAGCGCCCTGAAGGGCTACGGCGTGGAAACCTGGTGGAATCCCAACCACCCCAACAGCAGCGCCCTGGCCGCCCTGCTCCAGCAGCACATGGTTGAGCAAACCGGCGCGTTCAGCAGGGGCCTGAAGAACAACCAGTCCCTGAGCGTACTGCGCAACAGCCGCATTCCGGCCGCGCTGGTCGAGATCGGCTACGCCAGCCACCCGGTCGACGGGCAGAACTTGACCGACAGCAATTACCTGGACCGCGTGGCGCTGGGCATCGCGCAGGGCGTCCGCGAGGCCCTGGTCACCGGCGTGACGGCCGGCGCCGGCGCCCCCACCCTCGCCAGCCGGGCACCCTGACGCAGCCCGCGCCGGTGGCCCCCGCTTTCCGTGAGCGGGTGCTGGCCCTGGTGGCCCGCATTCCCGAGGGTCACGTCATGACGTACGGACAACTGGCGCTGCTGGCCGGGCAGCCCGGCGCGGCCCGGCAGGTGGGCTTCGTGATGAACTCACTCATGGGCAGCGTAAGTGCGGGCGGCAACGGGTTGCCGTGGCACCGCGTGATCAACGCGCAGGGCCGAGTCAGTACCCACAAGGTCGGGTTTGGTGACATGCAGGAGGGCCTGCTGCGTGCCGAGGGGGTCGTGCTGGACGGCGTGGGACGCTGCGACCTCGCCGCGCGGCAGTGGTGGCCGGAAGAGGAACGCGGCGCGCCCCCCACCCCGCTGCTCTAGCGCCCCGCGCGGCCCCGGCAGGGAGCGGGCTGATACGGACTGCGATTGATTCGGTGCAGTTCTGAATCAATCCGAGCGGACGCGAATAGGAACAGCATGCGCCCCTTCGCGGTATGGAGCCGCAGTCCGTATGGGGCATGAAGAAACTCCCCCGGCGGCCCTCCCACATGTCCCGGCAGGCCAGTCGTATGCTCGGAGCATGAACAGACGAACGCAACGCGAAGCGGGTGACGTGATGTCCTGGGTGGTGGGTGTGACGGCCGGACTGATTCTGGGCGTGACCCTGCTGATCGCCACCCCCCAGCTCATGAAAGCCCCCCAGACCGAGGCCACGAAGACCGGGACCGCAACGACCATGCCCGAAACGGCCACCCAATCAACGACCGCAGACTCCACAACCGCAGAGTCAGGGCCGACCGGTTCGGCCAGCACGGGAACCACCACGACCCCTGCCCCCGACACGAGCCCAGCGCCAGCCACCGATACCGCTGGCACCGCCGCAGCGACCACCGACGCCGCCACGACGGACCCTGCCACCCCCGATGCCACTGCCGCTGCCACCACTGGCGCGCCTGCCGGGGAAGCCGCCGCTGGTGATTCCGCTGCCGGGCAGACGGTCTTCGCGGGCAACTGCGCAGCCTGCCACGGCGCGAACGGCCAGGGTCAGATCGGCCCAAGCCTCGTGACGGCCGACGGCCCGAAAGCCTGGACCGACGCGCAGTTCCTGACCACCCTGCGCGACGGAAAAACGCCGCAGCGTGAACTGAGCGCCGCGATGCCCCGCTTCAGCGAAGGCCAGATCAGCGACGCGGACGTGGCCAACATCCACGCGTACCTCAAGACCCTGAACTGACCTGTCATCCGGAGTGCGCTCTATTCCGCCACAGGCAGCGTCTTGCCGTCTGTCGGTCCATACCGCCCAATCCGTCTGTTGTTCCTCCTCGCATCCGCTCGGCTCGATTCGGTGCAGTTACGAATCAGCTGGAATCCGTATTATCCGGCCTCTGTCTAGTCGGTTCCATCCAATCCGAGTGGAGGCGGGCAGGGAGAGATGGCGCCTCCTTGCCGCCCCGCAGCGGCCTGCTCTGTAACGCTCCTCGCAGGGTGTGCAGGTCGGGCCGCGCCTCGTCGGCTGCGCGCTGTGCCAGCCACCAACGGGCTGCTGGAATGTGCGACCGCGCGGGCCAGAGTTCACGGACCTGTCCGGCGTCCAGCGCCTCCTGCGCGGCGAACAGGGGAACCAGACTGGCTCCCATGCCCAGTGTGACGGCCCGCACCACGGCTCGCAGGTCCGGCGCAACCAACGCCTGTGGAGCCTCGAACCGCTGCCCCAGCGTGCCCGTGAAGAACCGCCGCGTGACCGGTCGCTCCACGCTGTAGCTCACCCACGGCCGCGCGTTCAGCCACGCGCCCAGCGCGGCAGGCAGGGCAGGCGCAGGGTCCCAGTTGGGGGGGCCGATCAGCGCGAACGGCATCTCGGTCACGACCTGCGCCGTCAACTGGCGGCCCTCAGGTTCAGTCGTGACCAGCGCGACGTCCAGCGTGCCGCTGCCCAGCGCCGTCAGCAGGGCGCGGTCCTCGCCGAACGTCACGTGTACCGCGCCCGGCAATCCGGCCAGCCGGGGTAGCGCGAAACCGTGCAGGACCTCGGGTGTCAGGCCCAGCCGCAGCGGGCCAGGCTGGGCCGGGTTGCTGCGCAGAGCCGCGCTCGCCGCCTGGAGGTGATCCACGCCCTGCGCCACCTGTGCGTAGAGCAGTTTGCCGCGCTCGGTAGGTATCACGCCGCGCGGGGTACGCAGAAATAGAGGCTCGCCCACGCGGGCCTCTAACGCCGCGAGTTGCGCGCTCACGGCAGGCTGGGTCAGGTGGCGGTCGTGGGCGGCGCGGCTCAGGCTGCCGGCACGGTATACCGCCACAAATACCCGGAACGCATTAAAGGACGCCATCAGGTTTTCTTATACCCCATCCCAGGTTGTGTGAGTTGTCCTGAGACCCGGCGCGGGCGCACCATCGGGGCATGAGCGATCATTCCGTCGGTGAGGATCACAGCAGCCGTGACACCAGCAGCGAAGCGCAGTTTAACCGGCACGCCGCGAAGTACGCCGCCAGCGACGTTCACCGTTATGGGGCCAGCCTGCCCGCCCTGCTGGCTGCCGCCGACCCGCGCGCGGGTGACGTGGCGCTGGACGTGGCGACCGGCACTGGAAACACGGCCCTGGCCCTGGCGCCACACGTCGCGCAGGTCGTGGGTCTGGACTTGGCCGAAGCCATGCTGGCCCACGCGCGGGACCGCGCCGCGCAGGAGGGCGTGCCCAACGCCACGTTCGTTGTTGGCAGCGCCGAGGCCATTCCCTTCCCGGACGGGTCGTTCACGCTGGTCACCTCTCGCCACGCGCCGCATCATTTCCGGGACCTGCCGCGCTTTCTGGCCGAGGCGCGGCGCGTTCTGAAACCCGGTGGGCGGCTGGTCATCGCGGATCAGATTAGCCCTGCGCCTGACCTGCAAGACCTGACCGCCTGACAGATTTTATGAGATGAAGTGAAAACTGACGTGCCAGCCGTTCTTGAGTGCTTCCAACGAGG
>NZ_JAGLBB010000108.1:5445-5725 GCF_018260555.1 Deinococcus sp. | reverse complement strand
CCGGGCCTGAGCGACATCCTGGAAGACGCCTGGAAGCACGGCGCGCTCGGAGCGGCCCTCAGCGGCGCCGGACCCACGGTGCTGTGCTTCCACGACACCCGGGTTCGCACAACCCCCCTGCACGCCTACCTGCACGGCGTGATGACCCGCAACGGCCTCCAGGGCCGCGTGCTGGACTTCCCTATCGACGCGGCCGGTACCCTCATCGAACGCGGAGGGTGAACGCCTCAGACGGATTCCGCTCTATTCCACCACACTTGGAAAAGCGCCGCCTGCGGCT
>NZ_JAGLBB010000108.1:0-5435 GCF_018260555.1 Deinococcus sp. | reverse complement strand
GTCTGCTGTTCCTACTGGCATCCGCTCGGGTGGAACGGTTTTGCAAACTACCCGGTCGGAGTGAGCATGACAGCCGGAACATACAAAACAAGCACCGGAATGATTTCTCACTCCGGTGCTCTGCTGGTCGAGGCGGCGAGATTTGAACTCACGACCCCTACCACCCCAAGGTAGTGCGCTACCAGGCTGCGCTACGCCTCGATACCCAGCCACAGAACTATAAAGGTGCTTTCAGGATCCGTCAAGGGTGCGCGGCACAGGCGGGACGGTCTTTTGTATCTCCCGTGCTTGCGTGGCTATCCTGCCGGGCATGACCCTGACGTTCGAGGAGAAATTACGGAACTACGCGCGGCTGGCCGTTCGGGTGGGCGTGGGCGTGAAACCCGGACAGCGGCTGCTGGTGCAGGCCCCGGTCGAAACGGCCACCCTGGCGCGGCTGGTGGTGCGCGAAGCGTACGCGGCGGGCGCCAGTTTCGTGGATGTCCGCTGGGATGACGACGACGTGCAACTGGCCCGCTTTGAGCTGGCACCGGACGGCAGCTTCGACCAGATCAGCCGCTGGCGGGTAGACGCCGAGATCGAGACGGCCGGGGCGGGCGGCGCCGTTCTGGCGATCCGCGCGACCAACCCGAACCTGCTGGGCGGCGTGGACGCCGAGCGGGTGGCGACGCACCAGCGAACGCTGGCCGCGTACCGCCGTCCCTATACCGCTCAGGTCATGACGAAACGCCTGAACTGGAACCTGATCAGCGCACCCGTCAGCGGCTGGGCCGAACTGATGTTCCCGGACGCGAGTGCCGAGCAGGCCGTGGCGCAGCAGTGGGACGCGATCTTTGCCGCGACCCGCGCGGACCAGCCGGACCCGGTGGTCCTGTGGCAAACGCACCTGGAAAGCCTGAAACGCCGCCGCGACCTGCTGACGGACAAGCAGTACGCGGCGCTGCACTTTCGGGGTGGCGGGACGGACCTGACCGTGGGCCTCGCGGACGATCACGTGTGGGGCGGCGGCGCGGCCGACACGCCCACCGGGATCACCTTCACGGCCAACATCCCCACCGAGGAAGTCTGGACCGCTCCGCACCGTGAGCGGGTGAACGGCACGGTCGTCAGCACCAAGCCTCTGTCGTACAACGGCACCCTGATCGACGGCATTCGCATCGAGTTCAGGGACGGGCGCATCACGAAAGCCAGCGCCAGCAAGGGCGAGAGCGCCCTGCTGAAAATGATCGACACCGACGAGGGCAGTCACCGCCTGGGTGAGGTGGCCCTCGTGCCGCACTCCAGCCCCATCAGCCGTTCGGGCCTGTTCTTCTTCAACACCCTGTACGACGAGAACGCCGCGTCGCACATCGCCATCGGCAGCGCGTACCGTTTCAACGTGCGCGGTGGCGTGGACATGCCGCTGGAGGACTTCCTGGCGGCAGGCGGCAACGACAGCCTGACGCACGTGGACTGGATGATCGGCAGCGGCGAGATGGACGTGGACGGCGTGGCGAAAGACGGCACGCGTGAAGCGGTCATGCGCGCCGGCGAATTCGTGATCTGAGCACAGGCAGATGGCTCATGGCAGATGGCTCATGGCAGATGGCTCAACAGCCCCAGCCATCTGCTTTCAGCCATCTGCCTTCACTTCAGGGCCGCAGGTCTTCTTCGTCAATCAGGAAGTCCACGGCGCCGCTGCCGATCTCGTAGTACGCGCCGATCACGCGGATCTGCCCGGCCTTCTCGGCCTCCTGAATGACGTGCTGGTCGCGCAGGATGCTCACCTGATGCCGGACGTTGTTCAGTACGGCCTCCCGCATGCGGGCTTTCTTGTCACGGATGGGCGGCATGTTCTGCACGCTGGGCTGAATGCGGCGGATCAGCGCCTGGAGGTTCTCGGGTTCCTGCGTGACCCTCTCCTCGGGCAGCAGCGCGGCGGCCACGGCCCCGCAGGCCTCGTGACCCATGACGACGATCAGGTGCACGTCGAGGTGACGGATGGCGTACTCCAGGGTGCCCAGTCCGGCCTCGCCGACGACGTTCCCGGCGACGCGCACCACGAACAGTTGCCCCAGCCCCTGATCGAACACCAGTTCCACCGGCACGCGGCTGTCGCTACACGCCAGAATCGCGGCGTAGGGGGTCTGCCCCATGATCTGGGCGCGGCGCTCGTTGGCGCTGACTTCCGGGCGACTCGCCTGTCCGCTGAAGAAACGGGCGTTGCCGTCCTTGAGGGCGCCGATGGCGGCGTCCGGGGTGGCCACGTCCGATTCCTTGATGCCGGCGATGTCTTCCATGCTGGCGCCACGGCGAATGGCGTCCAGGATGCGGCGTTCGAGATCAGCAGCAGGCTGGGCAGCGGGATCGTCCATGCGGCGCATGCTAGCGTGCCCGGCAGAGCCCGGCAGAGCGGGGCCAAGAGACGCCCGGCGGACCGTATGCTGACGGCATGGACGGCATGGACACCCCCGAAGACCTGACCCTGAGTGAACTGCTGGAACGCTACGCCACGCTGCGCGACACGATCCTGGGACTGGAAACCGAGCGGGACGAGCTGGGCGCGCGCGTCAAGGCGGCCCTGCTGGAGGGCGGGCAGGCCGAGACGGACCTGTACCGCGCCACGCTGAAAGTTTCGCGGCGGATCGAGTACCCACTGGACCGCTTCCGCGAGGTGTTCGGGGACGCGGCGGCGCTGGAAGTGGCGACCGTTGATCGCCGCCGCGCCGACGCCCTGGCGAAAGCCGGCGACCTGGACGGCGAGCAGTTGCGGGCGCTGGCGGTCGTGAAGGAAACGCAGGCGCTGGTGCTGCAACCCAAGACCCGCTGAGCCGCCCATACCCCGCGCGGGGTGTGGGCCGTGACGCGGCGCTGACTGCGCGGGAACGCGGGCCTGACACCGGCCCGGCACGCTGGGCACATGACGCTGCCCGCACTTCATCCGCTGCTGGACCCGGCCCTGCCGACCCACCGCCAACTGCCCAGCGACACGTTCATCTGGACGGGCGCGGGCGTGTGGCTGAGCCGCGGCGAGGCCTTCACGACCACCCAGCACGTCTGGACCGAGCGCGAAGCCCGCCAGGCGCAGTTGAGAAGCGCGCAGACGGAACTGGACCACCTGACCCGCTAATACGGATTCCGCTCCATTCCACCACAGCCGGAAAAGCGCCGCCTGCGGCTCCATACCGCAGAACCCGTATGCTGTTCCTACTCGCGTCCGCTCGGATTGATTCGGGACTGCACCGAATCAATCGGAATCCGTATCATACGCCCTTCCTGCCGGGCGCACGACAAGGGCGGCCCCACCTGAAACGGGGCCGCCCTACACTGATAGAGAAAAAGCATTGCCGGTGAGCAGCGGCACCCGCGAATCATCCCTTATGGCTGCTGCCTTCCGGCCCTGACCAGGTTCAGGCGTTCACGCTGCGCTGCGCCAGCAATGCGTTGCGGAGCATAGCACACCCGCGCCGGACCGCTCTGCCAGTGCGCCAGGGGAACGCACCGCTTACGGCAAGAAGCAGTGCCGACATTCCCGCAGGAGTGTCGGCACTGAATCTGTTGGTGCTCGGGATGGGACTTGAACCCACACAGCTAAGCTACACGCCCCTCAAGCGTGCGCGTCTACCAATTCCGCCACCCGAGCATCTCTGAGAGGCGATAGCAATCTTAGGGGGGGCACTGCGCAATGTCAAGGCGCGCGCTTGTCAGTCCGGCGGATCGTGGTATCATCGCGTTTGCCGCCGCGAGCGGTGGGGCCCGGTGTCCGCTCAATGGACCCTGGATTTTCCCCGGCTGCTGCGCGCGGGACTTTACTAACACGAGAGGCTCAACATGATCGACAAGAAAGCGACCGTCCAGACCCACGCCAAGCATGAGAAAGACACTGGCAGCACTGTCGTGCAGATTGCCCTGCTGACCGCCCGCATCAACAACCTGTCGGTGCACCTGAGCGCCAACAAGAAAGACAAGCACGGCCAGCGCGGCCTGCAGCTGATGAACGGCCAGCGCCGCCGCCTGCTGAAGTACCTGGAGCGCACCAACTACGACGGCTACATTGCCCTGACGGATCAGCTGAAGATCCGCCGCGGCCAGCGCATCGTCCGCTAAGTCGGCGCATCCCACAAGAGCGCCCAGCCGGAACATCCGGCCGGGCGCTTTTTCGTGCAGCATGTCCCGTGTGGCGGGGTGGTTTCAGCGATCTCCCTGGCCGGGCCGGTCGCGGCGCGGGATCACTCGCCAGTCTCCGCCGGGCAACCACTGCGCGCCGGACAGGCGGTCGGTGCGGGCGTACACGTACACCCAGGCGGGGCGCGGCTGCCCGCCCGGCACGGTCGTCACTGTGACCCGCTCGCGCCTGTACAGGGGCGGATGTTCGTGCAGGCCTTCCAGGTGATCCAGGAAGGGCAGCGCGGCCTCCCACGCCTGCGGGGTGTAGGTCAGCAGGAAGCCGCGGACCGGGGCCTGCGTGCCAGGGAGCGCGGCGCTGGGCCGCAGGGCCGGGTATCCCTCCGGGTGCAGGTGCAGCAGATCGTACCCGCTCAGGGTGGCGTCCTGCGCGGTAAAAGAGCCGCCCTGGCGGGCCACGTGGGCGTTGCGTTCCCCGGGCATCAGGGTGCCGTACACGAACACGGCTGTCAGGTCAGGCGGGGTGGACATAGCAGCAAATCTAGCGCCGGGCAGGCTGCTGGCGACCCCCACCCGATCAGACGAATTCCGTCTGTTGTATTGACGGCCCGGAAGGACGCCGGGTTGCCAACTCCACCCCGGGCGCGTTCCTCAGGGGACTGGCACGCGGCAGTCCGGCGATACGGTAATGCTGACTGCTCGCAGGAGGGTCGGAAGATAAATGGCGCTTGCTGATTACGCAAAACACCTCTTGACAATTCTGTTTAAAACAGAATAATGCGGGTATGGACACCCTGAAAAAAGCCGGAGCCATGCTGGCCCACCTCGACCTGTTTCACCACATGCTCGACCTGCGCGGCCTGTTGCAACTCGCCGCGCACATGGAGGAACGCGGCGACCGCGTCACGCTGATCAGCCCGCAGGCCATCACCCTGATCGGCGCGGACATGCACAGCGACCCCACGGTCACCACCAGCAAGCACGCCACCATCGAGGCCCCCACCGCGTACCGGGTCCTGCACGCCCTGAAAGGCCACGACGCCCCCGAGTACGCCGTGACCCGCGAGGAACTCGGCGCGCTGAACGCCCGCGCCGTCGCGGACCTGGAAGCCAGCGACGCCCTGCGCGCCTTCGAGACCACCCTGACCCGTATCGCCGCCGCGCCCGGCACCCCGGCGGCGGCCCCCAGCCCCAGCCCGGCCCCCAGCCCGGCCACCGGTTCCGTCAACAACGCCGCTGCCAGCGCCGCCCAGCCCGCGCCCAGCGACACCGAACGTCCCGGCCGGGGCCGCCGCAGTCCGGACGGCGACCCGACCCGCCCCGCCGGCCGC
>NZ_JAGLBB010000107.1 GCF_018260555.1 Deinococcus sp. | reverse complement strand
GCTGAAGGTCTTGTTGGCCAGTTTGCCGGTGGCCCACAGGCCGCCGAGCGTGTCGATAAAGGCGCGCAGCTGACTGGCCGCTCCGCCGAAGCGGGTGGGAGTGCTGAACAGGTAAGCGTCGGCCCATTCGAGGTCGGCGGGCGTGGCGGTCTGGACGTCAGCGCTGCGTTCCTGCTGGGCTTTCCAGGCGTCCTGGGTGTCGATCACGGCCTGGGGGGCCGTTTCGGGCACTTTCAGCAGGCGCACTTCTGCTCCGGCGGCGCGGGCCGCCTCAGCGGCGACTTCGGCCATGGCGTGGTTGGTGCCGTAGGTCGAGTAGTACACGATGGCCAGTTTGACTGGGGTGGGGGTGGGGTTCGTCATGACCGGAGTGTACGCCTGGAAACCAAAAGGTTCAACGTGAAGCTATTTAGCCCCTGTGAAGTGATCTCTCATGGTTGCTCATCTGGCGCTTGGGGGCAGTCGCGGAACCGGCCCCATGTCCACCTGCCTTTACCCGGATGGTGTGGTTGTGCCCCACCACTTCACCGCAGTCCGTATCAGACGCGGATCGTGACGCGCGCGCCGTCGTCTTCCAGGTGAACCGAATCGATGAACCGCACCACCCGCGTGGCGTACCCCATCACCAGCGTGTGCGTTCTGGCCCCACCGCCAAAATGACGAACGCCACTGAGCAGCTCGCCGTACGTGATGCCGGTCGCGCTGAACACCATCTGCGATCCCGGCGCCAGGTCGTTCGTCTTGTACACGCGCTTCTCGTCCACGCCCATCGACACGAAGCGCTCACGCATGGCGTCGTCCTCCGCAATGAAGCGGCCCTGAATCTCCGCGCCCAGGCACTTCAGGGCCGCCGCCGACAGCACCCCTTCGGGCGCGCCGCCCGAACCCATCAGCGCGTGAACGCCGGTGCCGCGCACGCCGACCTGCAGGCTGGCAACCACGTCGCCGTCACCGATCAGTTTCACGCGCGCGCCTGTGGCCCGCACCTGCCGGATCAGGTCCGCATGCCGCTCGCGGTCCAGGATGGTGATCATCAGGTCGTCAATGTCGCGTTCCAGGCTCTGCGCCAGCACGTTCAGGTTCGCCTCGACCGGCCAGTCCAGGTTCACCTTCCCGGCGGCGGGGGGCGGCACGACCAGCTTCTCCATGTAGCAGTCCGGCGCGTGCATCAGGCCGCCCCGTTCGGACAGGGCGATCACGGCCAGTCCGTTCGGCAGGCCCTTGGCGGTCACGGCCGTGCCCTCGACCGGGTCCACGGCGATGTCTACCTCGTACTGCCCGCTGCCGACCTGTTCACCGATGTACAGCATGGGGGCCTCGTCCATCTCGCCTTCACCGATCACGACCGTGCCCCGGATATCCAGCGAGTTCAGCAGTTCCCGCATGGCCTCGGTGCCCGCGCCATCCACGGCGTTCTTGTCGCCCATGCCCATGAAGCGGCTGGCGGCCAGCGCCGCGCCCTCGGTCACGCGCGCCGTTTCCAGCACCAGCGCGTGCTCGAAGTGGTTGTTGCCCGCGCGCGTCTCTGCGCCCCTCTCGGAGACCCTGTCTGCACCTTTCTGCCGTTTGACCGTCATACCCCGAACGTAACACGGCCCACATGAGACGCGGCGCCGGGAACGATTCCAACCCGGCGCGCCGCGTGTCACCCGCCGGGGGAGCAGCCCCTGACCTCCTGCCCGTTCAACATGTGGTTTCAAGGCGCGGCTTTAACCTGTGGCCGCATCAACCCATTACTTCAGGACGCCCGCCCACACCAGCAGTCCCCACAGCACCACCGGAATCGCCAGCGACCCCACGATCAGCTTCAGCAGCCGCCACCAGTCGTTCAGGAACTCCCTCATGCCGCCCAGCGTAGCAGCCGACCGTCACGGCGACCGGATCAACCGTCACCTGTCGTCCTGTCCCCAGGCGGCCCTGGCACCGGGCGGCCCTGTCCCCAGGCAGCCTGTCCCCGGGAGGCACTTCACGCTGTCTTACCGCAAGTGCCTGCGCGGGGGCCGCACTCCGTACACTGGGCGGTATGACCATCAGCGAACTGGCCGGTAAACGCGCTCCCCGGAGCCTGCTGACGAATATTCCCCGCCTGGTGGCGCACTACTACGAGACCCGCCCGCTGCCCAGCGACCCCCTGCAACGCGTGGCGTTCGGCACCAGCGGGCACCGCGGCAACAGCATCGCGGGAACCTTCAACGAGACGCACATCCTGGCCACCTCGCAGGCTGTCGCCGAGTACCGGGCGCGGGCCGGGATCACCGGGCCGCTGTACATGGGCCTGGACACGCACGCCCTGTCCGAACCCGCCTGGATGACCGCGCTGGAAGTCCTGATCGCCAACGGGGTGCGCGTGCGCGTGCAGCCGGGCCTGTTCACGCCCACGCCCCTGATCAGCCACGCCATCCTGGAACACAACCGCGTGGGCGCAGGCGGCGTGGCCGACGGGATCGTGATCACGCCCAGCCACAACCCCCCGCAGGACGGCGGTTTCAAGTACAACCCGCCCAGCGGCGGCCCGGCCGACACCGATGTCACCAAGGTCGTGCAGGCGCGCGCCAACCAGATCATCGAGGACGAACTGCGCGACGTGCAGCGCGTGTCCCTGGAAGACGCCATGGCCGCCCTCGAGGAATTCGATTTCATCACGCCCTACGTCACGCAACTGCCGGACGTGATCGACCTGGACGCCATCCGCCGCAGCGGCGTGCGCATCGGGGTGGACCCGCTGGGCGGCAGTAGCCTCCCGGTCTGGCAGGCCATCGGGGCGGCGCACGACCTGAACCTGACCATCGTGAACGACGTGATCGACCCCAGCTTCGCGTTCATGAGCGTGGACCGCGACGGGAAGATCCGCATGGACTGCTCCAGCCCCTACGCCATGGCGGGCCTGCTGGCCCTGAAAGGCGACTTCGACGTGTCCATCGGGAACGACCCGGATGCCGACCGGCACGGCATCGTCACCGCCGACGGCCTGATGAACCCCAACCACTACCTGGCCGTGATGATCGAGTACCTGTTCCAGAATCGCCCCGGCTGGCGCGCAGACGCCGCCATCGGCAAGACCCTGGTCAGCAGCGCCCTGATCGACCGGGTGGGCGCCAGCATCGGCCGCCGCGTCGTGGAAGTCCCGGTAGGCTTCAAGTACTTCGTGGCGGGCCTTCAGGACGGCTCGTTCGGGTTTGGCGGCGAGGAAAGCGCCGGGGCCAGCTTCCTGCGCCGCGACGGCCGCGCCTGGAGTACCGACAAGGACGGCCTGATCCCCGGACTGCTGGCCGCCGAGATGACCGCCATCACCGGCAAGACCCCCAGCGCCCGTTTCGCGGACCTGACCGCCCGCCTGGGCGCGACCGCCTACGACCGCCAGGATGCCCCCGCCACGCCCGACCAGAAACGCATCCTGGGCAGCCTCTCGCCCGAACAGGTCACCGCCACCAGCCTGGGCGGCGACCCCATCACCGCGAAACTCACCCGCGCGCCCGGCAACGACGAACCCATCGGCGGCCTGAAAGTCACCACCGACCAGGCCTGGTTTGCCGCGCGGCCCAGCGGCACCGAGGACGTGTACAAGATCTACGCCGAGAGCTTCCGGGGCCAGGAGCACCTGAAGCAGGTCATGAACGAGGCGCGGGACGTGGTCGCGGCCGCGCTGGGAGGGCAGTGACCATGAGCCACGCCCCGACCGACCCGGACAGCACTGGCACCCCCCTGACCGAGGAGGAACTGTTGCAGATCGTCATCACCCGCGAGGAAATCCGGAACGTGGAATTCGACTGGTTCGCCGCCGACACGCGCGGGCACGTCGCGCAGTTCCTGGCCGCCGGGGACGACACCGTCCCGGAAGCCGCCCTGCAAAGCGAGGGCCTGCTGGAACGCACGCACGTCTGGATCGACCTGCGCCCCGAAACCGAGGCTCCGAACGCCCCCGCCGGAGGTTTCGACGAGCACCTGACGCCCCCGCAGCGGCGCGGCGCCTTCGTGTACGACCGGCTGCCCGGCCAGGCGGGCGTGTACCGCCTGGTGGCCGCCCCGCGCGCCCCCTTCACCCTCAGCGACATGCCCGCGCACCTCCAGGCGTACCTGGATACCCTGCGCCTGAACGTCACCTTCGGCGCGCCGCTCCTGTTCATCGGGCCGGACGGCGGCGCCCACGAGGTCACCCCCGACGGGCAGAGCCCCCACCCGACCTGAACGCCCCGTAAAGGCCGGGCGGGGCGGGCGGTACAGTGGCCCCGTGAGTCTCCCGCCGCCCGGCCCGCCCCCCGCACCACCCGAACTGGACATGTCCTTCGAGGACGCCGGACCGCCCGGCGCCCCCCCACCCACCAGCCCGAAAAAATCACTGCGGGCGAATACCATCATCGTCATGCTCGGCACGCTCGGCTCGCGCCTGAGCGGCATCGTCCGGCAGCAGATCATCAACACCTTCGCGCCAGCCCTGACCGACGCGTTTACGGTCGCCGTGAAGGTGCCGAACCTGCTGCGTGAACTGCTGGCCGAGGGCGCCCTGGTCAACTCGTTCATCCCGGTCTACAAGACCCTGAACACCCAGGGCCGCCGGGAACTGGCGCAGGCGTTCAGCGGCGTGCTGATCGCCGTGAACCTCCTGCTGATGGCCGCCGGGATCTTCGCCGCGCCGTGGATCGTGGATCAGCTGCTGGCCAGTAGCTCCAACGTGGACCGCGAACTGGCCGTGTACATGACCCGGCTTCTCATGCCCTTCCTGATGCTGATCAGCCTGTCGGCCATCGCCATGGGCCTGCTGAACGCCGACGAGCACTTCCGGGAAAGCAGTTTCGCGCCCGTGGCCTTTAATATCGCCAGCATCGCGGCGCTTCTGATCCTCCCGAACACGGCCACCTGGCTGGCCTTCGGCTGGTTGATCGGCGGCGTGGCGCAGCTCGTGGTGCAGCTGCCCGCCCTGAACCGTTTCGGGCTGCTCCCCGCCCCCAGCCTCACACGACACCCGGCGGTGGGGCGCGTGCTGCGGCAGATGGCGCCGTTCACCCTGACCGCCGGGGCGCGGCAGTTTCTGAACGTGTACGTGACCAGCCTGCTGTCGAACGCGCAGCAGTTTCCCAGGGGAACCCAGACCGGGTACAGCAACGCCGAGGCATTGTTCACCATGGTCAACGGCCTGTTCGTGGTCTCCCCGGTCCTGGCCGTCTTCCCGCGCTTCTCGCAGGCCGCCGCCGAGAAGGACTGGACCCAGTTCCGTGCGCTGACCGCCAGCACCATCCGCACCACCACGTTCCTGGCCGCCCCGATGAGCGCCCTGCTGATCGCCCTGGCCCCCTTCGCGGTCAGCATGATCAACCTGGAAGCGCCCAGAGGCACGGCGGAACTGGACAAGTTCGCGGCGGGCAGCGGCATCCTGCTGGGCTGGGCTTTCGCGCTGGTGCCGTGGGCGCTGGTGACGGTGCTGCTGCGCACCTTCTACGCCCGTGAACGCACCCGCGAGGCCGTGACGATCAGCGCCATCGGCTTCGTGCTGGAGGTCGGGCTGTACCGCCTGCTGGTGCCGGGCCTGGGCCTGATCGGCTTTGGCCTGAGCACCACCATCAGCGGTCTGCTGATGACCGCCGCCCTGATCGTCCTGTACCGCCGCGCCGTGGGCTTCCCGGCGCGCGAGGTGACGGGGCACCTGCTGCGCGTCGTGCCACTGGCCGCCGTGTCAGGCGGCGCGGCGTGGCTGGTCACCCGCGCGCTGCCGATCCAGCCGGGCTTCATCCTGACCAGCATCCCCGTGCTGGCCCTGGCGGGCGGGGCGGGCCTCGCCGTGTACCTTGGCGGCGCGCTGGCCCTGAGAATGCCGGAAGTGGGGGCGATCACGCGCCGACTGAAACGGTAACCGGGTTGCAAGAAGGTGGGGTGTGGGAGCAATCTCCTACACCCCACCTCCCCGTACTCCCTTACAGCCGGATGCCGATCAGGGCGTAGGCGACCAGGGCGAGTTTCTCGCGCAGCAGGTACGAGCGGTCGACCT
>NZ_JAGLBB010000106.1 GCF_018260555.1 Deinococcus sp. | reverse complement strand
TCACCCGCACCCGGATCACCGCATGACCGCGAAGATCGCCTTCGACGCGGTCACGCTGGCCCGCATTCCGAAGATCGTGAACGAGGGAGGCAGCGACGCCACACTGGGCGGTCAGGACCTGCGCCGCCTGGACGCGTGGCGCGAACCGGTGCGCTTCTACCAGTACCACGCGCCGGCCAGTCCGTACCCAGAGTTCAGTGTGAACATCACGGACACCATCGACGTGGCGGCGCGCGTGATGGAGTACTACCACGACTTCTACCGCTGGCAGTGGACCAAAGAGCATTTCCTAGAGGGGCGCGCGGGCGTGGGGCGGCTGGCGGGCGTGAAGTACGCCGAGCGCTTCAACCTGCGCGTGACGCACCTGCCAGCGCGGGCGTTCCTTGACTGATACGGATTCCGATTGAATGGTTGTGCAAAACCGCCGGGTCCGGGTGAAGCGAGGAGGAGCAGAACGGACTTCGGGAGTGGAGGTGGTAATGAACCGGACGGAGTCCGGATGACCGGCCCGGTGCGGGTGCGGGCGGCTTCGCGCTACAGTGACGGTTACTATGTCCGAGTCCATCAGCATCAAGCAGACCATCGTGGTCAGGGCCCGTCCGGACGTGCTGTACCGGCTGGCGCTGGAACCCAGGCGGCGCGTCAAGTGGGACCCCAACCTCGCGAACGCCGATTATGAGGGCGAGAATGCCCGGCTGACGAACAACGCGCTGGTGCGCTTCAAGTTCACGCGCCGCCTGCTGGGCCTGAGTTTCACCGCGAAGTACGGGCAGTTGCAGGCGCCGCAGCGGGGCGGCTGGGAGAGCGTGCGGAACGTGGGGCCAGTGGAGAAACTCACGCAGGGCTGGACCTTCAAACCCATGCCCGGCGGGACCGAGGTGACCCTGACCCTGAACGCCCGCGTGATGTACCGCTGGATCAGGACGCCCATCGAGCGGGTGCTGCACAACATGGTCGCCACGACCCTGCTGGAATTGCAGCGCAGCGTGGACGCCCAGGGCGCGCAACTGCTTGAGGACATGGGCCGCGAGATGCAGGAGCGCCAGAAGGCCGAGCAGAAAGCCGCGAAGGAAGCGGCCAGGGCCGCGAAGAAGAAACGTTGAACCTCAGCTACTGAGAAACACGCGCCCCGCACGGAAGCTGCGGGGCGCGTGCCTTCCGGTAGACAGGCGACAGTCAGCCGGGTTGCAGGGCTTCCAGCGCGGCGCGCAGGGCGGGGGGCAGGGGGGCGGGGCGGCGGGTGTCCCGGTCCACGTACACGTGCACGAAATGCCCCTGCGCGCAGGCCGCGTCATGCCCTTCGCGGAACACGGCGAGTTCGTAACGGACGCTGCTGCTGCCCAGGCGACCCACCCGCAGCCCCACGCTGAGAGGTTCAGGGAACGCGGCGGGCGCGAAGTACGCGCAGCCGCTCTCGACGACCAGCCCGATCACCGCTCCGGCGTGAATGTCCAGCGCACCCCGAGCGGCGAGGTAGGCGTTCACGGCCGTATCGAAGTACGCGTAGTACGTCACGTTGTTCACGTGTCCGTACACGTCGTTGTCCGCCCAGCGGGTCGGGGTGGGGTGGTGGTACGGGTACTCGGCGCGGGTGTGCGGGACTGGGCGGGTCATCCGGACCATCCGGCGCCCAGGAGCAGCGTGGTGCCGTCACGGGTCCCGAAGGCCGTCCAGGGCTGATCGGGGGTCACGTGGTAGCCCTCGCCGGGGCGCAGGCGCACGAAGTTACCCAGGGGCAGGTCCACGACCGCCTCGCCGGTCAGGCACACCAGCCAGCCGGACATGGCCGGGCCGGTCAGCGTGCCGCTCAGGGTCACGACCTGCACGTTCCCGCCGGGCAACCGCACCCACTCGCCGGGCGTGCCCTGTGCCAGCCGGGGCAGGTGCAGGGCTTGAGGAGCTTCAGATCGGTTCACAGGCATAGGAATGTTCCACGTCATATCACGCCCCGGCACGGGAAAACGGGGACCGTGGAGCAAAACGGGTTCCGGACGTGAATCTGGCAACCCGGTGATGTTCCGGACCTGTCAGCGAAACAGACGGAATTCGTCCGATACGGATTCCGATTGATTTGGTGTAGTTCCGAATCAATCCGAGCGGATGCAAGTAGGAACAGCATACGCCCCTTCACGATATGGAGCCGCTGACGGCGCTGTTCCGACTGTGGTGGAATCAATCGGAATCCGTACGATTCACGACGCCAACCTCCCCGAACCGAAGGCCCGGCCGCGTGATGCCACCGACCTCCAGGCAAGGTGGCGGGCCGTGATCGGCCGAGCGCTACTGTCCGCGCGCCGCCTGGTTCAGTTTCTTACTGGCCTGCAACGCCATGCCCTTGGCTTTCTTGACATCCAGGCCCAGTTCGGGGGCCACTTCCTCGACCTTTCGGCCCTGTTCGCGGGTGGCAGTCACGAGTTGCTGCTCCTGGGCACTCAGGACGCCCAGGTGGGCCTTGAGTTGCGGCCAGGTGAAGGTGGCCTTGGCGGGCGCGGCAGGCTTCTTGGCGGCGGTTCTGGTCGCCGGTTTCTTGGGAGCAGCCTTGCCAGTACTGCTCTGGTTGGTGCTGGCCTTGCTGGTGCTGGCCTTGCCGGTGCTGGCCTTGCCGGTGCTGCTCTTGCTGGCAGCGGGTTTCCTGGCGCCCGCCTTGGCCGGGGCTTTGGCAGCTGCCTTCCTAGGGCTGGCCTTGCCGGGTTTCTTCTTGGGTTCCTTGCCGCGTTCCTCCAGGATTTCCAGGGCGCGTTCGGCGCTCAGGGTGCCCTCGTCCTCGCCCTTGCGCAGGGTGGCGTTGCGTTCCCCGTCGGTCAGGTACGGGCCGAACCGGCCGGATTTCAGCAGGATGGGCGCGCGGCCCTCCAGTTCGAAAGTCTGAAGGGGCGGGGCGGCCACGCGGCCCTTCCCGAAGCGGGGTTGCAGGAACAGCGCCTCGGCCTCCTGAATGCCCACCTCGAACAGTTGCTCGTGGCCGGTCAGGCTGCGGCTGTCGGTACCGCGCTTGAGGTACGGGCCGTACTTGCCGTTCAGCGCCCAGACTTCCTCGCCGTCACTCGTGCCGACCAGCCGGGGCAGGCTCAGGAGTTTCAGGGCGCGGTCCAGGCTCAGGGTGCCCAGGTCGTCGGTGGGAAACAGGCTGGCGCTGCGCGCCGGGGGGTTCGTATCGCCCAGTGTCACGTACGGGCCGTAGCGTCCGGCGCGCGCCACGACGGGGTGCCCGGTCTCGGGGTCCACGCCCAGGGGGCGGTCGCCGCTGGGGCGGGCCATGATCTCCTCGGCCTTCTCGGCGGTCAGTTCATCGGGGGCCATGTCCTCGGGCAGGTTGGCTTTCTGATCGGCGCGTTCCATGTACGGGCCGTAGCGGCCCACGCGGACCTCGATCCCGGTGCCTTCCAGGCGGGGGACGCTGATGGTGGCGATGGAGCGCGCGTCGATCTCGCCCATCTGCCGGTCGATCAGGGGCCGCAGGGCCATGCCCTCGCCGTGGTCGCCCAGGTAGAAGCGCCGCAGGTACGGCACCCGCTGGGCCCGGCCGCCTGCAATGTCGTCCAGGTCCTCTTCCATCCGCGCGGTGAAGTCGTAGTCCACCAGCGACGCGAAGTGGTGTTCCAGCAGGGCGCTGGTCGCGAAGGCTGTCCAGGAGGGCACCAGCGCCTGTCCTTTCTTGGTGGCGTACCCACGGTCCTGAATGGTGCCCAGGATGCTGGCGTACGTGCTGGGGCGGCCAATGCCCGCGCCCTCCAGGGACTGCACCAGCGACGCCTCGGTGTAGCGGGCGGGGGGCTGCGTGTCGTGACCCTCGGGCTTGACGCTCTCGGCGGTGACTCGCTCTCCTTCTTTCAGGGGCGGCAGGGGCGTCTCGCGGTCTTCCAGGGCGGCGCTGGGATCGTCGCTGCCTTCCACGTAGGCGCGCAGGAAACCGGGAAAGTCGATGGTGCGGCCAGAGGCACTCAGGCCGACCGCCTCGCCAGTTTTGGTCTGGCCGCCCAGGCGCACGCGCAGGCTGCGGCCCCGCGCGTCGGCCATCTGACAGGCCACGGTGCGTTTCCAGATCAGGTCGTACAGGCGCCACTCGTCGCCGCTCAGTTCGCTGCGCAGGCTGTCGGGCGTGCGGAAGGCACTCCCGGCCGGGCGGATCGCCTCGTGGGCCTCCTGGGCGTTCTTGGCTTTCTTGGCGTACACGCGCGGCTGCGGCGACAGGTAACTGGGGCCGTACATCTGCGTGACCTGCGTACGGGCCGCCGTGACCGCCTCGGTGCTCAGGTTGGTGCTGTCGGTACGCATGTACGTGATGTAGCCCTGCTCGTACAGTCGCTGCGCGGCGCGCATGGTGCGCGTGGCGGCAAAGCCCAGCTTGCGGCTTCCCTCCTGCTGCAACGTGGACGTGATGAACGGCGGGTACGGCCTCTGCGTGAAGGGTTTCTCCTCGGCGCTCGTGACGGTCAGCGGCTGCCCGGTCAGGCCGCCCTGCAGGGCGCGGGCCTCGGCCTCGGTCAGCAGGCGGGCCGTCACGCCGCTCTTCAGGCGACCGGTCAGCGGGTCGAAGTCACGGCCCAGCGCCAGCTTCTGCATCGTCCTGTCCGGGCCAGCCACGTCGGTCAGGCGGGCCGGGAACGTCTGCGCGTCCGCCGTTTTCGCGGTGACCAGCAGGTCCCACCACGACGCACTGACAAAGCGCATGCGTTCGCGTTCGCGTTCCACCAGCATGCGGGTCGCCACGCTCTGCACGCGGCCCGCCGAGAGCTTCGGCCTGACCTTCTTCCACAGGACCGGGCTGACCTCATACCCGTACAGGCGGTCCAGGGCGCGGCGGGCCTCCTGCGCCTCTACGAGGTTCGTGTCGATCTGGCGCGGGTTGGCAATCGCCGCCTGAATGGCCTCGCGGGTGATCTCGTGGAACACCATGCGCTTGACCGGCACCTTGGGGTTCAGCTCCTGAAACAGGTGCCACGCGATGCTTTCGCCCTCGCGGTCATCGTCGGTCGCCAGGATGATCTCATCGGCCTCGGCCGCCATCTTGCGGAGTTTCGCCACGTGCGCCTTCTTCTCGGGCGACACGACGTACAGCGGCTGGAAGTCATGCTCGACGTCCAGTCCCAGGCGTGCCCAGGCCTTGCCCTTGTATTTCTCCGGGATGTCCGCCGCACTTTTCGGCAGGTCACGGATATGCCCGATAGAAGACTCCACCGCGTACCCCTGTCCGAGGTACTTCTCGATGGTGCGGGCTTTGGCAGGCGACTCGACAATAACAAGGGTTCTGGGCATAGGTAAGGTCTCTCCCCCGTAGGCCGGGGTACGGGCTGAGCGTAGCACGCGTTCCCGTTCCCGCTCCGGCTGAAGTTCCACACGGTCGGCCCCTGTCCCGGCGGGGTCCCTGCTGCGCCGCGCCCGGCTCGCCCAGCCGGGCGCGGCCCGCAGGCCCGGACGGGAGCGCAAGGTGACTGCGCACCATCCGGCTGGCTTATCTTTTTCTTCATGCTACGCTGCCAGGGATGCGTTCCCGGGGCGCCACCCTCACCCTGCTGCCACTGGCTGTGGCGGCCCTGCTCGTGGCAGGATTCGTCCTGACCCCCAACCTGCGCGTCCCGAACGCCACCACGCCGCACCCCACCCTGGTCGTCCTGGGAGCCGCCCAGTACGCCGGGAAACCCAGTCCCGCCTTCCAGCGCCGCCTGGATCACGCCCTGACCCTGTACCGCGCCGGAGACGTGCAGCGGGTCGTTGTCACGGGGGGCCGCCGCGCCGGGGACCCCTACACGGAAGGCGGCGTGGGCACCGCTTACCTTGAGAGGCGCGGCGTGCCCGCAGGGAACCTGATTGCCGAGGAACGCAGCCGCACCACCGTGCAGAACCTCCAGAACGCCCGCGCTGCCCTGCCCCCCCACACCCCCCTGACCCTCGTCACAGACGAAGCCCACGCCCCCCGCGCACTGGCCCTGGCCCGCGCCATCGGCCTAGACGCCAACGTGAGTGCCAGCCCCCTGAGCCCCCAGGTCGACCGCTCGTACCTGCTGCGCGAGAAACTCGCCCTGGTCGCCTACGCCCTGATCGGCATCCGGCTGTAAGGG
>NZ_JAGLBB010000105.1 GCF_018260555.1 Deinococcus sp. | reverse complement strand
AAGAATCTTCAATGGCCTCAATAACCTTTTTGGTCGATAGAATTCTCTGAATGAAATCAGGATTTGTTTTATTCAGCTTAATAATCATTGAACCAGTTCCACAAAGCCAGCCATCTTGTTCTTTTAATACGACAGCGCATCTTCCCATTTCTCCGCGTCTGCCTATAACTATATCCTTTTCCTTAAGACGAAAATCCTTCAGCTTCTCAACAATAAGACCAGAAACTGCCATTGAGTCGGTGGGTTTTATACTTCCACCTACTATGTGCATTGGGTTTACGATTGGCGTTCCGCCGGAAACATAATCAGATTTGTGTATTGCACTACCAAAGGGGCCAGTTCTGAAAGACGCAAACTCACCTAGCCTCTTGACTTCCCAATCCTCCGGTATCTCTCCTACTTCAGTCTGCTTATACCCCAGCCTTACCCCTGCGCTCACGCCCGCGCTCCCATGCGGGCCAGGTGCGCGTCCACCCGTGCGGCCAGTTCACTCACCTGCGCCTCCAGCGTCGGCAGGGGCGTGTCGTACCGCTGGGCCAGTTCCCGGATACGTCCCGTCAGGCGCTGCGACACCCGGTCCACCTCGGCGTGCAGGCGGCGCTCCAGTTCCGCCAGCCACTTGTCGTCGATCACCAGGGATTTGATGTCGTCCTCGGTCAGTCTGGCGTACTGGTCGTGGGCTTTGCGGTCCAGGGCAGCGTCCAGGTCGCTCACCCTCTTCTTCAGGAAGATGATCTGGTTCTCCAGCGCCAGCCAGTGGTCCACCACGGCCAGTTCGCTCTCGTTGTCGTCGTTGGTGGTCAGGCCGGGGCGCAGGCCCTTCACGTCCTTGGCGGTCACCTTCTCCAGCTCGCCGAACACGCCCTCTTCGCCGCCGTGCTCCTCGGTCAGTTCGTCCTGTTCGCTGCGGGCGGCGTCCAGTTCGGCCTGCTTGGCGTCCAGCTCGGCCTGTTCGGCCGCGAAGTACCGGGCCACGATGAACGGCTTGGGCAGCAGGTCGCAGAACCAGCCTTTGTCCTTGGTCTTGCCCTTCTTGTCTTTGACCAGGATGCGCTGCGGCCGGGCTACCCAGCCGTCCGCCGTAATCAGGTCGAGGTCGTCCTGCATGACGTCCTGCCAGTACGTCATCAGGTGCTGGTACACGCCGTACGGGTCGAGCAGCGGCGCGGCTCTGAAGGTGTTCAGCAGGTGCTCGCCGAGGTCCTCGATCAGCTCCTTACCGGAGTCACCCACTCGGATGTTCAGCATCCTGGGGCGGTGGTCGGCCTTCCAGGTGGTGTACAGGTCACCCACGGTGCTCACGAAGGCCTGGTACTCGGCGTGGTCGAGGATGCTGGGCTTCAGGGCGTCTAGGGCAGGCGTCAGGGTGGCGTAGCCGGGACGCAGGGGGCTGAACAGGGCGCTGCGCAGGTCCGGCATGACTTCCCAGTAGGAGCCGAGCGCGTCGATGTCCCGTTCGGGGATGCCGCCGTGCAGGTGACCGCCGATGTCCTGCAGGTCCTCGGGTTCGCTGCTGTCGATGTAGCGGGGCAGGTTCAGGTTGAAGTCGTTGTGGGCGTCGGCGATCTCGCTGTACGGCACCATGCGGGCGTAACGGGGCACCTCCTGCCCTTTCTGGAAGGTGTCCACGATGCGGTGGATGTCCTGTTCCCGCAGGCGGTTCTTCGGGCCGTCCTTGATGAAGGACTTGCTCGCGTCGATCATCAGGATGCCCCGGCGGGTCTGCGCGTTCTCCTTGTCGAGCACCAGGATGCAGGCAGGGATGCCCGTGCCATAGAACAGGTTGGCGGGTAGTCCGATGATGCCTTTCAGGATGCCGGACTCGACCAGGTGGCGGCGGATAACGGCCTCCGCGTTCCCACGGAACAGCACGCCGTGCGGCAGGATACACGCTCCCTTCCCGTTGGCCTTCATGCTGCGGATGATGTGCATGAGGTACGCGTAGTCGCCCTGCTTGGTGGGCGGCTCACCCCACGGGAAGCGCTGGAACGGGTCGGTGGCGGGCGTCAGGCCGGTGCTCCAGGCCTTGTCGGAGAAGGGCGGGTTGGCGACCACGTAATCGTAGGTGCGCAGAGCCTCGCCGTCCTTGAACTTCGGGCTCGTCAAGGTGTTCCCGCTCTGCACGTTCGCGGTCGGGAAGTCGTGCAGGATCATGTTCATGCGGGCCAGGCCCGCCGTGCTGACGTCCTTCTCCTGCCCTTCGAGAGTAATGCGCTTCCCAGCTTCCGCGGCGACCTTCAGCAGCAGCGACCCGGAGCCGCAGGTCGGATCGTACGCGGTGGTGCCCGCCACTGAGTTCTTCGGGGAGATCCCGATCACCTTGGCGATGATGCGGCTCACTTCACTGGGCGTGTAGAACTGGCCCTTGCTCTTGCCGCTCTCAGTGGCGAAGTGACGCATCAGGTACTCGTAGGCGTCGCCAAGAAGATCGTCGTGCTCGGCGCGGTTCTGAGAGAAATCCAGCTCAGGCCGCTCGAAGATCGCCACGAGATTGGTCAGGCGGTCCACTTTCTCCTGTCCGTCGCCCAGCTTGTTCGGGTCGTTGAAGTCAGGAAAGTCCGAGCGGGCCAGCCGCGCGTTGCTGTCGATCAGCGGCTGAATGACCTGTGTGTTGATTTTGTCTCCGATGTCGCTCTTGCCCTTCAAGGCGACCATGTCACGGAAGCTCGCCCCGGCCGGGATGTTCACTGGCGGCGCAAAGTCGTCGCTGTCGGCGTATTTGTCGGAGATGTACTTGATGAACAGCATGAACAGCACGTAGTCCTTGTACTGACTGGCGTCCATGCCACCGCGGAGTTCGTCGCAGGAGGCCCACAGGGAGGAATAAAGATCAGACTTCTTGACGGCCATATGACGGGCATTCTGTCACGTCACCGGATCGTTCACCGCCGAAAATCGAGCCTCGCAGCGGGGTTGCAGCCAGTGAGGTTCTGGCGATTGAACGCCGGTAGGTTTTGAGCCGTGAGTGACTGGAAACCGTACAGCCGCCGTTTTCCCCTCAGCGTCCTCGGTCCCGCCTGTTTGAGGGTGCTATGCGGTTCCAGTCGACTTGCGAATCTCAGTGTGCCAGACGCATTCTTCTGTGGACAGGTTTTCCATTCGCTGTGGGAAGTGATGGGAGCAACAGGGGGAGCTGGTCAGCGCAATACGACATCTTGATTCTCCTCTGAAATCTCCATTGCACAGCCAAGCATGGGTGCTCATCTGCGGCCAGTGGTCTACGCAGACTTCACGTGGTACACGTTATCCATCCAGCCGCACTCACGGAGTTGATGCGTGAGCCACGCGCCTGGCCGCAAGAGGCCGAGCTCCGCTTTGGAGATCAGGGTGCGTTGCAGCGCCGCAGCGAGCTGCGCGTAGGCCGGGCACCCGCGGAATTCCGCTTCGGTGGCGCGCCACAGCACCCGGTAGTAGTGCTGCTCCCATCCTTCGTCATCGAGCAGTTGCACCAGGCGGGCCGCGCCTTCCTGCACTGCTTCGCGGCGGTGATGCGGGTGGGTACTGGCGACGCGACTGAGGCTCCACAGAAGCTCCTGCGGGGTCTGAGCATCCTTGAAGATGGAAGTGCGAAAATCTACAGTACCCAGGGATTTTTCATTGTTTTCTGGTAGCGACCATTGTAGTAGGGGGGTAATATTAAACTCATCCCCTGTCAGGAGGAATGACTCCCGCACTTCACTCTTCGCCTCTTGCAGGCGCTGCCAGGCGGTGCGGCCCTTTTTGCGGTCGCTGGTCAGGTCGCGCGGGCAGGGCGGCAGTTCATGGCTGATGACTCTGGCGGTGATGCCTGGAGCGGGGCGGAGCAGGACGGCCACCCACGTGCCGGCGCAGGCCTGCGTGGTGACCTTCTGGCCCTCCGCGGTGAGGAAGGTCGTCGGAACCCACGTGCCGCCCCTGTACTGGCCTCACGGTAGCAATGGAACGGCGAACCGGCATAACGGTGTTTTTACTCGTTCAGCACGAAGCCTTGCTTAAACGGGATTGTGGTTAGCGTGTCAGTGTGACTGTTGGAGCTGCTGAGCCAGTGTGTCCAGCAGAGGTGGAATATGCCCGAGCTCGCGGGCAAAGAGGGTCCGACTCTCCCAGTAGATCGCTCGCGCAGCACTGACACCGCTCACCTGCGCCGTCGCGCGAATCAGGAAGTCATGCAGCCACTCGTCAAGCGGGTCGATCTCGATGAGTCTCTGGGCGAGCTTGACGCACTTGGCGTAGTCGCCTGCGCTGTACCAAGCATCCATCGTTTCCAGACCGACCCGAACGATCCAGCGGCTCATGCGCTCACGCTCCGTCTCCACCCATTCGCTGTCCGAGTCCTGTAGGAAATTTCTAACATTGAGGTTAGCCGTCAGCATGACATCCCGCTCTGAACTCAGCAAGGCATCCTGCGCCTGCTGCCAGTCCCACGTTAGGTGTACCCCCCCACAGTGAACCCGGTACGTCTGGGTCGTGGTGTCGTAAGGCACAGAGAGTCCGGGCACCAGCCGCTTGAGTTCGTGGCGCACCTGATGGATGTAGTTCTTGGAGCGTACAGGGGGGACATCGCTGAAGACTTCCGTCTGCAAAGTCCCCAGCGTGGTCTCCTTCTGCTGGAGCAGGAAGGCGAGGACCTCGACGAACTTCTTCATCTGGAGCCGGACACGTTGACCGTTGACGAGGATCGCCGGACTTCCCAGGGTCACCAGGGTGACCTCAGCGACGGGGATGGTTGGTCCGGGAGGTCCGCACAACACCCGTTCGTATTCGTGTGCTGCCAGCGTGTCGAGGAGCTGGCGCGTACGCGCCAGCCCACTCAGCTGGGCGGTCAGGTGCTGTTGGCCGCCCAGCATGACGTGAGCGTCTGCCGCCTCGCGTAAAGCCTCGCGCGCGGCCGTGGGTGAGTCGAGAAGGGCGTGTGCTTCCGTCAGATGCAACAAAACCCAGACCACCTCACGGGCACACCCGCTGGCCTGGAAATACCCTAAAGCTGCGTCTAGCCGTTCGAGGCCATGGGGATCAGCGTGACGGACCAGCGCTGCCCCCAGACGCCAATCCAGATAAGCCTGTGATCGGGGAGTTTTCACCAGTGCCTTTGCCCGTGCCAGGCTACTGCGTTCTGCCACCTCGTCACCCACGGCAGTAGCAATCGCGGTCAATCCAAGTTGTGCGTAGAACTCGGTTTCGGGTTGTTGCTGCCCATGCGCCAGACGAATCGCTCGCCCGAATGCCTCGCGTGCCTGTTGCGATTGGCCCTGAGCGTAGGACCACATTCCCCAGCGGTAGGACAGCAATGCGGCGGCCAGGGGACAGCTTGTGCCGTGCTTCCCAGCAGCGTTCAGCGCCTGCTCTGCGTCACCGAACTTCCCGAGATGGGTGGCACTGGCAGCCCGGGCCAAGAGGACATACACCCGGCGCATGGCGTTGGCGTGTTCCTCCGCGAACTGGAGGTATGCCCCAGCCTTCATGTCGTTCCCCTGATGCGCGGCGACCAGGGCGATGGACTGGGCCACCGCTGACTGCACCAGCGGACTGGCACCGACCGCGTGACTCCAGGCTTCATCAAGCAGCGCGGCGGCTCGGGCGACTTCTCCGCACTGCTGCTCCAGAATGGCCGCTTCCCGCAGAGCCAGGGCGGCATCTCTTGCCGCCATCTGATTCACGTCCAGTGCATCAAGCTGCGCGCGTGCAGCAGCGAACTCTCCCTCGAACCGCAAGCAAGTTGCCAGGTCCACGCGCGCCGCCTGATCTCCCTTCGCCACCGCCGTCAGGAGCAAGCGGCGGGCCTTCAACACATCGCTCAGGTGGAGGTGGCAGACACCACCCCAGCGGAAGTCGTGTGCGCCCGGCCGTTTCAGGGCCTCGAAGAGCTGAACGCCCTGCCGGTACTCACCGGCCATGACGGCCTTGAGGAGAGCCTGAGCCATAGCCCCAGGATAGGTCAGGAACAGAAGGACGTGGCGCAGAAATGACCAGCCACCCGTCTCGCTGAAAATCCGATGAGTCCATGTCATTTTTGCCGTTCTGGACGCGCCAAACCGTTTCCTAAACGGGACCAAACCGGGGGGAGCCTAGCCTTGTCCGGTAGTTGGCTGGAACTATGCCCGACAGGAAACGCCTTGAGGCCGTGACAGCCACGCTCGCAGCGTCCAAACGCG
>NZ_JAGLBB010000104.1 GCF_018260555.1 Deinococcus sp. | reverse complement strand
AAAGATTTACAGATAGAGCGCTCGCGTGGGGGCACAACCTCCCCAAAATTTTGGGGAGGTTTCCCGTCAGAACTCGCGCCCGCGCACGCGTAGGGGGCACTATCTGGCGGTTTCCGCCAGATGCAGGGCGCGTGGGGGGCACTTGTCCGGTTTGAAACCGGGGAAATCACCGGGCACGCGTGGGGGGCACCTCACTGTCAACCGTTGACAGTGAGCTCTGCCCTCGCGCCCGCGCACGCGTGGGGGCACGTCTGATAACTGTTATCAGATGGCTGCGGGCGCCCGCGCACGCGTGGGGGCACGGCGCCGGTTTTCACACTAATGCGTTCTGGTGTGAAACAACCGCAACGCGACCCTGGAAACGCCCTGGCCGCCGGTGGTGTCCTCACAGCCGACCAGGGAGGCGGGTACGCCCTGACGCCCCGCACCGGGCCGCGCGTGACGGTCAGCACGAACACGGTAAGTAGCCTGATCCGCAAGGGCGTACTGGAATAGGAACCGCGCCGACCCCGTGACAGGATCGGCGCGGCCGTAACGGATCGTTACGCGGTGAACTGGTCGGCTTCACCCCGCAGGGCGGTGTCCCTGGCCGCGCTGACGCTGGCCGGGGTGAGGTCGGCCGACCAGCGGGCTGCCCATGCCCGCAGCACGTGCGCAAGCTGGGCGCGCAGGTCAGCGGCGGCGCGTTCCTCGATCTGCGCGCGGGACTCGCACGCGCCGCACAGGTGCTCCGGGCTGCCCGGTCGGCTGACCAGCACCGCGCCGCCCTGGCCGCAGCTATCGCAGCGCGTCACAGGTTGTCATCCTGCCAGGTGGGGGCGAGGGCTGCCCGGTGTCCGGCCTCAATCGCGGCGAGCTGGTCAAGTTCCGCCGTGAGCTGGGCGCGGCGTTCCTCGATGCGGGCGAGTGCGGCGCGGCGCTCTGCGGGGGTCAGGGTGGCGTGCTGTGCGGCGCGGGCGGTCTGTTCGTGGGTTCCGGTCATGGTGTCCTCAGGGGGGGGCGCGGCGGCCCCCCGTGGGTGCTCAGGCGGCGGGGTACAGGCGGCACAGGTGCGTGTACACGGTACGCGCTTCAGGTTCGGTCAGGTCGGCCAGAGTGGGCAGCGGTGCCCACTCGCCCAGGGCGGCGGCCGCGAGGGCGTAATGCTGGGCACTGGGAAGCCCCAGGCGGCCCATGAGGCGGTGCAGGCGGGCCGCGCGGGCCTTGCCGATCACGGGCGGCGGGGTGGGGGCGCGGTACTCGCTGACCAGTTCCGCGCGGGTGGCGTAGTGCAGGGCGCGCACGGCGGCGGCGGGGTCGGCGTCCTGGCCGTCAATCTGGGCGGTGACGTTGCCGTGCTGGTCGGCCGTCAGGGTGACGGTGTGCAGGGTGTCGCCCCAGTGTTCCCCGTGGGGGCGGTGCTCGGTGACGGTTTCCCAGGTGCGGGTGATGTTGCGGGCGGTAAGCTGCATGGTGGTTCCTTCGAACGGGGGAGTCAGTCGGCCGGGGCTTTCTTCGCGGGAAACCCGGCCTTCCTGCTGACCTGATACTACCCGATAGTAGGCACTATGTCAACATGTCGGGACTATGGTACTGTGCCCCCATGAACACACAACCGATCACGCTTGAATGGCGCATAAAGGACGTGCTGGCCGCACACAACCTGAGCGCATACAAACTCTCGCAGGAACTATCCGGCACGGTCAGCCGGAACAGCGTGTACGCCCTGGCCGCCGGGACTGCCAAGCGCGCCGACATCGAGACAGTCGGCGCGATCCTGGCCGCCCTGCGCCGCATGACCGGGAATGACGCCCTGACCGTTGCCGACCTGCTGGCCGACCAGCGCGGCCCGCTGGCGAGTTGAGCCGGTGCCCGTGCAGGGGCAACGGAACAAGGGCGGGCGGCCCAGGGGCGCGACACGCAAGAGTGCAGCCGCGCAGATTTCACGCGGCGGGCACCGGCTGCTGGTCTGGCTGAACGAACGCCGACCAGAAAGCGGCTGGGTGCCGTGGGTGCTGGCCGACGCGGCCGCCGACCTGGGCATAGCGCCGACCTCGATCAGCGCCGCCCTGCGGGCATTTGAAAAGCGCGGGCTGGTCGGCTGCTGGCCGCCCGCTGCTGGCCGGGGCCGCCGGATCACGCACGTCTGGCTGAGCGCTGAAGCCCGCGCCGCCGCGCTGCACTGGTCGGCCTATGGCATGACGGCGTACCAGCGGGCGCGCATGACGGCCCGCGTTGCTGGCGACCTGCGCGCCGCTCAGGAACGCGGGCGGCTACCCGACTGGGCGGCCGATCTGCTGAAGGATGACCCGGACTACGGGCACATAGTTACGAGATAAACCCTAGGGTATAACCGCCCCTCAAGTAGTAGAAAACTGTGTGCTGGACAATGTTAAGCCGTTTATGCTGTACAGTGTTCGTGAGGGTTAACCCCTCGATACAAAAGACCAGCGCGCCGGGGAACGATCCGCCAAGACAGACCCCGTGCGCGCTGCGAACCTTAGGAGGTTCCTGCTATGACTCTACAAAACACGCCACGTCATGAAGGCGGGTCGGCCTACAGGCCCGCCGACCTTCAGCCCCTGCTGGGCTTAGGCCGCAGCACCGTGTACAAGCTGCTGCGCTCCGGTGAACTGCGCAGCGTGCGCGCTGGTCGGCGCATCCTGATACCCGCCGACGCCGTGACTGACTTCCTGGCAGGTAGAAAATGACGCCCCCCCGTGTGCAGGACGGGGGGGCAGCGCGGGCGGGCGCTGAGGACAGTGTAACGCCCGTCCCGCCGCTGCTCAAGCTGGCGCTGGACATGCGCGCCGCCGGGTGCAGCATCATCGCCGTCGGCCAGGACAAACGGCCGTGGTACAAGTGGGCCGCGTATCAGGACACGCCCGCCACGGCCGACCAGCTCCTCAGGTGGCACGCCGACCCGCGTACCAAGGGCTACGCGCTGGTCTGCGGGAAGGTCAGCGGCGGCGTTGAAGTGCTGGACTTTGACGAGCCGGACTTCTACCCCGCGTGGCTCGCCACCGCCCCGGACTGGGCCGCCGACCTGCCCAGCCAGAGGACCGGCGGGGGCGGCTGGCAAGTCGCGTACCGGCGTTCCGGTGACGTGCCCGGAAACAGGAAGCTGGCATGGTTGCCCCCGTGTGACGCCGACGGCGTGAAGCGCGAGCGGCGCGAGATCGGCATTGAAACGCGCGGCCAGGGCGGGTACGCCTGCATTCCGCACAGCCTGCACCCCAGCGGGAACCTGTACCAGCCTATGCATGGTGACTGGTCGGCCCTTCCTTCGCTCCTGGGCGAGTGGGCCGACCAGCTCATTGCAGCGGCGCGTTCCCTCTCGCATGAAGACCCCGAAGAATCCCGAAACCCGGCACCGGCTGCCGCCATGGCGTACCAGGGCGGCGCTGCCCCGTACTGGTCGGCGGCGTTCCAGAAGGAACTGGACAAACTGCGCGCCGGTCGGAAGGGCGGCCGGAACGATCAACTGAACATCAGCGCGTGCGCCATCGGGAACATGGTCGGCGGCGGGCACATCGAAGAATCCGCAGCGGTGGCCGCCCTGGCCGACGTTGCCCGCGAGATCGGCCTTGACCCGGGCGAGATCATGCCCACCATCCGCAGCGGCCTGGACAAAGGCAAGATGACGCCCCGGCAGAAACCGGAAGGCACGCCCAAGACGCCGCGCAAGGTCAAGGCGCAAGTCCCCCGGCTTGCCCTTCAGACGGCCGGGAAGACCCCCGCAAGCAGCGCGGGCGGGTACGGGCTGCCCAGCTTCCCGCACGGCACTCAGGAAGGCACCGACGAGGCAAACGCCGTCATCCTGGCCGCGAACAACCTTCAGGGCCGACTGCGGTACACCCTGAACCAGGGCTGGTACGCCTACGATCCGGCGCGCGGCGTGTGGATGCGTGAACCGATCCTGGCCGCAGCCGTTGCCGGTGAAGTGCTGCGGGAAGTAGTCGGCCAGTACTTCCTTGACCTGCTGAAACAGCACGCCGATAAGGAAGACCTCGAGCGGGTCGGCCGGTGGGCTACCAACGTGTGCAACGTCGGCACCGTCACCCGGGCACTCACGGCCGCCGCTGGTAAACCTGAGTTCCTGACGCCCGTAGACGCGTGGAACGCCCGCCCTGAGCTGCTGAACTGCCCCAACGGAACGCTCGAGCTGACCAGTGGCACGTTGCGGCCCCACGATCCCGCCGACCTCATGACCTGTCAGGCGGGCGCCGCCTACGATCCGGCCGCCCAGCATCCCTACGTGGAACGCCTGCTGGAGCTGCTGCGGGCGGATGGTCGGCACGATCTGCTGCAACGCTGGGCGGGCAGCACCCTATACGGCCGCGCGCCGAATGAGAAGTTCGTCGTGCTGTCCGGTCCCGGCGGCACTGGCAAGGGCACACTGGCCGATACGCTTAAGGCCACGCTGGGCGAGTACGCCCACACCATAGAGGTGGGGCTGATCCTGCACAACGCGCACGGCGACAGCGGCACCGGCCCTAAGCCTGAGTTGCTGAAGTTGCAGGGCAAGCGCCTGGTCATCGCGAGCGAACCCGACGAACACGCGCGGTTCAATGCTGGCCGCGTGAAAGGCATGACGGGGAATGACCCGATCACGGCGCGTTGGATGCACAGCAACGACATGGTGACGTTCACGCCAGTCTTCAAGCTCGCCATTCAGACGAATCACCCGATCAAGTCATCACACGATGACAGCGGGCTACAGCGCCGGATCATCGTTGTCCCGTTCAGCGCGCGGCCCGCTGAAGCTGACGGGAACTTCAAAGACACACTCAGGACTGACCCGGTGGCCCTGTCGGCGTTCCTGAACTGGTTAGTGGAAGGCTGCCGCCTGTGGCTGAACAGCGGGTATGACCTGGGCGAGTCGGCCGTAGTGCAGGCGGCAACGGCCGGGTACTGGAAGGATCAGAACCCCTACGAACGGTTCGCAGCGGCGCGGCTGATGTTCGGTGACGGTCTGGAGATCACCTCCGGCCGCCTGAAGGTCATGTTCGAAGAATGGGTGGCAGAGAACGCAATCAGGTCGCGCGAAGCGAAATTAGCCGATCTACACGCGTTTCTCCGGTCGGCAGGGTGCAAGCCATACCGCACCAAGTTAGAGCGCGGTTGGGATGGGGTGTCTGAAGCGGGTGACAGCGGTGACGGTGGTGACACTGATTCCCCGGTTTCTCGTAATCTCTTACACGCGTATACAGAAAACCGGGGAACTGGTGTCACCAGTGTCACCAGTGTCACCGAAGCCTGGGCGCAGGAAGACCTGTGAACCTCAATGAACTGGTCGGCAAGCTCGCCCAGCACGGCGTTTCCCTCACGCTGAACGCCGCCGGGAACCTGAACGCCGCTGCTGGTACGCCCCCACCCGCTGAAGTCCTCGAGGGCATCAAACGGCACCGCGCGCCCCTGATCCGCCGACTTCAGCGCGGGCAGATGCCTGACGGAACGTACCCGCCGACCTACCAGCCGGGGCACTGCGGCACGTGCGCCCGCTGGTCAGCCCAGCCGGGGGAAGGCCTGCACGCCGGGGCGTGCGCTCTCGACTGGTCGGCCCACTACCCGGATGAGCGCAACATCCGGCGGCCAGTCATCACGCACGGCCACACGCCCTGCGTGGCGCTGAACGGGACAGGGTGGGCCGCGTGAAACGCCGCAAAATGATGAGCATCACGGCGCCCTGAGTTACGTGCGGGCGGGAGACGTGTCGGCACGGCAGACGGTGAACGACTGGCCGACCAGCACCGGGCGGTACGCCGCGCGGCGTAGGCGCGTACCGCCCGCACAGGACGGCCAGGAAGGCGGCAGCAACAGCCGCCCCGGTGTGAGTGTCCGGGGCGGTATCTGCTGGCCCGTTCCTGGCCGCCCTGTGCGGCAAGTTCAGCCGGGGCGCGCTGCTGGCCGCTGGGGGGCACGTCTCTGTTCCGCTAAGCCGACCCCCTCCCCCACCACGCGTGCGCGGGCGCGAGGGGGGCACCGCAAACATCAGCATTTTTCAGCATTCTGTCGCCACGCGTGGGGGGCACCTGGCTATATAGCCAGTGAGCTCTGCCTTGATCCACGCGCCCGCGGGCGCGTGGGGGGCACTATCTGATAACTGTTATCAGATGGCTGCGGGCGCACGCGTGGGGGCACGCAGTTGGTGCATCTGTGTGAATCACACAGATGGCTCGCGCCCGCGCACGCGTGGGGCACGGTAGCCCATCTGTAAAAGATTTACAGATAGAGCGCTCGCGTGGGGGCACAACCTCCCCAAAATTTTGGGGAGGTTTCCCGTCAGAACTCGC
>NZ_JAGLBB010000103.1 GCF_018260555.1 Deinococcus sp. | reverse complement strand
AGGCCGGTGCCGCGCAGCGCCCCGTGAACGTCGCGCACGCGGGCGGGGCGGCCGTTCAGGTCCTGCTCGGCCGCCCCGTCGCGGTAGATGCGCCGCGCGAGATTCACGCGCTCCCCGCCGGGCGTGCGGAGTTCCAGTTGCACTTCCGCCAGTCCCAGCGGGGCCTTGCCACCGCTGCCGTGGAAGATCAGTTCCTGGGCGCGCGCCGCGCGCAGTTCGCGCGCGCGGGCCTGATGCGTGGCCCAGCGGATTGCCTCGACCACGTTGCTCTTACCGCTGCCGTTCGGGCCGATGACGGCGCTCACGCCGGAACCGAAGTCCAGGCGGGTGCGATCAGCGAAGGATTTGAACCCCTGAAGGGTGACGCTCTGAAGCATGACGGGCGGCGCGCTGGGCGCTCAGGCGGGGCACCTGAGGCTCAGGCCGGACCTCCGGGGTGGGGGGCGGGCGTCACTGGTCGGCGCAGTCCCGGCGGGTGTACGGCTCTCGCAGGTCCAGGTGTCCCAGGCTTTCCACGTTCTCCCCGGCGACCAGGAAGGTCACGTCCTCGCCCCGCTCCTCGAGCAGGGTGCGTGTCAGCGTGCACAGCAGCATCCGCTCGCCGCTGGTGCCGTAGCGCAGGTTGACGTACGCGGCGGGCAGGTCCACGAAGAAATGCTGCCCGCGCAGGTAGACCTTCGGCGGGGCCGTCTTGGCTGGCACGGCGGCCAGCAGGTTCCGGTCGTACGGGCCATCTGCCCAGACGTTCAGGGCCGCCTGGGCGACCGCGCGGGCGTTCGTCTTGGCGACCATCACAGTCCGCATCTCGGGCTTCAGGAGCTGCACCTTGCTGTCCGTGAAGTACACCTTGACTTTCAGGGGCGTCCGTTCAGTCAGTTCCAGTTTTGGAGGCGTGGGGGCCACCGGGGGGCGCTGCACAGCCTGGAGCGCCAGCACCGACGTGACCAGCAGGCCCGCCGCGACCACGTTGAACAGCGAGAACACCCGCGCCATACCCCCCAGCGTCCTGCTCACTGCGCGGCTCACCGGGCGGCTCACTGCGCGGCTCACTGGGCGGCTCACTGCGCCGCTCCCTGGGCCGAGATGTCGGCGTTGTTGTTCGCGCGGGCCGTGAGGTACGTGGCGACCGAGCGGGCCACGGCGAACGCCATGACCTGCAAGCGGTCATCCACCGCCAGATTCGCGAGGTCCTGCGGGTTGCTGGACCACCCCAGTTCCAGCAGCAGGGCCGCCTGTGGGGCCTCGCCCAGCGTCAGGACGCGCGACGTGGATTCCTGCGCCGCGCTCACGCCCCCGCCTTTCAGTTCGCCGCGCAGCAGTTCGCTCAGGCGGCGGGTGCTGCCGGTCCCGGCGACGACCAGTCCGCCGTACGGAACGCTGGTGCCGGTGCGGATGGAATTCACGATGCGCGCCGGAGCCTTCCCGGTCTGCTCGTACACGGTCACGCCGCCACGCGACGAACCTGGAAAGCGGCCCAGGTCGAGTCCCAGGTACACGTCGCTCTGACGGGCGAGTTTCAGGGTCTCCTCGCGGCTCAGGGCGCCCGCGGCGTCCCGCGTGACCTGCACCTGCCACCCGGCCTGCGTGAGCAGTTCCGCCGCGCGCCGCGCGACATCGAGCGTCACGTCGCGGCCCACGCCCGTGACCCGCACGGGGTCCAGCACGACCAGGGGCCGCGTGACGCGCTTGAGCAGTTCCGGCCCTCGTCGGCCAACACCCGGTCCGGCATCCACCACGACGCGCACGTTGCCCGGCCGCACGACCTTGAACACCCGGTACCCGGTGGCGGCCGTCACGGGCAGCGTGAGGGTCAGGTCACGGCCCTCACGCCGCACCTCGGCGCTCGGGACGAACGCGCCGCGCGTGGTGTAGCGCCGGGCGTCTCCGCTCAGGCCGCGCAATGTCACGACTACGTGGTCGCCGCGCTGCTCGTCGCTGATTTCCACGTCGCGGCTCAGGTCCAGCACGATGCGGTCGCTATCACGGCCCGCGCGGCTGCTGACCGACAGCAGCGCCGGGGCAGCCACCTTGAATTCACCCTTCTGGTACTGCGCACCCAGGCCGTCGGCCAGGGTGTCCAGGGGCAGGTACAGGTTGCCGTTTACCAGCGTGGCGGCGCGGGCGTTCAGGCGGCGCGTGTCGAGCTGCACGGTGTTGAAGGTGGTCGTGGCCCGCTGCTGGTCCTCGTCGATGGGCAGCAGCAACGTGTGCCCCAGTCCCGTCACGCGGACCAGGCCACCGTCCCGCGCGACGGTCAGCAGGCCACTCAGGGCGGACTGACTGGCGTACTCCGCGCCGAACAGCTGGATGCTCTCGACCTGCCTGCCCGCCAGGTTCAGGCGGCTGAACGCGATCTGCGCGCCGGCCAGCCCGACCAGCAACAGACTGCCGGCCAGGACCGTCCAGGCCGCCCGGGTCCGTCCGCGCGCCGCGCGGGTCACTGGCCAGGCCTTCACAGTTCGCGCAGCTCCCGGCGCACGGTCTTGTCGGCCTCGGCGCGGCGTTTGTCGTGCAGTTTCTTGCCACGCGCCAGCGCCAGTTCCACCTTGAAATAGCGGCCTTTCTGGTACAGGCGGGTGGGCACCAGGGTCAGGCCCTTCTGGTCCAGTCCGCGCTTCATCTTGCTGATCTCGTCACGGTTCAGCAGCAGGCGGCGGGTGCGGCGCGGCTCGTGGTTGTTGTAGGTCGCTTCCATGTAGGTAGGGATGTACAGACCTTCCAGGTCCACGTTCCCGCCGCTCAGGCGCGCGAACGCGTCACGGAAATCCACGCCACCGGCGCGGATACTCTTGACTTCACTGCCGGTCAAGCTGATGCCTGCCTCAAAGCGCTCCAGTAGTTCGTACTCGTAATGAGCGCGGCGGTTCGTGTACACCCGCGCATTCTAGCAGCACGGGCAAAAGCTGTTGATGGTCAAAAGGTGATGGTTGATGGACCGGGTCAGCGCCCCTTCCATCAACCATCAACCGTCACCCATTTACTTTTTCGGGGGGCGGCTGGGGCGCACTTCCACGCGGCTGGGCAGGGTCCGGGCAGGCAGGTGCAGCAGGTCCACGGTCAGCTGCGCGAGGTCCTCGGGCTGAATCTTCCAGGCGTCCTTCTGGGCGTCCGGGGTGTGCCCGGCAAAGTGCGTGGCGACGCTGCCGGGCATGATCTGCGTGACCTTGATGCCCCGGTCGCGCAGGTCGAGGTTCATGACCTCGCTGAGGCCGTTCAGGCCGAACTTGCTGGCGTTGTACGCCCCGCCGCCCGGCAGGGGGTTCTTCCCGGCGAGGCTGGACAGCGTGAAGATGTACCCGCCGCTGCGCGACAGGGCCGGAATGGCCGCCTTGACGGTGTAGAACGCACCGCTGAGGTTCGTGTCGATCACGTCCTGCCACTCCTGAATGCTCAGGTCCGCGATGTTCCCGAAATGCCCCACGCCCGCGTTCACGAACAGCACGTCCAGACCACCGAAGGCCTGCACGTGGGCGTCTACCTCGCTCTGCACGGCCACGGGGTCCTTCACGTCGCATGGCACGCCACGCGCGCCCGCGCCCAGCTCGGCCGCCACCTGCGCGATCTCGGCGGCGTTGCGGCTGGTGATGGTCACGGCGTACCCGTCGGCCATCAGGGCGCGCGCCACCGAGAGGCCGATGCCCTTGCTCGCGCCGGTGATAAAGGCGCTTTTCTTCGCTGCGGTCGTGGCATCACTCATGCGTGGACGTTAACACGCTCCGGATGACCTTCCATGTGAACAGTCCTGCGGTTCGTTGAGCCACTCAGGACGACCGGGCCGCTTCCTACGGGGCGCTGTCACCACCAACCACCGGCAGGACATCCTGCGAGTGTCGCCGGACCGAGTTGATGAGAATCCCGCTCGCCGTCGCGATGGGGGCCAGCAGCGTGATCAGCAGGGTCAGCGGCAAACTGACACTCAGCGTGGCGGCCACTGCGGCAGCCAGAACGGCGGCGACGGCCACCCATCCCCAACGGCGCTGCAAGCTGATCCAGGCACAACGAAGCAGGTATTCCCGTCGAGTCATGGCGTCCCCCTGACACCAGTATGCGTACGTTGATCAGACTCATGTCAGAGCGGGACACAGCAACTTGAACGCCACCCAATCGGAGGCCGCCTCGGTCGTAAGGAGTCGTGTGCCGGCCACGCCATTCCGGGCAGCGGCGTTCAGGGCAGCGGCGTTCAGGGCAGGCGCTGGGCCAGCACGTCGTACATGTAGTTGGCTGCCTCGGCCTGCTTTTGCCAGAGCGTCAGCACGCCAAAGTCCTGTTTCAGAATCACGTTGTTCCCGGCGGGCATGCGGAATTCAAGCTGGGCAGTCAGTGTGTTCCAGGGGGCCAGTACGGACGGCGTGACCAGCACCGGTTTGACCTGCACCGCGCCGGGCGCCGTGGGACCGGTGGCGATCACGGCGTTCGGGTAGCGGCGCTTGATGGCTCCAGCCGAGTCACGTTTCATGGCTTCCAGGACGCCCTGTCGCTGCTGGGCGCTGACGGCGCTGGGATTCCCCTGAATCTGGGGGTCCAGGATCACAAAGGTGGCGGACGACAGGGCCGCCCTGCTCCAACTGGCCGGGGCGGCCTGCGCGCCGACTCCCTGAAAGGCGCCTGCGAGCATCAGGCTGGCGGGCAACAGGGCGGCGGGCAGGAGGGTCAGGGAGCGGGGTGCGGTGAGGGTCATGGCAGTAGTGCATCACAGGCCAGCTGACGCCGCGTGAAGCGGGCGTGAGGGACCGCGCGCCGGGAGCGACCCGGCCTCATGTTAACCAGAGGTGGCGCTGCGCGGGAACAGGTGTGGGCCAGCGCGTTACAGTGACAGGATGCAGGACCTGCTGACGATCATGCGCCGCCTGCGCGCCCCCGACGGCTGCCCCTGGGATCAGGAGCAGACCCACGAATCCCTGCGCCCCTACCTGCTGGAAGAGGCGGCCGAGGCGTCTGACGCGGCGGGTAGCGGCGACCCGGCGGCGCTCCGTGACGAACTGGGCGACGTGCTGCTTCAGGTGGCGTTCCACAGCGTGATTGCCGAGGAGGGCGGCACCTTCGATTACGCGGCCGTCGAGCGCGGCGTGGTGGAGAAACTGGTGCGCCGTCACCCGCATGTGTTCGGTGAGGTGCTCGTACAGGACAGCACGGACGTCATGAGGAACTGGCAGGAAATCAAGGCGCAGGAACGCGGTGGTCGGTCCCGCCCCGCCGAGGACCGCGTGCCGGCCGCGCTGGGCGCACTGGCGCGCGAGTCGAAAACGCAGAAACTGGCGGGCATTCCAAGCGGCGTAGCGGCGGCGGCCCGCGCGGCGGTCGCGCAGGCTGCCACGCAGGCCCCGGATACCGCCCCGGGCGTGGCGGACGTGCTGGCGGCCGTGGTCACCTGGGCGCGGAGTGCCGGAGTGGACCCGGAACTGGCGCTACGGGACCGTTCTCTGGCCACGCTGCGCGCCCTGCCGGATCAGGGGTCGGAGCCGTGAGTGACCTGGACCCACTGGACTTGGCCCTGGCGGACCCGTGGGCGCTGTGGGTAGGTGAACGGGGGCGGCGCAGCCTGCACCTGCCCACGTACCGCCGCGCGGCCGTGCTGGTCGCCCTGACGCGCGAGGTGGATCCGCGCGTGCTGCTCACGGTGCGTTCGGCGGACCTGCCCACCCACCAGGGGCAGATCAGTTTTCCCGGCGGGAGTCTGGAAGCCGGCGAGACGCCCACGCAGGCCGCCGTGCGGGAAGCCTGGGAGGAAGTGGGCCTGGACCCCGCGCAGGTCACGGTGCTGGGTGAACTGGACGACGTGTTCACGCCGGTCGGGTTTCATGTGACGCCGGTGCTGGCGCGCATGCCGGCCGAACCGACCCTGACCCTGAGCGGCGAGGTGGCGCAGTTGCTGCTGCCGTCCCTGGCGGACCTGCGGGCCACGCCAGTCGTGCGAGAAACACGCGCCCTCCCGGATGGTCAGCAGGTACCGCTCTACCGATACCCCTGGCAGGGCCACGACATCTGGGGCATGACGGCCCGGGTGCTGCATGACCTGCTGACCGACGGCCCGGACTGATACGGACTGCCGCTCTATACCGCCCAATCCGTATCTTGTTCCTACTCGCGCCCGCTCGGATTGATTCGGAAGTACGCCGAATCAATCGGAATCCGCATGAGACGGACTCCGATTGATGGGCTCGGCACGATGCACCTACCACTTGCGTGCGCCGATAAGAGAACACCCCCCACCGCATGAACGGATGGGGGGTGTTCTGGTATGCCGCGCTGGGATCAGCGGGTGGGGGTGATGGTGATCTGGCCGTTCTGCGTGATGTTGTA
>NZ_JAGLBB010000102.1 GCF_018260555.1 Deinococcus sp. | reverse complement strand
GGCCGACCGCGCTGCTGCTGGCCCCGGACGCCGTGGCCGACACGGCGGCCCCCTCGGGCGGGGTGCTCGCCGCCGCGCGCAGCGTCAGCGGGGGCGTGCTGGTCACACCGGGTCTGGAGGACCTGAGCGTGACCCTGGACCTGTTGCAGCGTGAGACGGCTCAGCAAGGCGCCAGCGACGGTGTTAATCAGCACAAGCCTAATCAGCAGGGAGTCGGCCAGCAGGGTTTCAGCGCCGCGCCGCGTGACCCGGAGGCCGCCCAGGGTGACGCGGGGCGCAGCAGCCGGGGTGAGGAGCGCCGCGAGTTCCGCTCTGGCCGCCGCGACCGCCCGGACCGTGCGGGTGACCGCTTTGCACGCGGTCGCCGCGACGAGTTCCGCCGTGAAGGCCGTCCGGACGAGCGTTCCGAAGGCGGCGCTGCCGATAGCCGCAGTGACAGTGCCTCCCGTGACAGCGCTGACCGTGACAATGCCCCCCAGAACGGCGCCCCCAGGGACGGCGCGGCGCGTGATCTGCCGCGACCGGACGCACCGCTGCGCGAGGACGCCCGCCCGCAGGGTCGTCCAGCCGAGCGGGGCCGTGACCAGTCCGGTGCGGCGCAGCCTGAGCGCGTGACCTTCGACGCTCCCGCCCGCACCGGACAGGCCAACCCCACGCAGGCCAACCCCACGCGGAACGTCCCGGATCGCCCCGCCACGCCCATGCCGAGCAGCGCCGTAACCCCTGCGCCGGACTCCGCGCCGGAGGAAACCTGGGAGCCGGAAATCGTGTTCAGTGATTCTCCGTCCAGCACCCCGGACATTGCTCCGGCGCCGCTGCCCGCACCGATCACCACCGGCGGCGCAGACGCGCCCGAAGAGGACGCAGACGCGCCCCTGGAGCCGCATCTGCCTGGGGTTCAGGATGGAGGGACGGCTGAGCCAGTCGCCTCTGACCCCGAGGCCCCCCAGACCGAAGGTCGCGGTCGCCGTGGGCGCAGCGAGGGCCGCCCTGAGGGCCGGGGGGCCGGGCGCCCCGCGCGGGACCGTCAGCCGCCGCCCGTGGCGGACGTGACCCCCGTGCTGCTCACGCCGGACCTGCCGGGCGGCCGGGAGGACCCGGCGGCGGACCTCAGTGACGAGCAGGCAGAGGTCTACGCCCGCCTGCGCGACTGGCGCAACGCCGAGGCCAAGCGGCAGGAGATGAGCCGCTTCATCGTGGCGAGCAACGCGACCCTGGCCGAGATCGCGCGCCGCGTGCCGTATACCGAAGCGGACCTGCACGAGGTGCGAGGCATGGGCCCCGAGCGTCTGCGCAAGTACGGCGAGAAGATCCTGGAAATCGTGCGCGGCTGACACACACTGTCAGGGGGCGGGGGGCAGGGGAGACGCTCTCCGTATGATACGGACTCCGATTGAATGGGCTGCAAAGCCCGTTCAATCCGAGCGGAGCGAGTGGGAGCATAACGGGTTCCGGACGTGGAGCCGGCAATCCGGCGAAGTTCCGGGTTGTCGGCGAAACAAACGGAATCCGTATGACAGGTCCGGTAATGTGCTGGACCTGTCAGCTCCACGGCCGGAAGCCCATTCGGCTCTCAATCGTTGTGAACTGTCGAAAGTCGGTGGTCGGTAGAGGGGGAGTCCCTTCCATCGACCATCAACTTTCAACCATCAACCCGACTTACAGTTCCAGCAGCATCCGCGCCGGGTCTTCCAGCAGGTTCTTGATGGTGACTAGGAACTGCACGGCTTCCTTGCCGTCAATGATCCGGTGGTCGTAGCTCAGGGCGATGTACATCATGGGCGCGATGACGACCTGCCCGTTCTGCGCGATGGGCCGCTCGATGATGTTGTGCATGCCCAGGATGGCGCTCTGCGGGGCGTTGATGATGGGCGTGCTCATCATGGACCCGAAGGTGCCGCCGTTCGTGATGCTGAAGGTGCCGCCGCTCATGTCTTCCAGGGTCAGTTTCCCGGCCTTGGCTTTCTGCGCGAAGCCGCCGATGGCTTTCTCGATCCCGGCGAGGCTCATCTGTTCGGTGTCCCGCAGGACCGGCACGACCAGCCCGCGGTCACTGGCGACCGCGATGCCGATGTCGTAGAAGCCGTGGTAGATGATGTCCTTGCCTTCCACGCTGGCGTTCACGACCGGGAAGGCCTTGAGGGCCTCGGTGGCGGCGCGCACGAACAGGCTCATGAAGCCGAGTTTCACGCCGTGCTTGTTCACGAACTGATCCTGGTACTTCTTGCGCAGGTCCATGGCGGGCTGCATGTTCACTTCGTTGAAGGTCGTGAGGATCGCGGCGGTGTTCTGCACGTCCTTCAGGCGCTCACTGATGCGCTGGCGGATGCGGGTCATGGGAACGCGCTGCTCGGGGCGCGCGCCGGCTGGAATGCTGGCCGCCGGGGTGCCCGCTGCCTGGGTGCCCGCCGGAGCCTGCTGGCCCACGGCGCCCATGGCGTCGGCCTTGGTGATGTTACCTTTCGGGCCGGTCGCGGGAATCTGCGCGGGGTTCAGGTTGTTCTCCACAACGACCTTGCGTACCGCCGGGGACAGGTCTTCACGGCGCCCTGCGTCTGCCGGGCCGGCCGCAGCGGGCGTGGCGGCGGGAGCCTCAGGTGCGGCCGCTGCCGGTGCTTCAGGGGCTGGGGCCGGGGCGCTGCCCGCGTCCCCCACGACTCCCAGCGTCTCCTCGCTGAGAACCGTGTCGCCCTCCTGCTTGGCGATGCTGGTCAGCACGCCGTCTTGCAGGGCCGTGACTTCCAGCACGACCTTGTCAGTCTCGATTTCAGCCAGGACCTCGCCGCGTTTGACCGCGTCGCCGGGCTTCTTGTGCCATGTCAGCAGCGTACCCTCGCTGACAGACTCGGAAAAAACTGGAACTTTAATGTCCGCCATAACGCTCTCAGTTATACCCCTCCGGGACTGTGACTGAGACGGGGACGCCCCGCGGGACCCCAACCGGGGAAACGCGCGGGCGGGCCGCTCCCGGAGGAACGTGGCCCGCCCACATGAAGTTCCGGCCGCCGCAGGGGCGTTCGGGTGCGCTCAGCCCTCCTGTTTGGCCGCCTGGGCGAGTTCCTTCTGGTCCTCTACCACCCCACGGTTGAGCTTCTCGCCCAGCGCGTCGGCGATGACCTTGGCCTGCTCCTTGGCGTGCACGCTGGCGTACCCGGCGGCCGTGCTGGCGCTGCGGGGACGGCTGGCGTGCGTGAGCGTCTGCCCGTCCGCCAGGACTTTCTCCAGGTCTTCCCAGATCATCAGCCACGCGCCCTGATTCTCGGGTTCTTCCTGGGCCCACACGACCTGCGCGCCGGGGTGGCGGGCCAGTTCAGCGGCCAGCGCCTCAGCCGGGAAGGGGTACAGCTGCTCCAGACGGACCAGCGCGACCCCCTCGTATCCCTGCTCGTCGGCGCGGCGGGCCTCGCTGAGTTCCCAGTGCAGTTTGCCGCTGCTGATGACCACGCGGCGCGCGCCCGTCACCTGGGCGTCCCCGATGACCTCGCTGAAGCGGCCCTCGGCCAGTTCCGACAGGGGACTCATGGCCAGCTTGTTGCGCAGCAGGCTCTTGGGCGTCATGACGATCAGCGGCTTGCGGTACGGGCGCAGCACCTGACGGCGCAGCAGGTGGAAGATCTGCGCGGCACTGGAAGGCACCACGACCTGCATGTTCTTCTGCGCGCACAGCTGCAAGAACCGCTCCAGGCGGGCGCTGCTGTGCTCGGGACCCGCGCCCTCGTAGCCGTGCGGGAGCAGCAGCGTCAGGCCGCTCAGGCGCTGCCACTTGCTCTCACCGGCCGCGATGAACTGATCGATGACGGTCTGCGCGCCGTTGGCGAAATCACCGAACTGCGCTTCCCAGGCGATTAGGCCGTTTGGTTCACTGGTCGAGTACCCGTACTCGAAGGCCATGACGGCCTCCTCGGACAGTGTCGAGTCGATGACCTCGACCCGGCCCTGCCCGTCACGCAGGTGCCCCAGCGCCATGTACTCCTCGTTCATGGGGTCCTGACCGTTCTGATCGTGCAGCACCGCGTGACGGTGCACGAAGGTCCCGCGCCCGCTGTCCTGACCGACCAGCCGCACGCCGTAGCCCTCGTCCAGCAGGCTCGCGTAGGCCAGCATCTCGCCCATGCCCCAGTCGAGCGGCTGCTCCCCTTTGGCCATCGCCCGGCGCGGCCCGATGACCGTGCGCTCGATGGTGCGGTGCACCTTAAACCCTTCGGGCACCTCGGCCAGCTGCGTGCCCAGCGCCTCCAGTTTCTCGCGGGGCACGGCGGTCGGCACCTCGTCGTGCCACTGGGTGTCGGTGTAGCCGGACCAGTCCACCGCCAGTTTGCTCTGCGCGAGGTTCTCCATCTCGGTCACGACCGGCTCGGCGCGGTCCAGGCGGTCGCGGTACCCCTCGACCATCTGGTCACCCTCGCCCGGCTGGAGCACGCCCGCCTTCTCCAGGCTGGCGGCGTACAGCGCCCGCGTGCCCGGATGCTTGTCGATCTCGCGGTACATGATCGGCTGCGTCATGCGCGGCTCGTCGCCCTCGTTGTGCCCGTTGCGGCGGAAGCAGATCAGGTCGACGAACACGTCCTTGCCGAACTCCTGCCGGTACGCCAGCGCCAGGTCCCCGCAGAACGCCACGGCCTCGGGATCGTCCCCGTTCACATGCAGCACGGGCGCGTTGGCGATCTTGGCCACGTCCGTGCAGTAGCGGCTGCTGCGCGTGTCACGCGGGTCGCTGATCGTGAAGCCCACCTGGTTGTTGATCACGATGCGCACCGCCCCGCCGGTCGCGAAGCCACGCAGGCGCGACAGGTTCAGGGTCTCCATGACCACGCCCTGCCCACTCACGGCCGCGTCACCGTGCACGGTGATGGGTAGCACGCTGCGGCGCGACTCGTCACCCCGGCGGTCCTGGCGGGCACGGACACTGCCGTGCACGACCGGAGACACGATCTCCAGGTGGCTGGGGTTGAACGCCAGCGCCAGGTGCATCGGCCCGCCCGGCGTGCGCACGTCACTGGAGTACCCCATGTGGTACTTCACGTCGCCTGCCACGTCCGGGTCCTCGCTGATCTTCTTCTTGCCGTCGAACTCGTCGAACAGCACACTGGCGGGCTTCCCGAAGATGTTCACCAGGGTGTTCAGGCGGCCACGGTGGGCCATGCCGATCACGACTTCCTTCACGCCCTGCACGCCCGCCTGCTGAATCACGCGGTCCAGAAGCGTGATGAAACTCTCGCCACCTTCCAGGCCAAAGCGCTTGACGCCCGGGTACTTGTTCTTCAGGTACAGTTCGAGGCCCTCGGCGGCATTCAGTTTGTACATGAACCGGCGGCGCTCCTCGGCGGAGTACACGCCCCGGCCCCGGTTCTCCTCGATACGCCCCTGGAACCACGCGCGTTCCGTGGCGGGCAGGTAACTGAACTCGAAGCCGATGGTCCCGCAGTACGTTTCGTGCAGCTGCGCGATCACGTCCCGCAGCGGCCCGCTGAACGGCCCGTCATGCACCTGCTCGCTCAGGTCGGCGGCCGACAGTCCGTAGTACTCGGGCGTCAATTCCGGCACGACCGGCAGGCCCCGGATGTTCAGCGGGTTGGTGCGCGCACTGATGTGCCCGTACACGCGGTACGCCGTGATCAGCGCCCCCGCTGCCTGCTGCGCCCCACTGACACCCTGCGGCGCCGGAACGACACCGCCCCCCCGGCGCTGCGTGCCCAGCTCGTAGAACGCCTGCTGAACGGCTGAATGAGACGTTTCCTGCGCGCCCCCACGAAGTTCATCGAAGTAGGAACGCCACTCGGGATCCACACTCTGCGGGTCGGCCAGGTACGCCTCGTACAAACCCTCGATAAAGGCTGCGTTCCCGCCTGACATGATCGTCTGCGACTGCGTCATAACACCTCAGCATACCCCCGCCGCGCGCCGCGCATGCCACCTGACCACCCGCCTCATGTTCCCCCGCGCGTACCACCCGACCCACCCCCACGCACCCGCGCCGGGGGCCGCCCGCACCCACGCCGCCCCGCGACCCTTTAAGCTGGTGGTATGCAACTCCTGTCCCGCCTTGCCACCGCCCTGGGCCTGATCATTCTGGTCGTCGCCGCGATCCTGCTCGGGAAGGACGTGATCGACATCAACCAGCTGCACGCCGTGGCGAACGCCAACCGCAGCACCAACTTCCCCAGCCCCCTGAACAACGTGCTGATCACCGCCGGACTGGCCGCGCTGGGCGGCCTGCTGACCGGCCTGGGCCTGAGCCTCCCAGCCCGCCGCAACCCCCGCTGACCAGGCACCGGGCGCGCCACTGGCCGCCTTGCCCCGTCTGGTTGGCAAGGCGGCCACGCGCACGCGCCTGATACGGACTGCCGCGTGTTTCGTTCACAACCCGGAAACACACCGGGTCGCCAACTTTGCGCCCCGAAGCCGCGTTGCTCCCACCCGGTCAGCTCCGATGGAATGGTTGTTAAAAACCATTCCATCAGGGTAACTGCTCAGCAGGGTGACTTCCGGGAGTCGATTGGGTAAGGTGGACCATCAGCGAGACTCCCTGCCCAAACTG
>NZ_JAGLBB010000101.1 GCF_018260555.1 Deinococcus sp. | reverse complement strand
TTCTGTTTCACACCCTCATTCTGAGGTCAGAAGCCGTGCTGGACGTCCTTTTCTAAAACTGAAAGATGTCAGTCAACCATCAACCGTCGTCCATCAACTCCTGGGGCCGGTTTCGTACACCGCCTGCCAGGGTTTGTACACGGTGCTGACGCGGTCGCTGCGGGTGCCTTTGGCGTCACGGATGGTACGGCTAATGTACAGGCTGTACCCGTCGGCGGCCCAGTCCACCTGGGTCATCTGGCCGGGACGCAGGGACGGGTTCACCACGTACTTGGGAGCGGGGTGCGGCACGCGGGCCGTGATGACGGCGGGGTTGACCGTCACCGTCCGTTTGGGTTTCACGCCCCAGACCTGCACGTCCAGGGTACTGGTGGCGTTGTTGTTGACGGTCTTGATCAGGATGGGCGCGCTCGTGTCGTTTTTCATCTTCAGGTCCAGCCCCGGATCGTACACGGCGGCCTCGAAGCCCACCTGCGGTTCGTAGTAGCCCACACGGTACGAATGCTGGTTGCGTTCCACGACCGGCAGGCCCGCCTGGTACAGCGCGCGGAAGGTGGTCGTGCTGACCTGGCACACGCCGCCGCCCAGACCGTCCACGGTGCGGCCACCACTGATGATCAGGCCGCCCACGAACCCGTTCGAGGCGTCAATGCCGCCCAGGGCCTTCAGGAACGAGAAGACCTCACCGGCGGGCACGACGGCGCCGTTGATCTTGGCGGCGGCGTTGGCGATATTCGTGCGGCGCGCGGCGCTGGAGTGGTAGTAGGTGCTGCGGCCCGTGGTGATCAGCTCCAGGGCCCCGGCATCCGGGAGGCTCGCCAGGGTCAGGGTGGGTTTATCCAGACGGCTGGGAAACACGGCCGCCTTCTGCATGACGTCCAGCACGCTCTTGCGGAAGACGGCGTACGCGGCGGCGCGGTCCGTGACGACCCCGGCGCGCTCCCTGACCTTGACCAGCTTGCCGCCCTGAAGGGCGTAGCGGGCGTTCTGGGCAGGCTGATCGACAAAGCCGGCCAGGCGACCGAAGGCGGCCTTGAGGGTCGTCTCGTCGGGCACGATCCCGGTTTCACGAACCCAGTACAGGTCCGCGACCTGAAGGGCGTTCAGGGTGCCGGTGCGACCTGTGGTGCCGAGTGTCACAGTGAACGGGCGCGCCAGCGCGTTGCCCTGTTTCGCGTAGGCACTCAGGGCCTCGGTGGTGTACTGCGGGGCCTGCTCGGTCGCCGCGACCGTCAGGGTGGTCAGGGCGGGGTTGGCCACGTAGGCGTTCACAGCGCCGGTCACATCGACCTTCACGCCGGTCACGCCCGGTTTCACGGCGTACTTCATGCTGGTTTTGTCGAAGTACACGCTGGCGTTTCTGGGAGCCGCGTTCAGCCCGGCCGTCAGGGAGTTCAGGGCCGCCCTGGCCTCCGCAGCGTCCACGGCCGCCGTCAGGGGAATGTCCTGCACCGGCGCCGCGCCCACCAGACCCTGCAACCTCTCCAGCACGCCGCGCTCGGCGGTGATCTTCTGCGCGGCCTGCACGCTGGTTTCAGCGTCGGCGTGCCAGCCGAGTGTGTCGGCCGCGACCGTCCAGTTGTTCTTGCCGGCGCGGACCGTGACCTGGGGCGCGGCGGCCGCCCGGTTTCCGAGCGCGCTGAGGGCCTGCTCGCGGTTCAGGCCGCCGACGTCCACGCCGGCAATGTGCAGTCCGGGGGCCATCTTGCCGTCCGGTTGCGTCGCGACACCCATGGCGAGCGCCCCTCCGAGGAGTGCGACTGCCGTTATCCCTACCACCCAGTACTTCATCGCCGTACAGTGTAAGGAAATTCACGCCGCTGTGTTTGAAGAAAATCACCTTCTTCACCCACACCCACGTTCATTAAGTTCCTGATGTTGTGGAGGAAGTGTAGACCCCCCGCCTGCCGTCCGGCCCCAGACTTAAAGACACCACCCGCCGGACCTGCCGGGAGTGGTGCTTTCTGAAACGGGCTGCCTTCTTCACCTGGGCCTCCCCAGTCTGGCCCTCTTCCGTCTGGCCCTATTCCGTTTGGGCCTATTCCGTCTGGATGGCCTCGCCCTGGGCCGTCCCGCTCGCGGCGGCCTGCGCGGCCAGCTGGGCCTGCCGCTCGGCGCGGGGGTTCACGCCACTGAGCACGCGCTCGAAGGCGGCCACGACCGCGTCGATCTGCTCGCGGCTGATGGTGATGGGCGGCAGGAAGCGCACGACCAGCGGGGTGGCCTGGAGGGCCAGGACGCCTTCCTCGTGTTCCAGCGCGTGAATGTACGGCGCGCTCTTCTCCTTGAGTTCCACGCCGATCATCAGACCCAGGCCGCGCACCTCGCGGACCTTGGGGCTCCCAATGGCGCGCAGCCGCTCCATGAAGTACTCGCCCTTCTCGCGGGCCTGCTCGGCCATGCCTTCGCGTTTCATGGCGCGGATGGTCGCCACGCCCGCCGCCATCGCCAGCGGGTTCCCTCCGAAGGTGCCGCCGTGCCCGCCGGCCGGCATACGGTCCGCGACATCCTGGGTCATGACGAACGCGCCGATGGGAACGCCGCCGCCCATGGCCTTGGCGAGTGTCATGCCGTCGGGCACCACGCCATAGTGTTCGGCCGCGAAGAACTTGCCGGTGCGGCAGAACCCGGTCTGGATCTCGTCGAGGATCAGCAGCGCGCCCCGCTCCTGAGTGATGCGGCGGGCTTCCTGCATGAATTCCAGGCTGGCGGGACGCACGCCGCCCTCGCCCTGAACGGCCTCGAGAATCACGGCGGCCGTCTCCTCGGTAACGGCGGCGCGGAGTTCCTCGATGTTCCCGAAGGTCACGAAGTCCACGTTGCGGTTGTCCACCGCATCCCCGAAGGGCTCACGGTACTTGGGTTCCCAGGTGAAGGCCAGTGCGCCCAGGCTGCGGCCCGAGAAGCCGCGTTTCATGCTGACAAAACGCTTGCGGCCCGTGCCGGTGATGGCGAACTTCTTGGCGGCCTCCATGGCCTCGGTGCCGCTGTTGCACAGGAACACGCGGTCGAGGCCGGCGGGGGTGACGCTGACCAGTTCCGAGAGGAACTCGGCGCGCCTGTCGTTGGGGAGGCTCTGCGGCATGACGATCAGGCGGTCGACCTGTTCCTTGATGGCGCGCACCACGTCCGGGTGGCTGTGACCGACGGTGGCGACCCCGTACCCGGCCACGCAGTCGATGTACGAACGGCCCGACTCGTCCCAGACGGTGGCGCCCAGGCCGCGCGTCATGACGACCTCGTGCTTGCCGACGACGCGGCTGTCGTACTTCAGTTCGGCTTCAAGCCATTTGCTCTGCGGGTGGGTGGGTGCTCCAGTCATGCTGTCCTCCGTGGGGTGTGCGCGTGCCCGGCTGGGGCGCGGTTGTTGCGACAGTGTAGGCCCTGGTGGTCGCGGCGGCGTACCGGTGTCCAGTTCACCCGGTCATATCATATGATAAGCAAAATACAAGATTTCTTTTCATTTGTCGTCTGCGCCCGGCCGACACAGCAGCCCGGCCGGATCAGGACAGCACCGGTCCTTCAATCCGAGTCTGTATCGGTCCCAGTTGCGTGGTCGCCAGTTCCACGGGGTTCAGGGTGGCCAGCAGCACCATGATTACGTCGTGCACCGTGGCGTGGTCGCCGCCCACCCACCGCCCAGCGTCAGCCTGCGCTTCCCGTCCGTTCAGTCCCTCAGCGGCGGCCCTTGACCAGCCAGGCGTGCTCCTCGATACCGGCGGACTGATTGGCGGCGCGGGCCATCACGAACAGCAGGTCGGACAGGCGATTCAGGTACACCTGCACGTGCGGGTTGGCGTCCTCCTCGTGCAGCAGGCGGATCACCTCGCGCTCGGCGCGGCGAGCGACGGTGCGGGCCACGTGCAGGCTGGCGGCGGCGGGCGTGCCGCCGGGGTGCACGAAGCCCGTGAAGGGCGGCGCGGCCTCCTGGTAGCGGTCGATCATGGCCTCGATGAACGTGGCGTCCTGCTCGTCCATGCGGGTGATCTTCTTCTCGTACGTGGTTCCGCTGCGGGTGGCCAGGTCAGCGCCCACGTCGAACAGGGCGTTCTGGAGGTACTCCAGGTCGGCGTCCAGGGCCGGGTCGGGTTTGTGGCTGCGGGTGTTGTGGGCGCGGGCCAGTCCGATGGCGCTGTTGAGTTCATCGACGGTGCCGTACGCTTCCACCCGGATGTTCGCCTTGCTCACGCGGTCCGCGCCGTACAGTCCCGTGGTGCCGCCGTCGCCGGTTTTGGTGTAGAGCTTCATGCCCACAGGGTAGTGGATGGTGAACGGTTGATGGTTGATGGAAGGTCCGGCGACCCTCTATCAACCATCAACTTTCAACCATCAACTGGCGGCGGTTCTTACCGTCCGGTGGATTCGGTCAGTTCCCTGAGGGTCGTGGCGATGTCCGGGCGCAGGTCGGCGGCGCGGTACCGCCACGTCCAGTTGTGGACCCCGGTGGTCCCCGGGAGGTTCATGCGGGCGTCCGTGCCGAGGTTCAGGAGGTCCTGCAGGGGCACGATGGCCAGCGCGGCGCGGCTCTCGAAGGCCATGCGGGTCAGCTGGGCCGCGAAGGTGTCTTCCGTGGGGTCACTGCTGGTATACACGCGGAAGTTGTGGCGCTCCTGCTCCTCGGCGTGCACCCACCAGCCGCGGCTGGTGTCGTTGTCATGTGTGCCGGTGTACACGACCTGATTCTCACGCAGGTTGTGGGGCAGGAAGTCGTTGACACTGAACTCGCCGCCGCCGAACGCGAACTGCAAGACGGCCATGCCGGGAAATTCGAAGTCATCGCGGAGTTTCTCGACATCGGGCGTGATGACGCCCAGGTCCTCGGCGATGATGGGCAGAACGCCCAGCGCCTCACGGACGGCGGCGAACATCTCGTGGCCCAGGGCAGGCACCCACTGGCCGTGAATGGCAGTATCGGCAGGAAAGGGGATTTCCCAGCTGGCCGCGAACCCCCGGAAGTGATCGATGCGGATCAGGTCAAAGAGGTTCAGGCTGCCCTGGAAACGCTCGATCCACCACTGGAAGCCGGCGTCCTGCATGGCCTTCCAGTTGTACAGCGGGTTGCCCCACAGCTGGCCGGTCTCGCTGAAGTAGTCCGGGGGCACGCCGGCCACGACAGTCGGCTGGCCCTGGTCGTCGAAGTAGAACTGATCGCGGTTGGCCCACACGTCGCTGCTGTCCATGGCGACGAAGATGGGAAGGTCTCCGATGATCTGGATGCCTTTCTCGGCGGCGTAGCGGCGCAGGACGTTCCACTGGCGGAAGAAGAGGAACTGGATGAACTTCACGCGTTCGGTGGTGCCGGTCAGTTGTTCGCGCGCGGCGCTCAGCGCGTCGGGGTGGCGGTCGCGGGTGGCCGCCTCCCAGGCGTTCCAGGGCAGACCGCCGTGCGCGTCCTTGAGGGCCATGAACAGCGCGTAGTCGTCGAGCCACGCGGCCTGCTCCTGCTTGAAGGCCTCGAAGTCGGCGGTCAGGTGCTGCGCGCCGCCGAAGGCGTAGTGGGCGTAGGCGCGGCCCAGCATCTGGTTACGCCACACGTATTGCTGCCCGAAATCGACCTTGTCGGCGTTGAAGTCCGGCAGGGCGTTGAAATCCGTCTCTTGCAGCAGGCCGTGTTCGCGCAGGGCGGTCAGGTCGATCAGGTAGGGATTTCCGGCAAAGGCGCTGAACGCCTGATAGGGGCTGTCGCCGTACCCGGTGGGGCCCAGGGGCATGACCTGCCAGTACTTCTGGCCGGCGCGCGCGAGCCAGTCCACGAAGGCGCGGGCGTGCGCGCCGAGTTCCCCGATGCCGTAGGGGCCAGGAAGGCTGGTGGGGTGCAGCAGAACGCCGCTGGATCGTGTGATGGTCATGAGAGAACCTCCTGATGATCGGCTGTGGGTGACCGGCTGTCGGCCGCTGGCGCGTACGGGAACGGAATCGGGAACCTCTGCCAGGACTGGAAGTGATTCCACATTGACTGTCAAGGATAGTACCGTGAAGGCGCGGGGCCGTCATCCCAGGTGAAGACCTCCCCAGGTGCAGCGGTCCAGTCAAATGGGCCAGGCAAGTGGGCCAGGCAAGTGGGCCAGGCAAGTGGGCCAGTCAAGTGGGCCAGCCGGTCAGTTCAGGCCGGTACGGGCAAGCGGGCGCCGCCGCCTACTTGGTGTTCAGGAAATCTAGGATGGCGCGCGCCAGGGCCTGCGCCAGTTGCTCGCGGTACGCGGCAGAGGCCAGCTTGGGCCCCTCGACCGGATGGGACCCGAAGCCCACCTCGACCAGAATGGCGGGCGTGGTGGGGTTGCGGATCACGTAGAAGGCGTCGGTCTGCACACCCCGGTTCACGGCGCCGGTCGCGGCGATCAGGCGGGACTGCACCTTCTGCGCCAGCTGACGGCTGAACGAGATCTTGGCCTGAGCCAGAATGTCACCCAGCAGGTTCTGCGCGGTGTTCGCTGCCTGGCGGGTCAACTGCTCGCCGAGGCTGCCGCCACCGTTTTCCTGCACGGCCAGACTGCGGTTACTGCCCGCCAGCGGCTGCCCGAAATAGTACGTCTCGATGCCCTGCGCGGACGCCCCGGCCGAGTTCACGTGAATGCTGACGAACGCGCTGACCTGCCCGTTGTTCGCCAGTCGGGACCGGGCTTCCAGGTCGGCGCCCTTGTTGGCACTCAGGTGCCGGTCCGCCGTGCGGGACATGGTCACGTTCACCCCATGCCGTTGCAGTTCGGCGCGGGTGCGCAGGGCCACGTCCAGCGTGACGTCCTCCTCGGTGACCCAGCGGCTGACCATGCCGGGATCGATCCCGCCGTGCCCGGCGTCCAGTACCACGCGCGGGCGGGTGGCGGCCGTGCTGGCCGGGCGGGTCACGGCGACCGGCC
>NZ_JAGLBB010000100.1 GCF_018260555.1 Deinococcus sp. | reverse complement strand
CGTCCGCGCCGTCCAGGCGGGCTTCCGGACTGGTGTCTTTCAGGCCCAGTTCGGCGTGCAGGGCCGCGCCGAGCGCCGCGACGAGGCCCTCGACGACCGTGCGGGCCGCGAACCCGTCGCGGTACAGGGCGGCCGCGCCGCTGATGGCGGTGGCGGCGTCCCCGCCGACCAGCGCGGCGGCTATGCCGCGCACCCGTTCGCCCGGCGGGAGGCCCAGCGCGTCCTCCACGCCCGCGCGGGTGATGGCGGTCCCGGCGGCCAGCATCCGCTCCAGCAGGCTCTCGCCGTCGCGCATGGCCCCGTCGGCGAGTCGGCCGATCAATTGCAGGGCGTCACCATCGGCGCGCGCGCCCTCGCGCTGCACCAGTCCACCGAGCTTCCCGGCGATCTCCTCGGGCGTCAGGCGCCGGAAGCGGTAATGCTGGCAGCGCGAGAGGATGGTCGGGATGATCTTCTCGGGTTCGGTGGTCGCCAGGATGAAGATCACGTGGCTGGGCGGCTCTTCCAGCGTTTTCAGGAGGGCGTTGAAGGCCGCGCGGCTCATCATGTGCGCCTCGTCGAGAATGTAGATCTTCTTGCCGCCGTGCATGGCGGCCAGACTGACCTTCTCGCGCAGGTCGCGCACGTCGTCCACGGAGTTGTTGCTGGCCGCGTCGATCTCCATGACGTCCGGGTGCGATCCGGCGCGCACGCTCAGGCAGGATTCGCACTCACCGCAGGGTTTGGGCAGCGGCCCCGTGCAGTTGGCGGTCATGGCGATCAGGCGGGCCGTGGTGGTCTTACCGACCCCGCGCGGACCGCTGAACAGGTACGCGTGCCCCACCCGGCCCTGTTCGAGCGCGGCTTTCAGGACGTCCTTGACGTGCTCCTGCCCGACCACGTCCTCCCAGCGGACCGGGCGGGCGCGCTGGTAGATGGCGCTCACGGGCGCCCCTCGGCGGCGCGCAGGAGAGGCCCGAACGCTGAACCGCGCGGCCTGTCGCCGCTCAACCCGACCCCACTGCACACACGCCGCTTCACCTCAGCATTCTAGAGCCCAGGCAGGAAGCGGCGCAGTGACGGGGGGAAGAGTTGATGGTCGATGGTCGAAGGTTGATGGGGAGACAGCCCTTTCCATCAACCATCACCTGTCAACCATCAACCCTGCCGCAGCGGCAGGTAACGCGGTTGCCACGCGCGGTCGCGGATCACGGCTTCCAGTTCGTCGCGGCTCATGCTGCGGATGCGGCGCTCGGCGCACACGCCGTCCCGGATGCTCTGCAGGGCGACGTTCACGGCCACCTGGACGCTCAGTTCGCGCAGGTCGCTGATGGGCGGGTACACGCGCTCGCCGTACGCCTGCGTGAACTCGGCGAGGGTGCGGGCGGCTTCCATGACCATGTTGTCCGTGATCTCGCGGGCGCGGCTGGCGACCGCCCCGAACCCCAGCCCCGGGAAGATGAAGGCGTTGTTGCCCTGCCCGACCGGGTAGCGTTTGCCCTCGTACTCCACGTCGGGAAAGGGACTGCCGGACGCGATGATCGCGCGGCCGTGCGTCCAGTGGATCAGGTCGGCGGGCCGCGCCTCGACGAGGCTGCTGGGGTTACTGAGCGGGAACACGATGGGCCGGGGCGTGAAGTCCAGCATGGCCTGCACGCTCTCCTGCCGGAACAGGCCGGGCACGCCCGTGAAGCCCAGCAGCGCGGTGGCGCGGGCGTTCACGATCACGTCGTGCATGCTGGGGTACTCGCCGCCGAACACCCAGCCGCTCAGGTCTTCCGGGCGGCGCGCGAAACTCAGTTGCTGGTCTTCCAGGTCCGGCTGGCCGTGCATCAGCAGGCCGTGGCGGTCCACGACGAACACGCGGGCGTTCGCGTCCTCGGGGCTCAGCCCGTCGGCCTGCAGGCCTTGGCGGATGGCCATGGCCACGCCGATCCCGGCGGCCCCGGCGCCCACCACCACGAACACCTGCTCGCTCAGGCGTTCGCCCTTGGTGCGCGTGGCGCTGATCAGCCCGGCCAGCGCCATGGCGCCCGTGCCCTGAATGTCGTCGTTGAAGCTGGGTACCACACGCCGGTAACGTTCCAGCACCCGGAAGGCCGTGCCCCGACTGAAATCCTCCCACTGGATGATCGCCTTGGGGTAGCGGGTCGTGACGGCCTCCACGAAGGTATCCAGGAACTCGTCGTACGCCTCGCCGGTCAGGCGGCGGTGGTGCACGCCCAGGTACAGCGGATCGTCGATCAGGTCCTGGCGGTTGGTGCCGACGTCCAGTTCGACCGGCAGGGTCTTGTCCGGCCCGACACCCCCGGCCGCCGTGTACAGCGACAGTTTCCCGATGCTGATGGCCATGCCCCCGAAGCCCTGATCCCCGATGCCCAGGATGGCGCTGCTATCGGTGGCGACGATCATGCGCACGTCGTTCACGGTGACGTTCTCCAGCATGTCGTCCACGCGGTCAATGTCGCCCGTGCTGACCGTGAACCCGCGCGGGTAGCGGTAGTTGCTGGAGTAGTGACGGACCGCCTCGCCCACCGTGGGCGTGTAGATGATGGGCAGCATCTCCTCGAGGTGATCTTCGAGGATCGCGTAGAACAGCACCTCGTTGCGGTCTTGCAGGGCGCGCAGGTACTCGTGCTTTTCCAGGTCGGAGCTGCACTTGAGGTAACGCAGGTACGTGCGTTCCTTCTGCTCCTCGAAGGTGCTGGTGTGCGGCGGCACGAGGCCCTCGAGGCCCAGTTCCCGGCGTTCCTCGGGCGTGAAGGCTGTGGTCTTGTTCAGCAGCGGATTTTGCAGCAGTGCCAGTCCCGACACGTGCACGTTGATGAAGCGCTGCCCCTGAGAATCGCGTTTCACGTCGTAATAGCGGGAGACAGAAAGATTTTTCGGCATGACGCTCCAGCATAGCCGCCCGCCGTTGTACCCGGTTCAGACACGCCGCGCACACAAGCCGCAGCCGCCCAGACAGGCGCGCAGCCCTGTTCAGGCAGGCACGCAGCTCTGTTCAGCGCACGGACAGAACGGGGCAGCGTGCCGGAGCGGGCGCGCGGTCACGGCGTCCCGCTCTGCTCCGCCCAGCGCCCCCGGAGCGTGTCGAAATTCTCGTCGATGCGCGCCTGGGGCAGCACCATCTGCGTGGTCGCGCCGTGCCCGATCTGATCACCGAGTTCGTTCACGGCGACCATGCGGGCGGTCACGCGCCGACCCTCCTGCCGCTCGAAGGTGGCCGTGACGGTCACGCGCATGCCGGGCAGGGCGCTGGCCGTGTGCGTCACGTCCACCTGTGTGCCGATACCGCCCTCGCCCTCTTCCAGGAACGGCAGGATGATCTTGCGGCCCGCCTCCTCGAAGTGCCGCGCCATCCAGTACGTGGCGTACACCGGGTGCAGTCGGCCCAGTACTGCGCCGGGGGGGGCCAACGGCACGTCCGGACCCCGCTTCTCTCCTCCTCACCTCCGCTCGGATTGATTCGGAACTGCACCGGATCAACCGGAGTCCGTCTAAGCCGCCCCCACGCACACTCCTGGGCCAGCACGTACACTGCCCGTCATGCGCGTGACCCTCAAACCGGCCGATATCTTCACGCTGCTGCGCGACGCCTTCATGGCGTTCGGACAGGACAAAGCACCCCGCCTGGCAGCGGCCATCGCGTACTACGCCATGTTCAGCCTGGCGCCGCTGCTGCTGCTGGCCGTACTGGTCGCCGGGCAATTCCTGAGCAACGGCACCGTCGTGGACCAACTGTTCGGTCCGGGCGGGATCGTGGCGCAGAACCTGGGCGCGAAAGCGGCGGACGTCCTGCGCGGCCTGATCGACACCGACGCCCTGAAAAAAGGCAGTGTGCTTGCCAGCATCGTCGCGTTCGTGACGCTGTTCATGGGGGCCACCGGGCTGTTCGTTCAGCTTCAGGACGCCCTGAACTCCATGTGGGGCGCGGATCCGGGCCCCCCGAACGGGTTCCTGAACGTCCTGTGGACCCGCGTGAAATCGTTCCTGATGATCCTGGCCATCGGGGTGCTGCTGATCGCGTTCCTGGGCGTGAACACGTACCTGTCGGTCATCGCGCAGCAGCTGGGCGATACCATCGGCGCCGGGGCGTTCTTCGTGCGGGCCGGAACGGCGCTGCTGTCCGTACTGTTCCTGGCGCCGGTGTTCGCCGGGATCTACAAGGTGCTGCCCAACGTGAAACTGGAGTGGCATGAAGTGTGGGTGGGGGGCTTTTTCACGTCCGCGCTGTTCACGCTGGGGCAACTGGGCATCGCCCTGTACCTGGGCCGGGCCGCGCCGGGCAGCGCGTTCGGAGCGGCAGCCACGCTGATCGTGCTGCTGCTGTGGATCTACTACTCGGCGATGATCTTCTTCTTCGGGGCGGAGGTCACGTGGGTGTACTCGCAGCGCTTCGGCACGCACGCGGGTGGCGCGGCGAACACCGCCAAGAAGCAGGCCCTGGCCGCTCAGGGCGCCGGGATTGACCCGATCGAGAGCGAGCAGGAACGCGCCGCGAAACAGCAGGCCGACGGGCCCGTGCGGGACAGTCGCGGCCGGGTGCTGGGTGTGCCGGTCCCGCGCGTCCTGCGCCGCGCGCCGCGCCGTGAGGAAGGCCGCGTGCTGCCCACCGTGCGCGCCGCCGTGTGGAACGCCCTGACAGCCGTCCTGGCCGTGCCCGCCGTGATCGTGCTGCGGGTGCTGGGCATCACGGGCGGCCGCCACCGCAAGTAGCTGGCCCAGCCCAGATAGCTGGTGCAGATGGTTGGCACGGGTGGCTGGCGCAGGTCGCTGGGCCAGAGAGCCGTGTCAGCCGCCGCCTTCAGGCCAGCGTGACGGGGTACGGCAGCGTGCCCTCGTAGATGGCGCGGCCCACGATGGCCCCCTCGATAGCCTCTTCCTGGAGCAGGCGCACGTCGTCCGTGTTGGCCACGCCGCCACCCACGATCAGGGTGCGGGGCCACAGGCCGCGCACCTGCCGCATCAGGTCGCGGTCCAGGCCGCGCAGGGTGCCGTCGCGGGTCACGTCCGTGAAGATCAGGGTGTCCAGGCCCGCGTCGGCCAGGCCCGTGGTCAGGTCACCGACCATCACACCGCTTCCCTGCGCCCAGCCGTGCGTGGCGACTTCCAGGCCGCGCGCGTCCAGGCTCACGACCACCCGCTGCGGGCCGTGCTGGGCGATCAGGTCAGTCACCAGTCCGGGGTCCTTCACGGCGGCCGTGCCGACCACGACCCGCTGCACACCCAGGCGCAGCAGGTCCCCGGCGGCCTCGCGGCTGCGGACGCCGCCGCCCACCTCGACCGGCACGCCCAGCCCGGCGGTGATCTGCGCGATCACGGCGCGGTTCTCGCCGCGTCCGGTGGCGGCGTCCAGGTCCACCAGATGCACCAGGGACGCGCCCAGGTTCACCCAGTGGCGCGCGGCTTTAAGCGGCGAGTCGAAGTACACGGTCTCGCGGTCCGGGTCGCCCTCGAACAGGCGAACGGCGCGGCCGGACTGGATGTCCACGCAGGGAATGATCAGCGGCACACTCATGCGCCACAGGATACGGGCCGGGTCACGCCGGAGGCTGCGGGAGGCTACACTGCCACGGTGCGCGTCGGGATTGTCACTGCTACCTACCTGCCGTCCCGCAACGGGGTGGCGACCAGCACCGCCCTGTTCGCGCGGGGCCTGCGGGACCTCGGGCACGAGGTGCGGATCTTTGCACCCCGTCACCCGCAGACGCCGCCCCGCGAGGACGGCGTGTACCGCCTGAACTCGTCGTTCGCGGGCGCGCGGGCGCTGGGCGCTCCGGCCGATTACCCCGTGATGCTGGCGCCCGGGCCGCTGCTGACCTCGCGCCTGCCGCTGCGGGACCTGGACGTACTGCACACCATGCACCCGTTCGTGGCCGGACAGCTGGCGCTGCGCTGGTCGCGGCTGTCGGGCGCGCCCGTGGTGTACACGGCGCACACGCAGTACGACCAGTACCTGCACTACGCGCCCATGCCGGGGCGGGTGGGCCGGGCCGTGCTGCGCCCGCACGTGAGCGCCTTCGCGCGCCGGGTGGACGCGGTGCTCGCGCCGGGCCGGGCGATGGTGGACATGCTGCGCGAGTACGGCTTTCAGGGCCGCGTGGACCTGCTGGCGAACCCGGTGGATCTCGCGTCGTTCCGCGCGGCGAGTGGCGCGGCCTTCCGCGCCGAGTTCGGTGTGGCCCCCCAGACGCCGCTCGTGATGTACCTGGGCCGCCTCGCCCCCGAGAAGAACCTGGAAGTGGCCCTGCGCGCCTTCACGCAGGCGCGGGCCAACCGCCCGGACCTGCGCCTGCTGGTGGTTGGCGACGGCCCCAGCCGCGCGCCCCTGCAGGCGCAGGCCCCCGAGGGCGTGACCTTCACCGGCCCCGTCCCGTACGCCCGCGTGCCCGAGGCCCTGGCGGCTGCCGACGCGTTCATCACGGCCAGTACCAGTGAGGTGCTCCCCATGAGCATGATCGAGGCGCTCGCGGCGGGCGCGCCCCTGGTCGCCGCGCAGAGTCCCGCCGCGCTGGACCTGATCGAGGAAGGTGTGAACGGCACGGTCCGCGCCGCCACGCCCGAAGCCCTGGCCGACGGCCTGCTGGACACCCTGCGCCCGGACCGCCTACCGGCGTTGCAGGAGGGGGCGCGCCTCAGTGCCGCCCGCTACGACCTGCCGGTGCGGGCCGCCGCGCTGGCCGCCGTCTACGAACGTGCGCGTCAGGAACGCACCCCCCGCTGAGCCGCCGCGTGGCCCCCCCGCCATCCGCCCTGCTCCTGCCCGCGCTGCGGCTTTCCATGAGTCCACGCGGATTGAACGGTTCCAGTACTCCATACGGATTCCGTTTGTTTCGCCGACAACCCGGAACTTCACCGGATTGCCAGCTCCACGTCCGGAACCCGCCCCGCTCCCACTCGCTTCGCTCGGATTGAACGGGCTTTGCAGCCCCTTCAATCGGAGTCCGTATCATTAGACCTCCTGCGAAAGTCACGCCACGTTGACAACGGTGCGATTACACACCGCCGCAATGAGGTTGACGCGTAAAGA